>NZ_CP133269.1:3186250-3513333 GCF_030915525.1 Neobacillus sp. PS2-9
TCGTTGGCGTCAGCATGATCATAGGATTCGTTATTGGCTTCTTAGCAGGACACCCAATTGGGTTACTAGCAATACTGATGTCATCCATATTTGGATTAATCGGGGGAATTAATGGAGCCATTCTTGGGTTATTCTTACAATATATCAACCCTACCATTTTACTAGGTATATTATTAGGTTTCTATATTGTTATTATCGGATTTGTAATTGTCTATATTTATGTGACTACAAATAATAAATTTTCTATCGATACCAATGAGCTATCACCTTTTGCCATAATTGCAGGCGGAGTTGTACTAGTCTCACTGTTTTTGTTTATGTATAGCACGGATATGGTAGAGGTTCCTGGTCAAAGCGAGACGACACAAACCCAGGCTAATCAGGAAACTAGCACCCAAAAAACGCCTAAAACAGAGGTGGATGTCACTAAAGAAAGTTCACCTAAAGTAAAAATGCTCGTAACAGAAACTGGATATACACCAAACGTCATTCGTGTAAAAAAGGGTGTACCTGTAGAACTTGAAATTAACAATCCACTGGAAGATAGCTGTTTATCTACATTTAAGATTCCAGACTTTAATATTAACAATGTCAACTTAAAAGTAGGCACAACAAATCTTACCTTTACTCCTGAGAAGACAGGCGAATTCACCTTTAGCTGCGGTATGGACATGTTTAAAGGCACCATCATTGTTGAATAGTATAAGAAAAAGGCTGACAGTATTGTCAGCCTTTTTCGGGTATTTATCTTACAAAACTTCCATGTTCTCTAATTGACGCTTTCTCCTTTTATTGTCTGCACGAAGGATTTGAACAGATAAATAAATACCTGAACCAGTAAGGAACATCATCGCAATTGCTGCTAAATCAATTAACCATTTCACATCTGTATTACCAATTCTACCTTCATGAAGACCACGGATTGTATTCATGAATGAGCCTTGTCCCAACCTTTCTCCACGAACCCCCTCTGGAAAGTTTCTATTTCTGCCAAACCCACCAGTTCCTTGAACTTGTCCGCCCTGCATGCCAGCTTGTCCCTGTGATGGGTTAGTTCCATTAAAGCCATTCGGGCCTTGCATTTGGCCGTTTGCTTCTCCCTCACCCTGCCTGAATTGTCCTCTATTAAATTGGCCTTGTTGAAAGTTTCCTCTTCCACCTTCCATTTGTGTTTGACCGATTAACCAAGGTTCATTCATTAGTAGCCCTGTAATAGACTCCATAAAAATTAATACTGATGCAATTAAGCCAATCCATAGGTGCGCTTTTTTCATTTTCTTCATGACAGTACTTCTCCCCTCAAATGGTTGTTTCAATGAATAAATTCATTATCGTGGGCGTTCCTTAAGATTTCCTTAAAAAAAAAGACCCCAAATTTAATTTTTTTGGGCTCTCGGAAAAATAATCTCTATTGTCGTTCCTTTACCAAGGCTACTTTGAACCTTTGTCCTTCCATGGTGTTTCTCAATGATCCATTTTGCAATAGATAAGCCTAAACCTATTCCTTCAGCTGCAGTACGTGCTTTGTCACTTTGATAAAAACGATCAAAGATTTTTGGAATATCTTCTTCTGGGATTCCAATCCCGTTATCTTTCACTTCCAAATAAATGGAGGAGTGACTTTGTCTACACGATAACAGAATTTCTCCTCCCTCCTTTGTGTATTTCATTGCATTATCTAGTAGAATGACAATAAGCTGGTGAATTCTTTCTTTATCCGCAAAGAATTCAACAGGTTCCAGCGCACTCATCTGAAGCGTTTTTTCTTGGTACATCGTAATTTCTTCATAATGATGAATAATTTCTTTTAATAGTTCATCTAGCCGAAAAGCTTTTTTCTTCATTTCAATTTGATCAGAATCAGATCTTGCCAACGTCAATAAATTAGTAACGAGTTTCGAGAGTCTTCGTGATTCATTTGAAATCGCGGATATATCTAAAATTTTATCTTGAATTGTTGAACTCGGTGATCGAAAAAGAATATCCGTTTTTGCCTGGATTACAGCTAAAGGGGTTCTTAATTCGTGTGATGCATCCGATACAAATTCAGTCTGTTTTTGCCATGCTCTTTTGATTGGGACTAGCGCCTTGCCTGCTAAGAAATATCCAGAGAAAACAGCTAATACCACTCCAATTCCAATACCAACTGTAATAATTAATAATAACCGGTTGAGTAATTCTTTTTCAGAGTTAACGTTTCGAATAAATTGGACCGTCACTTTCCCAAATTCAGGATGGTCAACCTCAAACGCTACATACCTATAAGAAAACTCCTCCACATCTACGTCCTGCAGGCGGTTTAATGCCTTAGGACGAATCGCGTTTTCATGATCGAGAAACAGGTCCGCTTCACGATTTTGCTCTGCTATAAGTTTCTTATTTGAATCCCATATTAATGTCATAATTCTCGGGTCTCTTCTCATGACCCGCAGGAAAGACTTCCCTTCTCCCTCTCGCATGTCATCTTTATCAGGACCAATACCAGGTCTTGGCTGCTCCTGAAAATGGTTAAGAGATTCTTGTAAAGACTGATTGACATCCTTATATAATCTACTATCTGTATAAAAATAGATGGTGCTTCCTAGAATGCTAATGAGGACAATAAAGACAAGTGAATTAATAAAGGTTAATCGTATATGAGTTTGCCGGAACATTTGCGCCCCCTATTCTTCGTTAAGCATGTAACCTACGCCACGAATCGTTTTTATATCAACATGATACCCTGAAGGTTCAAGTTTTTTACGAAGATGATGCATGAAGACCTCAACGATTGCTATTGTTGTATCAGAATCGAAACCCCAAACACGATCATATATTTGTTCTTTTGTTAAAATAGCCCCTTTATTTTGAATCAGATATTCTAATAACTCATATTGTTTCGAGGTAAGTTTAATTGGATCTCCGTTTACAAGAATGTCTCTTTCTTTTCCCAACAATTCAATTCCACGATATTGAAGAGTCTGATTTGTTGTTAGGCTGCCGCTTCTTCGTAATAATGCACGAATCCTTGCCTTTAACTCAGCCGCTTGAAATGGCTTCACTAAGTAATCATCTCCACCGCTATCAAGTCCCTTCACACGGTCCTCAAGGGAATCTCTGGCTGTTAGAAAAAGAACTGGTATTTTTAAGCCTTCTTTTCTTATTGTTTGGAGCACTTCAAATCCATCTATTTCAGGAATCATTACATCCAATACAATCACATCATGGATATTTTGCATGGCTAAAAATAAAGCATCTTCCCCATTCGTTGCCTGATCCACTTCAAATTCATCTGATAATAGTTCAACAATTGATTCCAACAACGAAAGATTATCTTCGACAACTAGTAAACGCATCTCTATCTCTCCTAGTAAAAAGATCTATTTTAATATTATAGAGGAAACAAAGCGGCCGCAAAAGGTGCGATCCGTTTTGTTTCACTATTCATATCTCAGTGCTTGAATCGGATTCAACTTAGAAGCTTTATTAGCAGGGAATACTCCAAAAATCACACCTACTGCTAACGAGAATAAAAACGATAATATCATTACTGAAGAAGTAAACGATACGGTTAAGCTTAAAAGAGAGGATAATAGTTTTCCTATGCCTACTCCTGCTAATATCCCAATAACCCCACCTACTCCACTTAAGACAACCGCTTCAATTAGGAATTGTAAAAGGACATCTCGTCTTTTCGCCCCTATTGCTTTACGAATACCAATTTCTTTGGTTCGTTCTGAAACAGATACAAGCATAATATTCATAATTCCTATTCCACCGACAAGTAGAGAAATACTAGCAATCCCGCCAAGCATCATAGTCATCGTATCTGTCACAGAACTCATCGTATCCATTAAATCCTGCTGGTTTGTTACACTATAGGAATCACTCTTATTAGGAAATAACGAAGCCATTTTCATTTCCACTTCATTCATGACATAGTCCATTTGCTCTTCGCTTTTTCCTTGAAGATATACTTGATTAATTGTTGTACTCTTGACTAAACGCTGTCCCGTACTTAGTGGGACGATAACCACATTATCACCGCTTTGTCCAAGTGAACTCCCTTTTGATACTAGGACACCGACTACTTTAAAGGATGTTCCCTCAATTTGAATGTATTGACCCACTGGGGTTTCCGCACCAAAAAAGGTAGAAGCCGTATCTGCTCCGATTACTGCAATTTTTTGTCTATATTCGATATCAAGATCTGTTATGAAACGCCCCGCACTCACCTTTGTGTCACGCACAGTGGAATAAGCAGCATTTGTTCCCGTTAGTGTCACTTGTGAAGAGGTTTTATCTTTTTTAACATTTACCCGTCCAGAAACAACAGGAGAAATAGCCTTCACACCATTTAGTTTACCAAGTCCATCGATTTTATCTTCTGATAATGCTAAATCTGTGCCAAAGGTATTAATCGTTAAGAGGTTCGTTCCAAGCTGATTAATCTGACTCGTCACATTTTTGGCCGATCCTTGTGCAATTGAAACAAGGATGATGACGGAGGACACTCCAATAATCATTCCCAGCATTGTTAAAGCAGACCTAAGCTTATTCCCTCTAATACTGCGGAGTCCCATTTTAATAGATTGAAAGATTGCCAACAAGTTCACCCCCGTTTTCTTGAAGCTGGCCATCTTGAATACTAACCATTCTCTTCGCTTGCTTTGCGATCGCTAAATCATGCGTTATTAAAATAATCGTATGCCCTGATTCATTTAGCTCTTTCATAATTAGTAGAATTTCTTTACTAGTTTTGCTATCCAGTGCCCCTGTAGGTTCATCCGCAAGAAGAATGGATGGATTTCCAACAAGCGCTCTAGCAATCGCTACCCGTTGCTGCTGTCCTCCCGAAAGCTGGGTTGGCAAATGGCCGGCCCTCTCCTTTAATCCTACTTTTTCAAGACTTTCTAAAGCTCTCTCCCGTCGTTCTTTGGTGGGAACCCCACTATATAACAATGGCAATTCTACATTTTCAAGTGCTGTTAACTTAGTTAAGAGATTAAAATTTTGAAAGATAAATCCTATTTTTTTATTTCTAATCGTCGCCAATTGATTGTCATTCATTTTGCTGATGTCTTTTCCATCCAATAAATATGTTCCCGACTGCGGTCTGTCGAGGCAGCCTAACATGTTCATTAGTGTGGATTTACCAGAACCAGATGGACCAATGATGGCTAAGAATTCTCCTTGCTCTATTTCAATTGATACTTTATTGAGAGCATGGACAGTTTCTCCTCCAAGCTGGTAGGTCTTCATTAAATCTTTGATTTGAATAATTGGTTTAGCTATCATCAGTTACCGGCCCTTCCACTAAATTGTCCTTGACGACCACCACTACGGTTAAAACCGCCCATTCCGCCCATATTTCCACCGCCAAATCCTCCACCTTGCATGAAGCCTCTCATATTGCTTGAAGAGGTTCCAGTGGCGAGCTGTGGTAATTGAACAACTTCTCCTTCTTTTAAACCTTCGGTAATTTCTACATAATCTTCATTAGCTAATCCCGTTTTTACCATTTGTTGCTCTGTTCCACCATTTGATTGTGAATTGTCCGGGGCTGATATTACTAGGACATATTTTTCATTATTACTGCTGTGAATGGCATCTAGCGGTACATATAATGCATCCTTTTTACTCGCTGTTAAAATACTAGCCTCTGTACTCATACCTACTTTAAGATTATCTGGTTTACCAATATGTATCGTTACATCAAAGGTAGACACACCATTGGATGAAGTTCCCTCTTCAGCGATATCTGTTACCTTACCTGTATATGTTTGGTCTGGGAAGGCATTTATTTTGATATTTACTGTTTGATCTTTTTTAATCTTAGGAATATCAAGTTCATCTATTTGTACCACTGTCTCCAAGTCTTTATAGTTCGTAACATGTGCAACAACTTGTCCACTTGTTGTCCGTTCACCTGCAGAAACGGATAAAGTAGTCACAATTCCGGACGCAGGTGCTGTAATCGGATCGCTTCCATCAGTAAATGTGATCAGTTCATCACCCTCTTTTACCTCTTCCCCCGTAGCAACTAAAACTTCATCAATTTCATTATTATCCTTGGCTTTAATATCTTCACTTGTAACGGGTTGAACTGTTCCTGATCCGCTGATTTTAACTTCTAGCGTTCCTTTTTGTACCGTAGCTGTTCTTACCTGTGCTGAAACTGTTTGACTGCTTGTTTTTGATGAATAATATTGATAGCCAACAAAACCAGCAACCAATATTCCAACTGCTAACATTACCCATTTTTTCATCATGCTCTGCTCCTTTTCTAACCCTAGGCAGTTCCCTAGGAAGCTCAAAGTTTGTCATAAAATATTATTGCGACGTTTCCTTAATTTTTCCTTAAGGGAATATTGACGTGAATTTCACCTTGTTTTATAGTTAAACAAGTGAATAGTTAAAGAGTTTAACTATTTGTCCGAAAAGTGAGGAGAACGATATATGGAGAACAAAACCATTCAAGAATTAATTGATCGCTATGTGACGCTGTCTTTTCAAGTCCATAAAAAAGCAGAATCTTTGATTAAGGGTCAAATCGGAAATGAACTGACAAATGATCAGCACTACATATTAAGATACATTCACCAAGCTAAGGAATGTACCTCTTCTGAATTAGCAGATGCATTTGAAGTAAATAAAAGTGCAATAACAGCCATCATTAATCGAATGGCAGATAGAGGTCTGATTCAGAGAACACGTGATGAAAACGACAGAAGAGTTGTTTATTTAACGTTAACAGAAGCAGGAAATACCTTATACCAAGATTGCCAGGAAAAAGTACGACTACTAGTTGAATCCATCATTACCCAATTTGATGAGACAGAAATAGTGAATTTTATGAATACGTATGAAAAATTAGCGTCACTCTTATCCAACAAGAACAAGGAAGAACTGGGGGAATAATCTTTGAACACAATTATCAAAGGAAAATGGTTCATTCTAGCCGCTTGGATTGCTGTGATTGCTACTCTTTTTATGGTGGCACCAAATATGGAGGGCCTTGTTCGGGAGAAAGGGCAAATTTCCGTTCCAGAAGGTTACTCTTCAACCATTGCTGAGAAAATTCTCAATGACGTTCAATCCAGTGAAAATAAAGGCAGAGACTTACAAACTGCACTCGTGTTCCATAGCGATAAGAAATTGACCAAAGAAGATTTTGCGCAAGCAGAAAAAGCGGTTTCTACGCTGGAGGAAAATCAAAAAGAACTTGGCATCACAGAAATCCTCACTCATTTTAAACAAGAGGAATTAAAAGACCAGCTTGTTGCGAAGGATGGAAAAACGATTTTGGTTTCTGTGAAGGTAACAGCCAATAATCGGGAAGCAAAAGAGATTTCAAAAAATTTGTATGATGCCATTGATCAAATTAAACTCGATCATTATTACACAGGGAATTGGGTAATTAGTGAGGATCTCATTACCAATTCTCAAGAAGGATTGAAAAAAACAGAGGGCATCACCGTTGGATTCATTCTAGTTGTCCTTTTACTTGTTTTTAGATCCGCTATAGCCCCGATTATTCCCTTGGTTACAGTAGGTTTTAGTTACCTTACTGCCCAATCCATTGTCGCACTGTTAGTTGATAAGGTTGATTTTCCGTTATCAACCTTTACTCAGATTTTCTTAGTAGCTGTACTTTTTGGAATAGGAACCGACTATTGTATTTTGCTCCTAAGCCGTTTTAAAGAAGAAGTGGCTGAAGGAAAAGATGTAACTGAAGCTATTATCACCACTTATCGTACAGCAGGTAAGACGGTATTCTTTAGTGGGGTTGCCGTGATGATTGGATTTGCATCCATCGGACTTTCCACATTCCAGCTTTACAAATCTGCTGCTGCGGTAGCTGTGGGTGTGGCCATTTTGTTAGTTGCACTCGTCACCGTCGTCCCTTTCTTCATGGCTGTATTAGGTAAAAAACTGTTTTGGCCCTCAAAGGGGAACCTTGAGCACGGTGAAAGTAAATTTTGGGGCTTTATGGGTAAATTTGCGTTAGCACGTCCCTTAATCGCTTTTATCCTAGTGGCTCTTATATCCGTACCATTCTTATTTACCTATGATGATCAATTGTCATTTAACTCGCTTGAAGAAATTAGCGATGAATACCCTTCTATAAAAGGCTTCAATATTATCTCTGATTCATTTGGACCTGGTGAATCCATGCCAACTCAAATTGTCATTAAAAATGATGATCAAATGAACACATCGGAATATATTGCGATTACAGAAAAAATTAGTCAAGAGTTAAAAAAAGTGAACGATGTAGACAGCGTACGTTCTGTTACACGTCCAACTGGTACACCCATTGACGACTTTTACATCTCTAAACAAGTTGTTAGTCTAGAAGACGGGCTTGGCCAGAGTAATGAGGGAATTAAAAAAATCAGTGACGGCCTAGAAGAAGCGGCAAGCCAAATGAGCTCGAACCAACCAAAAATGCAAGAAGCAACTGATGGAATTAGTCAGTTAATTACCGGAACCAATACGATAAAAACAAAATTGGGAGAGTTACAAGGTGGTCTCTCACAGATTGAACAGGGACTGGAAGCTGGTTCTATAGGGGCTGGTAAGGCTAAAAAAGGATTGGAGCAGATTAAGGCAAATTCTGCTGATATTTTAGCCGGAAGTAAACAGCTCCTTGACGGATACAAAAAAACAGAAGCTGGGTTAGGTACTCTAAGAGAGAACTATGAAAAAACGGCAAGCGGACTAGACTCTCTGCACCAAGCATTACTATCCACAAATCCATATTTTAGTAATTTGGAAAAAGATTATATTGGTATACAAGAGAATCAAAACTATCAAACTATTAAACAGACTGTTCAGGGCTCTCAATCAGCTACTAAAGAATTGTCTGCAGGGATGGATCAACTAAATACTAGCTTAAAAGGTGCCCAAGATGGGATCGCTTATGCCAACAGTAAATTTACCGAAATAATTGCAGGTCAGGAAGCGTTAATTAAAGGGATGGAGCAAATCATCTCAGGTATCAACCAACTAGAAGGCTATCTCAATCAAATGGCTGATGGTCAGGCAAAAGCAGTTAATGGGATTCCGCAATTTACTGGGGGATTAAATACTATTAGTGAGGGTCAGAAGCAGCTTCTGACAGGGTTTGAAACAACGAAAAGTCAAACAATGGTGCTTTCAGACGGATTGGCCCAAAGTGCTGATGGTCTAAATAAAGTATATGATGGACTAGATTCTGCACAAGATTATCTTTCCGCTGTGTCTAAGCAAAAACAGAATGGCTTTTACATTCCACAAGAAGTGCTTAACAGTAAGGACTTTGCGCAGGCTCTTGATGCTTATATGTCAAACGACCGTAAAGTAATGACTATTGATGTGGTTTTCAATAAAAATCCTTATTCGAATGAAGCAATTGACCGTATTCCAGAAATTAAGCAGGCGGTCAAACGAGCAGTCAAGGATACTAAGCTTGAGAATGCGAAAGTAGCAGTTGGCGGTGTTTCTAGCATGCACTATGATCTAGACACCATTTCAAAAGCTGATTATTCTCGTACAGTTGTCTTAATGTTGGTAGGTATTAGTATTATATTAATTATTTTACTTCGCTCGCTCATTATGCCACTCTATTTAATCGGCTCATTAGTCTTAACCTACTTTACCTCCATGGCCATTTCTGAAACGATTTTTGTGAATTGGTTAGGCTATACAGGTATCAGCTGGGCGGTACCATTCTTCGCATTTGTCATTTTGGTGGCGCTAGGTATCGACTACAGCATTTTCTTAATGGATCGATTTAACGAATATCGAGATATGTCAGTCCAACAAGCAATCCTTCTCTCTATGAAAAAAATGGGCAAAGTCATTATTTCTGCAGCCGTTATTTTAGGTGGTACTTTCGCAGCAATGATGCCATCAGGTGTATTATCATTGCTTGAAATAGCTACCATTCTATTAATAGGATTGGCCTTATACTCCCTCGTAGTTTTACCACTATTCGTACCAGTTATGGTCAAAACCTTCGGTCAAGCCAACTGGTGGCCATTTATAAAAAAGTAGGCTGTGTTAAAGAACTTTGTTGATTTTTATACCCTGATGATTGGAGCGGAAGGCGCGAAGACTCCTGTGGGAGTACGGTTCAGGGGAGACCCCGCAGGCGCAAGCGCCGAGGAGGCTCGCCGAAACGCCCACGGAAAGCGAAGTGCCTGGAGCGGAAATCAACAGACAAGTTTAACAAAGCCAAAAAATAAACAAGACAAAGCGCATTGAACCTCAACGTTCGGTACGCTTTTTAATCCATTAACGTGTTAATATATTAGAATAATTACACAATTAAAAAAATTCTTTTAATTACATAATACTCTGTTATATAATAAAAAAGTAATCTAAACAAAGGGGGAAATATATGGAACAGTTTGTTAATTGGCTAAGTGGGATTATTTGGAGCCCGGCACTCATTTATTTATGCTTAGGTGTAGGTTTATTTTACTCTTTTGCTACAAGATTTCTGCAAGTAAGACATATGAAGGACATTATTCCATTAATGTTTAAAGGCGGAAAATCAGATGCTGGGATCTCATCTTTCCAAGCATTAACCCTTGCCTTATCTGGTCGCGTAGGGACTGGTAACATTGCGGGCGTGGCAACAGCTATTGCTTTTGGAGGACCTGGTGCCGTATTTTGGATGTGGACTATTGCCTTCTTAGGAGCAGGTTCAGCATTTGTTGAAGCAGCATTAGGTCAGGTATACAAAGTTAAACAAAACGGACAATTCCGTGGTGGGCCAGCCTATTACATAGAAAAAGGATTAAAGATGAAATGGTATGCAGTCCTTTTTGCCATTGTAACTGTTATTGCTACAGGGGTCCTTTTACCTGGGGTTCAAGCAAATAGTATTGCGGCTAGTGTTGATAATGCCTTTGGAATTAGTCCGGCAATTACTGGTGCTGCTCTAGTCATTTTTCTAGCAGCAATCATATTTGGCGGTGTTAAACGGATCGCACGTGTAGCTGAATTCGTTGTTCCTTTCATGGCATTAGGTTATATTCTCGTTGCTCTTATTATTGTTGCATTAAATATTTCTGAGCTTCCTGGGGTCTTAAAACTAATCTTCTCCAGCGCATTTGGTGCAGATGCTGCCTTCGGAGGAATTTTAGGTGCAGCCATTTCTTGGGGAGTTAAGCGTGGTATTTATTCGAATGAAGCAGGACAAGGTACTGCCCCACATGCTGCAGCGGCAGCCGAGGTTTCCCACCCTGCAAAGCAAGGGATTGTTCAAGCCTTTTCCGTATATGTCGATACTTTATTTGTTTGTTCGGCCACTGCGTTCATGATTCTTATTACTGGCATGTATAATGTTGCCCCAGAAGGAAAGGCGCAAATTGTCAATAATCTTGGAGATATCGAACCTGGTCCAGCGTATACACAATCTGCTGTTGAATCGGTTATGCCGGGCTTTGGAGCTCCGTTTGTAGCCATTTCTTTATTCTTCTTCGCATTCACGACGATTATGGCATATTATTATATGGCAGAAACCAATCTTGCCTATATCAATCAAAAAGTAAAACGTGTGTGGACTGACTATGTGCTCAAAATTGCTATTTTAGGAATGGTATTCTATGGCAGTGTAAAAACTGCAGGCCTTGCGTGGACATTAGGTGATATTGGTGTTGGAAGTATGGCTTGGTTAAATATTATTGCCATTCTCCTTCTGACAAAACCAGCACTTAAAGTACTTAAAGATTACGAAGCACAGCTTAAAGATGGAAAAGATCCGGTGTTTGATCCTGTAAAATTAGGGATTAAAGATGCCGATTTCTGGGAGCAAGAATATTCTAAGCCTCTTGAAAAAGAAGAAAAGACTGGATGATTTTGCAGTATGATAGAAAGGATTAACTTTATTTTTAGAGTTAGTCCTTTCTTTTTTATTTATCTGAAACTTTTCGCCCCTACTTCCGTAAATTATATAAGTGGTTTGTTAATGGGATGTTTATGTTTAATGAGAGTAGATATATTATTTACATATGAAAAATACTGTGAGGAGTGGAAAATGTGGGTGTTACTCTTAGCAAGGGGCAAAAAGTGGATTTAACGAAATCATATCCTAGCATTCAAAATGTCGTAGTCGGCTTAGGTTGGAATATTAGTCATATGGGGTCAAATTTTGATTTGGATGCTTCAGCATTTTTACTAGGAGAATCTGGCAAGGCAAATAGTGATCAAGACTTTGTTTTTTACAATCATCCCTCTGGTGGAAATGGTTCAATCATTTATAGCGGTGACAACCGCACAGGAGTTGGAGAGCGAGACGACGAACAAATCAGAATAGATTTAAATCGTGTCCCATCCCATATCCACCGCATTGCTTTTACGATCACGATTCACGATGCACAGGTTAAAGGGCAAAATTTTGGACAAATATCCGATGCTTATGTTCGCATCTTTAATGAAATGACCAACGAAGAATTAATTAGATTTAACCTTGGTAGAGATTTTACCGTGGAAACAGCGATAGTTGCTGCTGAATTATACCGGCATAATGGAGAATGGAAATTCAATGCGATCGCTAGCGGCTTTCAAGGCGGATTAGCAGCACTATGCCGGAATTTTGGGATTACTGTTGATGACCCTCCTGTGAGTGCGCCATCGACACTGCCCTACCAACAATCTACTAACCAACCAAACGTTACCACTAACTATAATCAGCAATCACAAACGTTCCAACAAAATAATAGAAATCCATACCAGCAAAGCCAAGGAATGCAAACCTCCTACCAACAGCCAGTTCATCTTCAGCCAGACTCAGCGTTCCAGCAGCCTTCTTATGGATATCCGGCACAGTCTGCCTTTCCATCGACTTCTGGTTCCAACCATACGTATGGTGGAGACGAAATTGTATGTCCTCGCTGTCATTCCTCTAATGTTCGAACGGGTAAAAAAGGATTCGGACTAGGAAAAGCGGCTATTGGAGGGTTAATCCTTGGGCCAGTTGGTTTACTTGGCGGCTTTATTGGAAAGAATCAACTAAAGTTCTCATGTAATAACTGTGGCAGTACATGGTCCCCTTCCCAAACAGATTATGCGGAATGGGCCAATAATCAAAAAAGAAGAGCACAAGAATTATTTAATCGTTATAAAAGCCAGGATGTTCTTGAAGCAGTTGTAGCGGCTTGCGCGTTGGTAGCCATGGCTGATGGATATCTAGACACAGTGGAACGTCAGAAAATGATAGAATTTGTTCATCAAAGTGATGAATTACGAGTCTTTGACACCAATAAGGTCATTCAGAAATTCAACTTCTTTGTTTCTAGAATTGAAAATGATCGGATGATGGGCAGCGCAGAAGCGTTCCGAGCTCTTGGAAAAGTAAGAACCAAACCTGAAATAGCCCGATTGGTTGCCCGTTATTGCATTGCAATCGGCTATGCGGATGGAAATTTTGACAACAATGAAAAACAAATGGTGGCTGATATCTGTCGTGAACTTGGCTTAAACCCTGCTGAATTCCTTTCGTAATCGTAAAAAAATCCTCTATTCCAGCAAGGAATAGAGGATTTTTTTAACTAACCCATTTGCGCTTATTTTCTACTCTTTTTGTTAATCCTTTGGCATCCAATCTTTCTAAAAATGGAATCATATATTTTCTCGATAAGTCTAAGATATCCTTTGCTTCGCCAACCTCAAATTCAGATCCGGTTTGACTTTGAAGCTTACTAACAGCCTCAGTAAAAATATCTAAGTGATAGGCAAATTGCTCATCTAATGGTACGATTAGTGCTTGTTCCTCTAAAAACTTTTTTAAATCGAATACAAGATTTTCAGGAATCCCTGCTGCTGAAAAATAGTCATTTAAGTAGCGGACCTTTAAGCCATCCTTTTTCATTTCCTCCAGCAAATTCTCTGTCCGCCTTGACCAGTTTTTTGGAACATGTGGTACAAAGGAAGCCAGGAATACAAATTGTTCTTTCCGATTAAATACTCCTTTAGATATTCCATTTTCCACGACAAAATCAAGTAAGGATTTTGGAAATCCTTTTTGCATGGTTTGTAACAACTCAGCTTTATTTATACCGATTTTCATTGAATGAGACAGATGAAATTCCTGTAATCGATCGAATATGTCTTCTTCTATGGCATTAATTAATAATTGTAATGTGTACTCTTTTCCATTGTAGAAAACAAATTCAGGATTATCTAAATGTTGAATTAATATCGCTTCATCCAGTGCAGTACGTTTTATTAACTCCGCTAACGGAAGACTCTTCGCTTCAATTAGAGCCGCAGTAATCCGTTCTCTTGGTGAGCCTACTTTTTTCTTTTCCAGCTCATCTATGGTTTGGTTCCCGAATCGGTACTTACTTCCACGTGGATCAATTACCCAGCCACCGCCGATGGTTTCTTGTGGACTAGGTCTACGTAGAATAAAGCGGTCGCCCCGCTTTGTTAGGATTTCTTCTTCTAGACGAAGCTGGCAAAGGATTTCTCCATTTTCCTCTTTAATTTCGTTACGATCAAAGAAAACAATTCTACCCATAACCTCTGCTGTTCCAATATGTAGTTTAATTGGCATCCGCTGCTTGACCATATGTTCAAGATCCTCAACCACACGAATAGCAACATCTACTGTTTTTGTAACAATAAAATGCTCGGAAGAAACGAGAACATCCCCCCGCTCTAAATCTTCCTTTGAAATACTAGAGAGGTTAATCGCTGTCCTTTGGCCTGCATAGGCTTTTTGTGCAGGCTTATGATGTACTTGAATCTGCCGTGCTCTTACTTCCAGTCCTTTAGGCATGATCTTCAGCACTTGTCCCTCTTCCACCGTTCCCTCATAAACAGTTCCACGAACAACGGTTCCTTGACCTTTCACGGTAAACACTTGATCGATTGGCAGACGGAATGCCCCTTTCGCATCTCGCATTTCCTGTTCTTTTAGCGTTTTAATAATTACATTTTTTATTTCCTCAATGCCCTTTCCTGATAAACTGTCTACAAGTACAAAAGGGGCTTCTTCAAAAACAGTCCCCATTAGCTCTTCTAAAATATCATCCTTAACAAGTTCAATGAATTCTTCATCTACCCGATCAATTTTAGAGATGGCAATCAGACCATTTTTTACACCTAAGAATTTTAATATATCTAAATGCTCCCTAGTTTGCGGCATAACGCCTTCATCCGCAGCTACCACTAACACCACCAAATCGATTCCCGCTACTCCAGCTATCATTTGCCTAATAAACCGTTCATGGCCTGGAACATCTATCACTGAAATCTGTATTTCGTCATCTTCATACAGAGGAGCGAATCCCAATTCGATGGAGATTTGTCGTTCTTTTTCTTCTTTTAACCGATCTGTATCCACATTGGTCAGCGCTTTTGTTAAGGATGTTTTCCCGTGATCAATATGCCCTGCCATACCAATTGTAAAATATCGTTTTTCCAAGTTTGCCACCTTCTTAAAATCGTTCTTTCATATAACTGTAGCCTTTATAGAGCAATTGTTCAAGAGAACATTTTTAGACAGTTACTGCCCATTCTAATCAAAGTTTAATCTTCTATCATAGGCAAAAGTATTCACAAATCTTTGTAGATTATATATAATAGTTTTATAAATTTGCACTGATGCAACATTTGTTCATTCGCGAACAAACCTTGCATTACAGAAAAACAAACAAAATGAAAGGATGGTGTCTTATGAGCCAGACCGAATCACTAGCAGTTGAAGGGGCTCGAGCAGCAGAACACCGAACAGTTTCTGCCGCTAGAGATGCCATTGACGGAAAGGTTAAAGGCATACGGGCATTACTACCGTTCCTTGGGCCCGCCTTCATTGCCTCCATTGCTTATATCGATCCAGGGAATTTTGCTACTAACATTCAGAGCGGTGCACGCTTTGGTTATAAAATGTTATGGGTAATTGTTTTAGCCAACTTAATGGCGATGCTTTTACAAAACATGTCAGGAAAACTAGGTATTGCAACAGGTAGAAGTCTCCCTGAAATTTGTCGGGATTATATGCCAAAATGGCTTGTCCTAATTATGTGGATTGTTTCAGAGTTAGCAGCAATGGCAACCGATCTTGCAGAATTTTTAGGAGCAACACTGGCCTTAAACCTTCTTGCAGGTATACCAATGTTATTTGCTACTATTATTACCGGGGTTGTTACCTATTTAATATTATTGTTAGAAAAGTATGGATTTCGCCCACTTGAAAAGTTTATTGCAGCATTTGCCGTATTGATTGGGTTATGTTACTTAGTGGAAACCGTGCTATCGCAACCAGATCTTTCGCAAATTGCTTATCATAGTGTTGTCCCATGGCTAGGCAATAATGAAAGTATCCTGCTTGCAGTTGGAGTAATCGGTGCTACAGTTATGCCACATGCGATTTATTTACACTCTAGTTTAACTCAAGGACGGATTGTTCCTCGAAATGACTCAGAAAAAGTGAAAATCCAAAAGTTTAGTACGAAAGAGATTTTCATTGCTATGACCTTAGCTGGTTTCGTTAATTTATCGATGATGTACATGGCGGCATCTGTCTTCAATTCTTCTGGTCACAGTCAAATTGCTGACATTCAATCTGCCTATCACACACTCACTCCGTTGCTTGGCTCTGCCGCAGCTAGTGTGTTTCTCATTTCCTTACTTGCCTCAGGGATTTCAAGTTCTGTGGTTGGTACGATGGCTGGCCAGGTGATCATGCAAGGGTTTGTTGGTTTTACCATACCGCTTTGGTTCCGTCGTCTGATTACCATGCTCCCAACGGTAATAATCGTTGCAATGGGGGTCGACCCAACCCGAACACTTGTTATTAGCCAAGTTGTTTTAAGTATTGTTTTGCCTTTTCCCATTATTGCATTAATCTACTTTACCCAAAAGAAAGATCTAATGGGGGTATTAACGAATAAACGAATAACAACAGTATTAGCCACACTATTTGCTATCACTATATTGGGATTAAATGTGTGGTTGGTTATTCAGACGTTTTTAGGCTAAATGAAAGATTTTAGTATATTTCACATCAAAAAGGCTTAAAGGAAACCTCTCTAAGCCTCTTTGTTATTTCTTCAACTAAAGCCCCCGTTTGTTTAAGTGCGTTTTTTCACAATATCAAGGAAAAGAGGGTTTGATTATTTTAATTTATTATTAACTAAATTCTCCCAGTCCTCAACTGACAACTTCTCCGTAATATGTTTTAATTCATTTGGAACGTCAACATAGCACATCAATTCTAAACTATTTCCATCTGGGTCATTAAAATATACCGATGCATTTCCTTGATTTGGTCTTATAAATGGTTCTATTGATGTTCTTCTTCCAAATTGTACAGGTTCAACTTGGATGGATTCAAGCCATTTTAAAGACTCTTTTAAATCCTGATATGTGACTCTAAATGCAATATGCTTTAAAGAAGGATGGTATGGAGTTTGGTATTCCTTTCCTTCCCATAATCCCAACCAGCTTTTTCCTTCTTCTATCCAAAAGAATGCACTGTCTTCATTACGCCAAGCTAATTTCAAACCTAATTTTCGGTAAAATTCAATTGAAAATTCTAAATTTTTCACAGGTAAATGTGCTTCATAAAGCCCCTTTATCATTTCTCCCATCCCCTATATATACAAATTATGTACTTTAACATTTTATATTTAAAAAATATCTTCTTCAACAATCCTGCCCCGTTAGAACAAGATGAGGACGACCAAAAATGGGATCCTACTTCAAACTCTTGCACCCATTATTACTTAACAAAAGCCATCATTGCTGCCACTTGAATTACTATATAATCACCCTTTTTTAATCAAAAATATTGGTCATAAAAACTAAATAACCGATAACTGGTACTAGTATCGAAAATGAAATACCGATACCGCTACAAATGATTCCTGCGACTGCCATTTTCCTCCCCTGCTGAGTAAAACCATTTATTTCTTTTAAGCCGATAATTCCAAGTATAAGACCAATTATGCCAAGTATGACCCCCGGAAGAATTACAGTAATAATTGATAGAATACCTAGAATTAAAGATGCAATAGCTTTACCGTTGGATATTTTATTTTCCAATTTTATACCCCCAATTTTTTTCTTTCAATACTCCTATTTTACTCCTTATCAATAGTGGAATGACAATAATGGCCTTACTTTTAAGTAGGGAGGTTCAAAAGGGCTCAACGCACCTAACGAAAAATGCCTCTTCATTAAAATGCAATCTGTGGAGCATCTGCTCCTGATATCTAGTAATCATATAGAACCATTAAAACTTTATTTATTATCTCTTTAAATTTATATACGAACCATATTCCAAAACGTTCCATATATTACCCAATTTCCTTTTTAACTAGTCGAGTAGAAGGGAGCCTTTCTACCTTACGGTAAATTGTACTCCTCCCCCTCACAGAACCGTGCTTGCGCTATTAACGCACACGGCTCCTCCTAGTCATCATTTACAGAATGTAGCTAATCTCTTTTCTAAGATCATAGATGTTCACTTTGATTCTTGGTGAAGGAAGTGGATATTTACGAAGAAAAAGATTAAATTTATCCCATGTAAAGGACTTCCTTTGACTTCTTCTGTTTAGCCATTTAAATAGTAAGTATTCGATTTTCTCTTTGAAGTTGTTAACAGTTTGAGTGTTATCCGTGATGCAATAATAGTTGTAATAACCTATAAGTGAGCGTTTAAATCTATCCATAATTGTATGAATATCTTTATTTCTATTAGTCTTCAGCCATTCTTTAGATTCTCTTAGTTTGCCTTGGACTTTCTTCCTGCTAGATTTTCGTTTTACTCGAAATTTCCCTTGTTTGCTTTTCCCGCAATAGTGGGTAAACCCTAGGAAATCAAAGGTAGCTGGTTTACTGTTTCCCTCTCGCCTTGCATTATTTTCTGCGAACCGTCCGAAGGGAATTATTTTAGTTTTATCCTCAGCTATTTCCAGGTTAAATTTCTTTAATCTCGCTTTTAATGAATGGAAGAATTGCTCGGCTTCACTTTTATTCTGAAAACAACAAACAAAATCATCTGCGTATCTTACTATATATGCCTGGCCTTTATATTGTTTCCTAACCACTTTTTCAAACCATAGATTAAGAACGTAATGGAGATAGACATTGACTAATATCGGAGATATCACTCCACCTTGCGGTGTACCATTGTCTGTCTTGTATTTCTTACCTTCCTCCATGTGTCCACCTTTAAGAAACCTGCTGATTATTCTCAGTAGGTTAGGGTCAGTGATACGGAGTTTCAAGAATTCCATCATCCATTTGTGGTCAACGTTATCAAAGAAGCCTTTAATATCTACATCGACTACATAACTTACTGCTCTCTTCTCAATATATTGATTCAGTATTTTCAGCGCATCGTGGCAGTTTCTATTTGGACGGAACCCAAATGAGCAGTCTAGAAAGTCATTTTCATAGATGGCATTTAATATCTTCGTAATGCCTTTTTGAACAATTTTATCTTCATGTTCCGGTATACCCAATGGTCTCATCTTGTTTGAATTGAGTTTTGGAATATACATTCGTCTTACTGGAACAGGACGATAACTTTTGCTTTTAAGCCTACTTACTAAGTCCTCTATGTTTTCGTCCAGGCTGTCACTGTATTGTTCTTTTGTCGTTCCATTAATACCAGTTGCCTTTTTATTAGGCAGTTCATGATGACACTGAGTTAGAGATTGCTTATTCAATAAATGCGCAAGAGATGTGAATTTCATTTTAGGCTCGGATTTTGCTAATTCTGCTATCCTTAGTAGTTTTGTTTCCATTATATAATACCTACCTCTGTGTGTAGTAAATGTGTCCCTAGTAAGGGTGATAACTGGTAGCTAGCCTTTCCTCCATCGGCATTACCCAACTTCATTGGTACTACGCTGCTATCCGACTCCCTACAATCGGCATTTGGTTTCCTTGCTTGTTATCGCTCGTAGACCATACTCTTCTATAAAGTAGAAAAGACCGGTAGGGTCTCCCGAGTTGCCGTATCATATCAATGTGTAACGTGCCAAGGTCTTTGACTCCAGAGAGGTTTCATCCTTCTTGCCTTTGACGAAGGATAAAATGTTGCTTTCTGCACGCAGGTAAGGCATCAGCCCTCTCGGTTTACTAACGATTATGGAGCTCAATCCCTTCAGCCGTTTGGCTTTCGGCCCGCCACCTAACTGTCTACGCTTAAAGACTAGAGTTACCCATAGTCCTCCAAGACTCGCTACGAGCGAATGGCTAGTTCTTACTCGACGGGAATCCCACCCGCTATATGATACGACCTAGGCTCGGCCGCACACCTGCCTCTTTAGTTCAATAAAAAAATGACCGCAACAGTGACAGTCATTGCCAGAACCTCATATATAACTTAAGCCCCCGTTTGTTAAACAAGAATATCTATGTTTACATTTTAATTAAAGACTTCTTGAATCTCCGACCGAAAGCTCTCAGTTCTTGTACAGGAATCAAGACTCAACTTTAGAAGTTCGAGTGTTACTTCCTCCGATCTAATATGACCCTCAAAACGTAAGTTCTTAATCCACTCCCATATATCTTCAAGTTTCCTCTTTAAGAAATAAAATTCAAAGGCATCAAAATCAGGAGACTCATACTTCATATATTTCCTGTATTCATTTACGAATTGTCCAGCATATGGCTCTGTAATGATTAAAATCAGGTCTTGTTCTTGTGGAGCAAGTTTTAGACATTCCCAGTCAATAAGCACAAGGTATTCCCCTTGCATAACATTCCAATTATGAGCATCTGCATGAGACAAAACAAACTGATATGGTTTGCTTATCAAAGTATTTGATAAATACCTCTTTCTGTTAATCTTTTCTAATAAAGTGCCGGTATAAGGCTTCACAATTTCTAAAACCCTATTATCTTTATTTTCCAAATCCTTTTTTATAAAAGAATATAAGTTTTCGCAGAAATCTATGTCAAAATTTTCGTTTACCTGCTGCTGTTTTAGTCCATTAGGAATATTTGAAGTGTTCATATGAAGTAATCCAAGAATCTTAGCCAGTTCATTCACATGATTTTGACTTAGCTGTTTGTCTCCAATGGTAGTTCCCTCAATATATTCTGAAAGCAAATACACGTACTGTTCGTCTTCGCATTTATTACTTTTGTATTTCGTAAAGATTGGATTAGCGAGATTGTTTTTTAAATCAGTATGGTTATACATCCACTTTATTAAGGGAGTATATCTATCAATTGCATCAATATATGGAGCAATGGACGGCTTTCTTTTGTTATATACTTTTAAAAAATACTTTTTACATTGATCTTCCACGAAAAATGCTAAAGCCGACCAGCCGCCTGGACGTTGTTCAATTGACGTTGCTTCAATTCCATAGTTTTCAATCAATATAGCAGTAATCCTATTATTAATCTCCATCAGTTCTCCTTTTCCTTAATAACTTATTATCATAAGGATACTATACTCTTGATTAATATATATTTCCTTCTTGAACTACCCTGCATCGTTAGTGCAAAAGAAAAGCTGCCTTAATGCAGCTAATTCAACTTCTTTTACACGTTTTAGCCAATTTACTTTTTCACATTTTCAACATCATTTATTACATTTTTTGCAGTCAATATGTCTTCACTTAAGGTATGCCCTTCTAGAATAGAGACAAAATATTCACCGTTAGATACTGAAACGTAATTAGGTTCATCTTTAGTCTTTTTAAAATAAATTGTGTATTTATTGCCATTCATTGTGTTTAGTTCAAAACCTGTTTCTGCGGTCAACTGAAAACCTGGTGTAATTTTCTCAGCAAAAAACCCATTGGCTTCCTTTTTTAATTCTCCAACAAAATAAATATTGGTACTCTCTTGGGTTACTAATAACTTGTCTCCTTGTAAAGTAGTAATTAAATCAATACTGCCTGCAACATTTTCAATTTTTATGTAATGTTGAAAAGCCTTTTCTTTAGAAGAGAAATGTTCTATTTTGTCCTTTGATTTAGAAGTAGTTGTATTGCAAGCTACCAATAGAAAAATAGTTAAAACTGCTAGACTAGCTTTAAATTTTTTAATAATCTTTTCCCCCCTATACATTTAAATTGAATCAATTCGCCTATATTACCATCACCTTGGATCTATTGAATATTCGCTACCCATAGTTGAATTCCTTCTTGCACTAAACTGCCCGTTACTTTAATAAGGAAAAAGCGATCCTTCGTTATTGAAGCATCGCACCCTTTTAGTTCAATAAGGACAGGTCTGACTTTGTTAAAACTTATGTAACCAAAATTTCAACCAAACAAAATCAAAAATCATAAGACTGCCTATCCCCAACAATATATAACCTACAATTTTATGTTTTTTCATATACGCTTCAACCCCACCTACAATGACACCACTAAAAAAGAAAAGACCGCCCAATCTGTTAATCCATAATGTAAACGGAGTCTCTGGTGCGACTAAGAATGCGTGGATAATGAACAAAACAACTCCTGTTATCATCAACAAACGCCTCAATACGGTAACCCACTTGCGTTGGTTCAATTTGTTTCACCCTTCCACGATGAATTACGTTTTATGCAAAAAGTATCTTATATTCGATGTTTTATTCCCAAATCCTTCTTCCACTCCTGCTTCGTTAGCACAAAAAGAAAACGGGATAGCCGCAGCCATCCCAATCTTTAACTCTTGCACCGTTAGTGAAAAACTATCTAGAAATCCATTATCCAAACAAACATTTATACAGCTTAGTTAGACCGAATCCTAAATGACCTCCAAGTGTTGGATTAGATTCACTTTCAATGTCAATCCAGCGAAAATGATAAATCCAACCATTGTCTTCATCTCGACTTCCGGTAATAACTGTAAATTCATCTCTATATTCTTCTAATATTAAGTGGAAGTAGTGTCTAGTTATCACTGCGTTTTTCTTTTTGAGAAAGTAGTATGTTCTCCCAAGTATGAATTTACTTTTACATTGCTAAGTTCAGCTTCTTCATAGATCTCTCTTAACAAACAATCTTCCAATTTTTCTCCTGGCTCTAAAGTGCCACCTGGTACTTGGAGCCCAAAAGACTCAACACATTCTTCTACCATTGTTAGCATTTGAAATTTGTCTTCTTTTTTACGATTTATATATGCAGTAACTTTTGTTAGTTATCACAAGATGAAAGTCATTTTTTAGTTTTCGGCTTGTGTACTAACATTGATCATTACTTGGGCTACATCTCCTACTTCTTTTGTTTGAGTTTCAATACTATTATATAATTCTTCTGTTTGTTTAAGGACATTCTCTACTTCTAATGCAATTTCCTTTCCGTATCTTGCTTGGTCATTCGTTGCAATTGTCATTTCTCTAGTCATTTCTTTCATGATATTGATATTTTGAACGATGTCCTCAGCAGTAAGTCCTTGCTCCTTTGTTGCAATGGTCACAGAACTAGATTTATGGGTTACGTCCTCTACTGCTGCAACGATTGCTTGGCTGCCTTTTGCTTGTTCAGAGGTTGCAATAGAAATTTGTTGAATTTGTTCTTTTATTGTGAGGATTCTGTTAAAGATTTCTTCAGCAGTGATTGTCTCCTCTTTGGTAGAAAGCGTCATTTCCATTGCTAGTTTTTTAGCATTTTCAACTGACTGAATGATCCTTTCACTCTTAGCGCTTTGTTCCACTGTTGCTTTTGCAATCTGGTTCATTTCCTCTGTTACTCGAGCAATTCCGTCTGTAATTTTTATAATCGCCTGATTCGTTTTTGCTGCTAAACGATTTCCTTGATTAACTTTTTCGGTTCCCTCTTTAATAGAGGCGACTGCAATGGTAGTTTCCGATTGAATTCCCTTAATCAGAACAGCAATTTCTTTCGTTGCATTAGCAGACTGTTCCGCTAGTTTACGCACTTCTTCAGCAACCACTGCAAAGCCCTTTCCGTGATCACCCGCTCGGGCCGCTTCAATCGCTGCATTCAGCGCTAACAAATTTGTTTGGTCGGCAATGTTATCAATTACCTCAATAATACTGCCAATCTCTTTGGAATTTTCCCCTAATGACTCCATGACCAGGCTGGCTTGTTCAATGGCTTGAGAAATCTCATTCATTCCATTCAATGTTTCGTTTAAAGAAGCAGTTCCCTCAAGTGCATCTCCTTTTACGAATTGACTAAGTTGATTCACTGTTTGGGCACTATCTGCCACTTGCTTAATGGATACTACCATCTCCTCAATCGTTTCAGCGGTCTGTTCTGAAGCTGAAGCTAATATATTGGCATTATTATTTACACCTTTAATAGAATGGCTCATTTCTTCAATGGAAGTTGAAATCTGGTCAACCGTTTCTTCCGTATTACTCACATTAGCAGCCACTTGTTCAATGGATGCCATCATCTCTTGAATAGCAGAAGAAGTTTCTTCAGCTGAAGTTGCTAAACTTTCCCCGTTTTCCGCCACTAAATTAATAGAAGCACTCATTTGTTCCACTGCTGCAGCGATTTCCTCAATATTGGATGCAGACAAACTAGTGTTTCCTGCTACTTGCTGAATAGAAACAACTAACTTATTTACGGAATCGTTTGCTTTATTCATAGATCCTTCTAATTCTTGGGCATTATTGGCTGAATGATCGATGTTTTTCTTAATTTCCTTCATTAAATTTCGGAAATTCATAATTAAAATATTCATTGAAAAACCTAATGTACCCAGCTCATCTTTTCGCTTAAGGATCTTTTGGTTTACTTCATTTTTCAGGTTTCCTTTTGAAACATCTTCTGAGATGGCTACTATTTGCTGAATGGGTTTTATAATAAACTTATAAATCAATAAAGAGAGTAATCCCAATATAAAAATGAAAATCATACTGATGAGAAGGTAAACGTTGATTAAACTGCTTTTAACAGATGTACTTGTTGTTTGTTTTTCGTTCACCAATAAAACGCCTATCGGTTTATTGGTAAAGTCTTTTAATGCAGATACCATTTCAGCATATTCAATTGATTTAAAATGTGAGGTATTAAAACTCAGCAGATTTGGATTCTTTTCAGTTACGTAATGTAAAAGTTTACTTTTATCAACTTTAGACGAAGTAGTTAATAATGTTCCATTTTCGGTTAATATAGCAATGTCAGTATGTAAAGTTGCCTTAATTTCATTTAGAGCCTTATTATCCAGTATTCTCCCGAAAATTATTATCCCTGTTGGGCTGGCATTGCCTTCTTCGTTGGTAATTTTTGAGACAGCGATAACTGCTAATCCTTTTGAGGTAGTTATAAGACCTGAAAAGTCATTGATATTTTTCAGTTTCCCTTTAATCTCGGGATTACTCAGTTTGCCAGAAAACTCTTTCACATTTCCGACCTCTGATAGGACATTTCCATCTAAGTCTGTTGTTGCAATAAAATGTAAATTAGGAACAGTACTTTTTATTGTGTTAACATTATCATCTATCCATGTTACATCTTTGGTTTCAACTGCCAATCTATAATCTTCCCAATAGGCGTTAGACTTTGCCGTGTCTAAAAGTTGATTGCCCAAGTTCATTATTAGTTTATCGCTTGCCAGACTTGTTGAATAAACTCTTTCTTTTTCCATTTGTGTTAAATCATCGGTTATATGCAAATATAAATAATAACCTGCAATGGAAATAGGGAT
Source organism: Neobacillus sp. PS2-9 (assembly GCF_030915525.1). NCBI lineage: Bacteria > Bacillati > Bacillota > Bacilli > Caryophanales > Bacillaceae > Neobacillus > Neobacillus sp. PS2-9. Next base: position 3,211,814 of record NZ_CP133269.1, read on the forward strand.
AACCAAAAGTATAATTAATAGAGAAAGCATTTTGAATCGCAATGATTGTAGTACTTTTAACATTTATGCACCCCATTTCAAATAGTAAAATAGTCACAACTATACTAATAGCATAATTATATTAAAATATCGAGAAATATCTACTTTTTTGTATAATTTTGTATAAATTTGTTATAGAAAGGCAATGGATTTCTAAAGGAATATTAAATAATAGAGCCAAACAATCATATTGAAGAAATGAAAAAAGAGCAAGCTCCCGAGCCTGCTCCCATCAATAAATTCTCGATCCATCATTGTCCACTCGGGAGGAGCCAATCTTTGTGTGCTGCCATCTGGCGGGATGTTTGGAATAAATAATACTAGGTACCTACCTTGGACCTTAAGTTCTGGTCTAATTCCCTTTTAAGTATTGAAGAAACGCACCCGTTAGCTTAAGTACATTTCTTCACAATATCATCGAAGTGCGATTAAACAACTTTTTTAAGAATAATTCCATACTTGTCCATTTCAAGTTATCTCTTACAGCATAAAATGTATTACTTCTTAAATAAGGAGGTGAGTATCTATGAGCTACGACGGCGGCGGAATGGGTACAAGTTTTGCTTTGATTGTTGTTCTATTCATCCTTTTAATCATTGTTGGCGCATCCTTCATGCGTGGAGGATACTAATGATTGTCTAGGTAAAATAATGTCATTAAGAGGGTATCTAAGAATTTAATTAGTACCCTCTTTGTAATGCTAAACTTCGCAATTTGGTTCGATAGTGTTGCCTATCATCGAAAAGTGCAACTAGATTCCTATGTCTAACTTTGAATTCTTTTGTCGAATCCGTTCCAATTTTTCTACTTTTTTGTATAATTATCAAAGTGACTATTTATCTAAATTTTCCCTATGAGTATAGTCACGGTTTTTGATAGGTTTTTCAAAAAATTTTAAATAGGAGCTAGTTTAATGTTACCAATTCCCACTCTCGATATAAAAATCCCTTTATTGCTTGAAATCAAATCATTACAAAAAGAAATGATTGAAATAGGTTATAAAGAAGGATTTGCAAGCCAGAAAACATTAGAAATTAGTCAAAAGTTAGATCAATACATATTAACTTATCAAAAGATGAAACACTGAATTCTTAATTACATTTTTTATGTTTTCTACATTTTTTATTTTCCGATTTTTATTTAAATGGTTACCTAAGATCTAAATTACTTAATGGGACCAGCAGCACTAATTGGTGCATATATTTGGGCTATTCCTATGAACTTAGATTTTTATAGATTATTTTAGTAAATCTTTATTGGAACCTTTAATGGTGTCTTTTGTTCGAAAGACGATACAAATTTATATATATTTTCATTCCTTGCCCGATGCATAAATTGATAAAGCCTCTTTGGTTTAAAGAATGCCTTATATGGCAAAATGTATATATCACATTTAACGAGGGGGATTATCATGCATTCAACATCTGGAATGCATAAATCATTTTGGGAATATCATCAAGCATATGACCACAGGATGAATTCCTGGAAACAAGAAGTACTATTCACTTGGCAATGGTGGTTAGGTATTGCATTAACAATAATTCCAATTGTACTCTGGGTTATTTTTAGAAATAGAGAAAGTACAGATCGTCTACTTTACTCTGGTTTTTTCGTATGTCTTGTGTCGGTAACAGCCGACAATATCGGTGTACAACTGTCATTTTGGAATTATTTAAGACCCGTTACACCAGCGATTCCTTCATACTTACCATTTGATTTTTCATTAATGCCAATAAGCGTTATGTTTTTAATTCAATTTTTCCACAATAGAAACCCATGGTTTATTGGAATCGTATTCGGAATATTAACAGCATTTGTAGGAGAACCATTCTTTAAATGGCTTGGAATTTATGAACCCACAAATTGGAAATTCGGTTTTTCTATTCCCTTATACTCAGTGATATACGTTTCTGCACACAAATTAGCGACTAGGAAAAAATTTAAAAGATTAAACTAATTTGGCATCAACATGATGCCATTTTTTATTTTTTCTGCGTCGCCTTTTGGGTCAAATACGCATTCTTCGTTTTTCTTCTTCAACTAAACTGCACCGTTTGTTCAATAAGACTTTTACAAAATAAGGGCGACAATGCTTCTCGGATCATCGCACCCATTAGTTTAAGTTAATTTTTTCACAAAGTACAAAAGGTACAATGCCTAAATTAAACCATCGTACTTTTTCAATGGATGAAAAAGAACTTTTTATCTCAAGTTACTTATTCTTTCTCCAATAGTAAATAACTTTTCTTCGATCATTTGAAGATAAGAGACTTCTTTTGATGAATTGTAAGCAATTATAGATAAACTAATAGCGATAGTAATTAAGCAAATAATCTTTATGTTTTCTTTCACTTAATCGGACCCCCTAGATTTTTTCTATTCAACATCTAATTCCACAAAATTACCAATAAATCCTTCTTGAACTAAACTGCTCCATTAGAACAAAAAGCGATTGCCTGGTTCCGCAATCGCTCCGTTAGCTAAACAAGCAAAAGAGTTGCAAATACGCCTATTAGTTATTTGTTATAGAAGAAGACCTTGCACTTCGCGAGGTCTTCTTTGCTTTATATACCATATCAATCCTTTGAAACATATTCCTTGAATAAGATATACAAACCTATTATCCAAATCCCTATCAACAACAAAATTAAATATTGCAAATGAGAGCGTGTAATAAAATTCAATATGAGCCATTTCTGGTAAGGTCCGCTATAACCCAAAACATATTTCATTATACCGTTGATTATGGGGGTTAATCCAAGTGAAGCTGATAACATTAATGAAAACCCAAGCATTGTTTTCCTCATCTGTTCCCATCCTTACTTACAAAATGTGAAACTTTTTAATACACTAACCAAATTTACATTATTAGTTTTTTTGTCATTTTAATAATTCTACACAATAAGCTTTTATCCCTTTTTCAATTAGTCGAGTAGAAGGGAGCCTTTCTACCTTACGGTAAATTGTACTCCTCCCCCTCACAGAACCGTGCTTGCGCTATTAACGCACACGGCTCCTCCTAGTTATCATTTACAGAATGTAGCTAATCTCTTTTCGAAGTTCATAGATGTTCACTTTGATTCTTGGTAAAGGAAGTGGATATTTACTCAGAAAAAGATTAAATTTATCCCATGTGAAGGACTTCCTTTGGCTTCTTCTATTGAGCCATTTAAATAGTAAGTATTCGATTTTCTCTTTAAAGTTGTTAACAATTTGAGTGTTATCCGTGATGCAATAATAGTTGTAATAGCCTATTAGTGAGCGTCTAAATCTATCCATAATCGTATGAATATCTTTATTTCTATTAGCCTTTAGCCATTCTTTAGATTCTCTTAGTTTGCCTTGGACTTTCTTCCTGCTAGATTTCCGTTTTACCCGAAATTTCCCTTGTTTGCTTTTCCCACAATAGTGGGTAAACCCAAGGAAATCAAACGTAGCTGGTTTACTATTCCCATCACGCTTTGCATTATTTTCTGCAAACCTTCCAAAGGGAATAATTTTAGTTTTATCCTCGGCTATTTCCAGGTTAAATTTCTTTAATCTCGATTTTAATGAATGGAAGAATTGCTCGGCTTCACTTTTATTCTGAAAACAACAAACAAAGTCATCTGCGTATCTTACTATATATGCCTGGCCTTTACATTGTTTCCTAACCACTTTTTCAAACCATAGATCAAGAACGTAATGGAGATAGACATTGGCTAATATCGGAGATATTACTCCACCTTGCGGTGTACCATTATCTGTCTTATATTTCTTACCTTCCTCCATGTATCCACCTTTAAGAAACCTGCTGATTATTCTCAGTAGGTTAGGGTCAGTGATACGAAGTTTCAAGAATTCCATCATCCATTTGTGGTCAACGTTATCAAAGAAGCCTTTAATATCCACATCGACTACATTACTTACTGCTCTCTTCTCAATATATTGATTCAGTATTTTCAGCGCATCGTGGCAGCTTCTATTTGGACGGAACCCAAATGAGCAGTCTAGAAAGTCATTTTCATAGATGGCATTTAGTATTTTCGTAATGTCTTTTTGAACAATTTTATCTTCATGTTCCGGTATTCCCAATGGTCTCCTCTTGTTTGAGTTGAGCTTTGGGATATACATTCTTCTTACTGGAACAGGACGATAACTTTTGCTTTTAAGCCTGCTTACTAAGTTCACTATGTTTTCGTCCAAGCTGTCACTGTATTGTTCTTTTGTCGTACCGTTGATACCAGTTGCCTTTTTATTAGACAATTCATGATGACACTGAGTTAAGGATTGCTCATTCAATAAATGCGCAAGAGATGTGAATTTCATTTTGGGCTCGGATTTTGCTAATTCTGCTATCCTTAGTAGTTTTGTTTCCATTTATTATTCCTACCTCTGTGTGTAGTAAATGTGTCCCTAGTAAGGGTGATAACTGGTAGCTAGCCTTTCCTCCATCGGCATTACCCAACTTCATTGGTACTACGCTGCTATCCGACTCCCTACATCGGCATTTGGTTTCCTTGCTTATTATCGCTTGTAGACCATACTCTTCTATAAAGTAGAAAAGACCGGTAGGGTCTCCCGAGTTGCCGTATCATATCAATGTGTAACGTGCCAAGGTCTTTGACTCCAGAGAGGTTTCATCCTTCTTGCCTTTGACGAAGGATAAAATGTTGCTTTCTGCACGCAGGTAAGGCATCAGCCCTCTCGGTTTACTAACGATTATGGAGCTCAATCCCTTCAGCCGTTTGGCTTTCGGCCCGCCACCTAACTGTCTACGCTTAAAGACTAGAGTTACCCATAGTCCTCCAAGACTCGCTACGAGCGAATGGCTAGTTCTTACTCGACGGGAATCCCACCCGCTATATGATACGACCTAGGCTCGGCCGCACACCTGCTCCGTTACTTCAATAAGAAAAACTATCAAAAAGACAGCCTCGCTCTTTCGCTAATGCCCCCAGTTAGTTTAACAATTTATGCTTTTTATTATTGGTATGAACAGGGTATTAAGTTCTTTTATTATTTAGGTAGATTTAGTTGCCACGAAACTCCAAAACGGTCATTTAGCCAGCCAAATTTCTTACTGAAACCATAATTTCCTAGTGGCATAAGTGCTTGTCCACCTTCGTTCAGTTTCTGATAAAGATTGTCAAGTTCTTCTTCAGTATTACAAGTAACAAATATTGAGAACGAAGGTGTGAAGGAAAACTGATGTTTTACATTACTGTCACTGCACATAAATTCTTGTCCTTTTAAAGTGAAAGTAGCCTGCATGACAGTTCCTTCATTCCCACTCTCATTTGCACCATATCGAACAATATTTGTAATTGCTGAATCCTCAATCAGAGATGTGTAAAAATTCATTGCTTCTTCAGCTTTGCCATCTTGAAACATTAAAAATGGTGTGACCTTTTCCATTATAAATCTACTCCTTTTAGTATCTATTTTCTAAATTATAATTCAACTTGTATTATAATATCCATTCTGTTACACTCCTGCTGTTAGTTAACGTAAAAGGTTCTACGACCATAATTCTTTATTAATAATATGGAATAAAAAATAGTAGTCTATTATCTGTAGACTTACCTCTCATCCCCACGAATTTGAATAATTAATTCTGCCCATTTTTGAGTTTCTTTTTCACTAAACAGCTCCGTTACTTGAATAAAGAAAAAGCGATTCTTCGTTTATTGAAGCATCGCACCGTTTGTTTAATAGCAATAGGTAAGACTTTGATGTAATCTCCATCTTTTCCCCTGCTCCACACCCAACGTGCGGCTTTCACCGCATTAGGCGTCCCTCTTATTCTTTTAGACTAAAGCAACTAAATTACATACTTTACGAAATTGGTTTAGCTTCTTCAAGTGTTTTCCATTTAATTGAAGAACGTTCCTATATCGTTCAATCGTCTTTTCACTTGTAGCATGGATTAATCTATGGACATCTTTATGTACGATTACAAGATTATTAAACTCATCTGTACCTCCCAAATGACGGGGTAACTTATGATGACAGTGTACCTGATTAGATGTTAAGAATTCCCCTGTTACTGCACATATTCCTAATTGCATTGAGTACCTTGAAATTCTGTTATCTGCAATTTCAAAATTGTCTTTGCTTGAAGGTATTTTTAACATTTTGTTAATTTCTATGGCAACGTCGGCTCTAAGTTTTTGATGAAGTTTATGCCTTCCTACTTTTGTATAATTACATATATCTTGACTGAAGTTCATGGCATTCTTTGTTTGAATATCTCCTAATGGAAATAAATATGCACCAGCAATTTTTTATGTTCTGAAATTATTCTTATGAAGTCTCTTGTATGTTTCTGATGGTTTTATAGGTTTTCCATATTTGCCAATTGGTTTTAGACGATTATACATGGCTTTCAATAGACGATAGGCTATTTTTCCAAAATCTTTATTGATATGAGTCGCAACCTTGAAGTAATTTTTTATTCCGAGAATATAAGCGTTATAATCCATGACAGTATGTGGTGTTGGTTTATTTTGGATTTCGCGAATTAAATATCTAAATTTTTCTAGTATATTTTTCATCTTATTATCCATAACGTGTGTATTGGCTACGTATGTATTACGCTTGGTTACTGATTTATGAGAAAAACCCAGAAAATCAGATTTCCTCTTTCTAAGATTAGTAATCGCTGATTTCTCGGTTGATATATCAAGGTTTAGCTGATTTTTTAAGTATTCCTTGGTAGCGTGAAATAATTTGATAGCTGATTGATGAGAATTTGTGAAAATCTTAAAATCATCTGCATATCTAACGATATACATTTGTTTGAGATTCGTTTTCCTTAACGCTCTTGTCTTACTATTGGTCGAGTAAGCATGTTTTGTTTTTAGGCATTCCCATTGGTTAGCTATCCACCAATCCAAGTCATTTCAAACAATTTTTGATAAAAGAGGAGACAGGATTCCTCCTTGCGGAGTTCCTTTAGTTGGATCACCAATGCCTTTGATTGGTGCTTTTAGCATTCTCGAGACAATCGTTAAAACACTCTTGTCCCGTATGCCTATATTGTACATTTGTTTAATTAACTTTAAATGGTTCACGTTGTCAAAGAAACCTTGTATATCAATGTCTACTACATGATGCAACTTCACATTATTGACTAAGAACTGACATCTAGCCATTACATGATGAGTTGACCTATTTGGTCTAAAACCGTATGAATGGTGATAAAATTCAGCTTCACATATTGGCTCTAATACTTGTTTGAACATCTGTTGAATTAGTCTATCTCTCATAGTCGGAATACCTAATGGACGTTTCTTTCCATTGGGTTTGGGTATCTCAACCCTTCGTACCGTTTGAGGTTTATAATTCTGTAATACTTTTCGAATTTCCTCGATAAATTCATCAGCGTTTTCAATCTTGTATTGGCCAATCGTGATGCCATCAGTTCCAGCTGTTTTTGAACCTGTATTCGCTTTAATGTTTCGAAAGGCTAATAAGATATTGTCTTTCGATATGATATGTTCATATAGCCTTAAACCCTTTGTAGCATTGTTTTTACTTCTCGCTCATAAAGGTCATCAAATATGTCCTGCATACCGTAATATTCTGCATGTCGTAAAGCTGTACTCACCGATGGATTGTTTCTCCTTCCTTGCGGAAAATCCCATCATCTTACTCGCCCCTGTGAGTTTCATTTAATTATGTTAGTTTTCAAAGAGAAGACTTGGGACTATCCCTCCACGTTCGTTACACGCTTCAACGGTACTGTGTCCCTACTTTCGCAAGAATAAAGTCACTTCGATAAATAATTAGCTTATAAACACCATCCCGATAGTAGTCGTTTAATAGTAGATGTTTCTTACTTACAACGTTCCGATTAACCTAGCTTTACATATATCCGTAGGTGCTCACTTTAAGCCTGCCAACCTATATCCTCATTTGTTAGATATCCCGAAGTTCCTATACACTACTCGTACTTTCCGGTGTTTGACACTGCGTTCGAAGCATACGCCTTTCGAGCGTATTAATTTCTAGACCCGTACATTCGCAAGTTCGTCAGTCCAGTTGGACATTCTCACCATAGATATTTTGTAGCATCCCGACCTATCAGATAAGCAACTTAGGTTCATTTCAGCCGACTTTACCTAGCTTCATACACATTCTAACTACTATCATTATGTGCTCAGATAACTCGTTTCAGCTCAACATGACGGCTTTCATTCCGGGTTTCAATTAATCAGTTGTAATTGCTTAATAGCAATTCTCCTATTTCGTGTTTTGGCACTTATAAGGAAACGTTTCGCGCAGTAGAAACCTTCACAAACTCTTATTCATTTTATATAATCCAATCCCTTATAAGTGGATTGTCCTTAAATCTTACTCATTTAAAAAAGACGCCTTCTTATTAAAGAAAAGCGCCCGATTGTTGAATAAGCAGTTCAAAAAAAGGCGTTAATCCTTTTTGGATTAACGCACCATGTAGTTTTTTTATAATACAAAACGACAGCTATACCTGAGCTTCAAAATCTTTAATCTTAGCATTCGGGCTTAGTATCTTTTCCGACTGGAAATCGGCTAGAGGTTCCCCGGCTTTCACCTTGTTTACCCAGTCATGGTTGGCTAGCGCCCCCTTTCCTAAGGTAACCACGTCAGCCTCTCCTTTTCCAATGATTTCTGTAGCTGCTCCCGGATTTTCAAGGTGCCCATTCGCAATAACAGGTAAGTTGCTGTATTTTTTTGCTAACCTTGCAAGTGAATCTCCACCATCTCCAAAAGCTGAATCGGTTGCGGTCGTGCCTTCTCCTTCCGGAAATGCTGGCTGCCATGCTTCATATTCCGTGACATGGATAAAATCAAGACCAGCTTGGACTAGCTGACCAAAGATAATCTCAGCATCTCTTTCTTTTCCCTGCCACTTGTGTGAGTAATCATTTACTTTCCCTTGTGAAATTCGGATCCCAACGGTGTAGTCCTGTCCAACAGCTTCCCGAACAGCTTTCGAAACTTCCACCAGTAAACGCACACGATTTTCTGTAGAACCACCATATTCATCCTTACGCTGATTGGTATAATCCGTTAGGAACTGGTCTAATATATAGCCATTTGCCCCATGAATTTCAACTCCATCAAATCCAGCTGCTTGGGCATGTTTAGCCGCATTCACAAATCCGTTTATTACTTCTGTGATTTCTTCCTTTGTCGCTTCTCTTGGTGTTGGAAAAGCCCCGTTTCCTCCGTAAAACTCCATTTGTTCACCTTTTGGTGGAACTGCAGAAGGAGCAATCGTTTCATTCACAAAACGATTTCCTTGTGACAGTGCTCCTGCGTGCATGAGCTGTGCAAATATTTTAGCTCCAGCTTGATGAACAGAATCCACTACTTTCTTCCAAGCTTGTACTTGTTCATCATAAACAATGCCTGGTTGATTCAAATACCCTTGACTATACTTATCATCCGGGTAAATTCCTTCTGTAATAATCAGTCCAAATCCACCACGGGCAAATGACGTATAGTACGAAAGCATTTGATCGGTTGCATACCCTTCCGGTGTAGCACTTGTCCGTGTCATTGGGGCAACTCCTACCCGGTTATCTATTGTTGTGCTACCTAATGTCACTTTTTCAAACAACAAGTCTTTATTTGTCATGAATTAAACCCCTTTCAAATTAAAAGCATATATAGTATTTTCCATTTCATTGAATGAATTAACATCCGTCAATGCCGCAGGTCATACCTTCTGTTAATATTTGAGGCTTTTGTTTATCCAATTCATCCTTAATGATTTGTTCAATAGTTTCTTTAGAACGCACCCCAGCAATTTTGGTATCACCAATAATAAACGTCGGAACGGCAGTAATATTTGCTTCTTCATAAGCATGTTTCAATGCTTTTTTATGTGCATCTTTGTACCTTCTTGTTGTTAAAGCCTCCTTATATTCTTTTTCATTCAATCCTATTTCACCAGCTAACTTTGTTAGAACATTGATGTTGCCAATATCTTGTTCTTCCTGAAAAAAGGCACGCAGCATTCTGTCATTGTATTCATTACCTTTACCTTTTTCCTTTGCATATTGATAACCTTCAAAGGCTAAATGAGTATGTGGTTGGGGAGAGACTTTGGGAAGAACAATCTCAGTCCCCATGCGGTCAGCCATTGGATAAACGGACTGTTTCCACGTACTTTGTAAATAATGTCCTTCCGGCTTTAATGTTTCATTTGGATATGGACGCAACTCATACGGCATCCACTCCACTTTTACATCTTTTCCTTTTATGGCTTCCTTAAGAGGTTGTTCTGCTAAAAAACAAAAAGGACATACATAATCTGAATACACCTTTATCTTTACCGTCAGGGTTATTACCTCCTATTTAATGTTTAAGATGTGTTGCATGTATAACATATCCTCCCTTTTAAGGTGGAAACTAATCACATTAAACAGACTTTTGTATCTGTGTACTGTTCCATTGTAAATCACCGGCTTAGTTTAGTAAAATAGATATAAATGAATATTTAATTCAGTAAAACTGATAAGTAGTGGAGGATGTAATTTCATGGAGCTTCGTCATTTAATAACTCTAAAGACAATTGTGGAGAAAGGAGGATTTAAAAAAGCAGCTGAACATCTTGGTTACGCTCAGTCCTCTGTAACAGCTCATATTAAAGAACTGGAGGAAGAGGTAGGAAAACCATTATTTGATCGTTTAGGGAAAAAAGTTATTTTAACTCAATATGGTCATCATTTCCTTCCTTATGCTGTGAAGATAATAGAACTATATTCTCAAGCATTAAATACAAGTGATGAACCAACAGGTGATTTGACCATAGGGATATCGGAATCACTTACTATCGGTCGGATGCCATCTATTCTTCTCGAATATAAAATGTCTTACCCAAAAGTTAACCTTTCACTCAAATCAATAGAAAATTATCAGGTTGCATCAACTCTTCAAAACGGGGACATTGATTTAGCTCTAATATTAGAAAAAGATGATTGGTCTCTTCCCGAGCTTAACTGTGAAATTTTAAAAAGAGAAAGAATGGTTTTAATAAGCCCTCCAAAGCAAGTAAACTCAAGAACTGTTTTATATACGGAAAGATCATGTAGTTATAAGTCTGTTTTTGATCACTATATAAAATTTAAACAAATGGATGTGAAAGAAAGTTTAGATTTCCAGAGTATTGAAGCAATTAAACAATGTGTTAAAAGTGGATTAGGGATTTCATTGGTACCCTACTTTTCAGTGAAAGAAGAATTAGAAAGTCAGAAATTGCATGGAGAGGAAGTAGAACCAGAACTTCCAGCTATTTCTACGTTCCTTGCATACCATAAGGACAAGTGGCTCTCTCCATCAATCAATAGTATGATTGCTTTAATAAAGAAACATTCTAAAAACTGGGATTAATTATAATAAAATCGAGTAGGAGGGGGTGATTAACCCCCGACCTCTCACACCACCGTACGTACCGTTCGGTATACGGCGGTTCGAAAGTTTATGAAATAATAGTACTTAATTGTTTTAATCCCTGTTCTATCCAATATTCTTTCCCCATGGCTAAGTGCAGGGCAGGACTTTGGGAGTTTCTCCAATATCCCTTTCGGGAGTTGGCACATCTCCACGCTTCATTAGGTTTAATGCCTAACCATTTGAGGTTCCGATATTTTGTTCGAGTCTTCTTCCATTCTTTCCAGCGACATGCTCTAAGCCTTCTCCTGATATGTTTATCAATCTGTTGTGCGTATTTCTTGATATCAGCGACTTTAAAGTAGTTTCCCCATCCCTGGATTAGTTGGTTAATCTTCGAAATCCGATATTCCATACTTATTCCCCAGTTCCGATTGGAAAGCTTTCTTAATTTCTCTTCGAACCTCTGTTTAGACTTCTTTGGCACGTATATCCTCGTTTTTCTTCTCGAAGAGTAGAAACTCATCCCTAAGAATACACGTGCCATCGGCTTTCCCACGGCAGTTTTCTCTTCATTCACTTTTAATTTTAATTTCTTTTCGATAAAGGCTGTGATTCCCTGCTTTACTCTTTCTCCTGCTTTCAGGCTTTTAACATAGATATTACAGTCATCCGCATACCGAACAAATCTGTGTCCTCTCTTCTCTAATTCCTTATCAAGTTCATTTAACATGATGTTGCTGAGCAGCGGACTTAGTGGTCCCCCTTGTGGGGTACCTTCTTTATTCACGGTGACCAAACCATTTTCCATAATTCCTGCCTGTAGATACCGCCGGATTAGTTTAAGGGTTGGTTTATCTGTGATGGTTTCGGAGACAAGAGACATCAGTTTGTCATGGTTAACTTTATCAAAGAACTTTTCCAGGTCCATATCAACTACGTATTGATAGCCTTCCTGAATGTATAGTCTGGCTTGCTCTATGGCTTGGTGTGCACTTTTGTTTGGCCTAAACCCATAGCTGTATCGACTAAACTTTCTATCGAAGATGGGGGTTAGTACCTGGATAGTAGCTTGTTGAACGATTCGATCCGCAACGGTGGGGATTCCTAGCCTCCGCTTTCCACCATTTGGTTTTGGAATTTCAACCTTTCTTACCGGTTGAGGTTTGTACTTGCCGTCCTGTATAAGTCTAATAATCTCATTCCCGTGTTCCTTGAGGTAAAGGCGAGTAGCTTCTATATCTTTCTCATCGACTCCTGCTGCTCCTTTGTTTCTTTTAACCTTTTTAAAGGCTTGGTTTAGATTATCACGACTTGTAATTCTTCGAATTAATTCATTATTAAATTCCATATTGTTTCCATGTCATCAAGTTTGTACAAAAAGAACTCCACACTTCAATAAAATCTTGTGAATTCCGTTCACATTCATCCAATGAAGCCCTTATGGTTGGCTGTGTCATCGTCCTTTTGTAAATTCCTCTAACATGGTCGCTCCTTTCGTTCAGTCCTTCCCAACCGTTAGGTTGGTACTATGACCTCGGCTGACTTCTCTTAATTCAATTGTTTATCGCTAAACAGGTTCCATTTTAAAGGGTATTAAGAGACCTCCCAGGGTAAGTTCATTCACTTTCACCTCGTATATCTGCCACATTTATTCCCTCTTCCATCCGGGGATATTTTGGACTTTGTCTTGTTTTGCAGACTCGTCCTGAAAAAAAGGAACCTCGAATGTGATTCGTGTACCTCAGACCGAGGATTTGCCTAGGGCTTCCTTCAGATTCCGCGTCGCCACGGACACCCTTGCCTTCGGCTAATGGTTCGCATATCCCAACGCCCATAGCGGACTTGCACCGCCAAGTTAATGAACATGCCTGGCACACAAAAGAGAAAAGTCCACCTGATGGTGGTCTTTTTGACTTCCTTCTTTTTTAAATAATCTACCTATTACCCGAATAAAACAATTCCTAATTCAGGAGTCGTTATTCAACAATATGTCCCAATTATTGAATAAGAGCTAAAGATGATTCTTCCACTAAACTGCACCGTTAGCTCAATAAAAACAGCCGCCAATATAGCAGCTGGAGATTTTCAATTCTTGCACCTTTACTTGAAGAAGAACGGGTTACTTATGATGAGCAATCATATTTCAAGCCTTTGTTCTTAATTTTATCCCAATCACAAACTTTTCTTCTTCAACTCTTCCTTAATGTCTTTTAAATGGAAAGCTATCTGAGTCAATCTTACAAATATCCAAATAGACATTATTGCCAAAAAATATAAAGCTAGTTTATCTAAGTTTGATAAAAGATGTAAAATGTATAACAAAAATGAATTCCCCATATTTGCCCCCTATTAGTCAGTTATTTCAATATGGTAATAGTTCGGTGAAATAGGCATATACTCCTCTTGAACTGCCGTTAGCGGAACAAGCAAAAGGGCTGCCGAAGCAGCCACACTACTTAAAGTAAAGCACCCGTTAGCCATCCATGAAGCGCAAAATCGGCGCTTCACCACAAAGAATGAAAATATATTGAATCCGTCGATACTATTCCTAAGGCTGGGAGAGGAAGGTCGATAAACTATGGTGCCTTAGAGCCCATCCGTTAGTCTGACTCCAACGACCACGGTGCACCACAAACTGTCGCTCCCTTACGGGAAGCACTCATGGTAGATTAATCCTAATTCTGATTGTTGCACCAGCCTCCAATTTCTAAGCCTAGAAAGGAAGATTTCAATGGATGTAATCATTGAAAGAGCATGTGGTTTAGATGTCCATAAGGATAATATCACTGCTTGTATTATGACTTCAGAAGGAAAGGAGGTTCAAACATTTTCTACTAAAACAGTTTTTCTATTAAAGTTATTGGACTGGATTAAGGAGAATAATTGTACTCACGTAGCTATGGAAAGTACGAGTGTTTATTGGAAACCTATTGTTAACTTATTAGAGTCCGAAGGAATAGAGTTTTTAGTTGTAAATGCTCAACACATGAAGGCACTTCCGGGACGCAAAACGGATGTTAAAGATGCCGAATGGATAGCCCAACTTCTTCGACATGGACTACTGAAAGCAAGCTTCATTCCTGATCGGAATCAACGAGAATTTCGGGAGCTTGTACGCTATCGTCGGAGTATCATTGAAGAACGCGCTAGACAACATAATAGGATTCAAAAGGTTTTAGAAGGAGCCAACATCAAACTAGGTTCTGTTGTATCTGATATTATGGGTGTTTCATCGAAAGATATGCTTCGAGCAATCGCAGATGGTGAAGATGATCCTGAAAAACTAGCAAACTTCGCTCGTCGTACAATGAAAAAGAAAAAAGAAGAACTTGAATTGGCACTTCAGGGCTATGTTAACCCACACCAACGCTTAATGTTAAAAACGATTTTAACTCACATTGATTTTCTAACTGAGCAAATTGAAATGTTAGATCAAGAGATTGCTCAAAGAGTAAGCACTTATCAAGAAGATATAGAACGACTCGATTCCATTCCTGGTATCGCCACAAGAATGGCTGAACAAATCTTAGCTGAAATTGGTACGAACGTTGGAAACCAATTCCCGTCTGCCTCACATTTGTGTTCATGGGCAGCCTTAGTTCCTGGACACAATGAAAGCGCAGGTAAAAGGAAATCTAGCAGATCAAAAAAGGGAAATAAATATTTAAGATCCGCATTAACAGAAGCAGCTCAATCAGTAAGAGGGTCAAAGAACTATCTCGGTGCACTGTATAGACGCACAGCTGGACGAAAAGGAAAGAAAAAGGCAGCAATTGTAGTCGCCCATGCGATGTTGCGAATCGCCTATTACCTACTAACCCGAAAAGAAATGTACGTTGACTTAGGCGAAGATTATTTTGATAAACAAAGACAAGTATCTATTGTACGGCATTCGGTTCGAAGACTAGAAAACTTAGGTTATAATGTGACAATTACCGAAGCATCTTAATCCATTATTCTCGTAGTCCATAAGCCTTGATCAGTCGCCCGCTCTTTTTTAAAAAGTGAATGAGCTGCGTCTATTTAAGTATTGCCTTTTTGCCGAAGTTACAGAAGTTAATTTTCATGGTAGCTGAATAAGGATTATTTATTCTTTGTTTAGTTTTTCGAGTTTATTTATTGTCCTTTTAGCAGTATTTCTAATCCAAGTTATTTCGTGATTAACGAATGGATTTATATGGGGTATCAATTCAGGGTCTTTAAATTTTGAAAGAGCTGATAGTGCGTGTCCTTGGACATCTTTATCCTCTAATAGCCCCACCAAAACAGGAATTACCTTTTTGTCTTTAAATTTACCTAATCCATCCACAATCATTTGTCTTGCTGTACCGTGTTTCTTATCTGTTGCAATCTTCAAAAGCTCATTTAATGAACTTTTATCGAGAATTAACGATAATGAATTGCCAATTGCCCATTTATAAGTGTTATTAGACGAGTTTTTAAATTCATTGATTAACGGAATGGAGGCAGAAATGAACCCCTTTACTCCCAGACACCTTACCAAGAACTCCTTATGATTAACCTCGGTAATTTGCGATAAGTGTCTTAGTATAATCGGTATGACATCTTTATTTTTATTATCTATTTTCTTCAATTCTTCAATTGAAGAGATACTATATCCTAAATCCCTTATCTCTGAGATAAGTAGTTCTTTGTTTAATTTCCCCACCTTCGTTACCCCCATATAAAACAATGCCTTATATATAAAATTTTACCACTCCTTATTGAACTAAACTGCCCCGTTAGCGTGAGTACATTTCTTCACATAATAAAATTTCAACACAACTGGCTTTAAATCAATAAAAAACGAGTGGCAAATTCATATGCAAATTGCCATTAATTTAACTTGCATTTTCAATGTTTGTGATAAGGAACGGAACCCGTTATCAAAATATATGTTACCTTTATTATTAATATATATTATATAGCAAATAAAAAATGCTCTCTAAGACGTGTCTTAGAGAGCGGAAAAATTCACTCCTCTAAATTCCAAAAAATTGAAAATGATTCTTCATCATATTGAATAAATATGTCATCAATAAAAACTATTTTGTCTATTTTTGCTTGCTCTACTAAAGTATTAAGCTCAGCTTCTGTTGCAGGTACCCCTAGTTCAATAGCAACCCTTTTCCACAGTTCTAAGTAGGAAGGATCACCGTACACGCTACCATCAAAGGAAAAAGCACCTACATATTCTCCATTATTGTTAGTAAAAGCATATGCTTCAATATCTTCATCATAGCCTACGGATAAACCCAAATCGCGTGCGTATCCGTCTATCAATTTAAAAATCAAGTCAGTTTGGTCAATATCGACAGCTCCGTCAGTACCGACATGCTTTCCATCAATAGTAGTATCTGTTGCCATACAACCATTACTATAGAAGTGGTACGTTTTGCCATCAATTTCCTTCCAACCAAGCGCCATTTTGCCAGATGAACGATCTAAGAAGTACCACTTACCGCTTAATTGTAACCAACCAGTCTTCATAGCGCCGTTTGCGCTTAAATAGTACCAGTCTTGACCGGATTTAAGCCAACCTGTTTTCATGGCACCTGAACCTTCAAAAAAGTACCATTGATTAGAAATCTTTGCCCAACCTGTTTTCATAACTCCACTTGCATCAAAATAATACCATTTACTACTAATAGAAGCCCAACCAGTTTTCATATAACCATTTGTATCAAAGAAATACCACTTGTTCTTTAACAGGAGCCAGCCTTTTTGTAAAACTCCTTTAGAATTGTAATACGTCCAATAAGAACCTTTCTTAACCCACTGATTTTGGTAATGAACAGCCGTACTTCCGCTCGTTGCTGCAAAAGATGCAACTGGTGCGGAAAATAATGTGAGACCCGCTACTACGGTAATTGCTTTTAGTGTCTTTTTCAATCTTAATGCCCCCATTTTTTCTCTATAATCTTACTAGGATAGTTTACAATTTTGATAGAATTTAGTAAATGAACAAATTGTTACCAATATCACTCCTGCAAAGATGAAAGACAAGAACAAATTCCCCCTAAGAACAGTGCTCTTAGGGAGCAGTAAATAATTTTTAATATTTTTCTCTATTTAATTCCTTATACTTTTTATAGTAAAATTTTGAGTGTAGACAATTTTTGTATGTTTTAACAAATACTTGCTTAAGAAAGGATAATTATGTCTAAATTATCAAAAAGAATTAATGAATACTTTTATGCTTGGGGCGATAATGACCCTAAAAAAACAGTTTTGAGATACGGGAAAGATAAAACTTTGGAACAATTATATGGATATGAGGATTATGTACATTACAGACCACGTAGGCAAATGGCAGGAAGGATAATCATTTTGGGTGGTTTAGGTC
This sequence comes from Neobacillus sp. PS2-9, assembly GCF_030915525.1. Classification (NCBI taxonomy): domain Bacteria; kingdom Bacillati; phylum Bacillota; class Bacilli; order Caryophanales; family Bacillaceae; genus Neobacillus; species Neobacillus sp. PS2-9. The sequence continues at coordinate 3,229,566 of NZ_CP133269.1, forward strand.
TTATTGGTTTAAGTGTTAAAGGTGCTAAAGTTCTCAAAGCCAAGTACGATAAAAGAAAGACAGAAAAAGAAAATCTCTAGTCTAAAATAGACTAGAGATTTTCTTTTTACTTTTTGTGGGTACAATAAAAACCACTTAACTATGTTTTGTAATTTATCATTGTTCAACTAAAGCCCCCGGTTTGTTTAAGTGTAGTTCTTCACAATCTTCTCTATAACAAAACAAAACGGGACTGATGCTGGCACCGTCCCAATTTATTTTAATTGTGTAACTTATAGAACTTTTTTACCAAAATTTATAAAAAATTGGTTATACTTACATTGGAGGTAAAGAAGTATGAAAAAAATATCCCTCATGAACAAAGGAGACTTTAAATGAGAAAACTCGTTCTATTTCTGCACGCATCGCTTGACGGTTTTGTAGAAGGTCCGAACGGTGGAATGGACATTGGCTGGGTTTCATACGATGCTGACTTGGAGAAACACGCGAAAGAAATTCTAAGTACTGCCGACACTGTCATATGGGGACGTGAGACTTATCAGATGATGCACAGTTACTGGACATCTGTGCCTTCTGACCCCTCAGCTTCGCAGCATGAACGGAATCATGCCGAGTGGATCGAAAAGACACCCAAAATCGTTTTTTCCACGACGTTGGAGAAAGTCGAATGGAACAATTCCAGACTGGTGAAAGAAGATGTCAAGGAAGAAATCAAGAACCTCAAACAGCAGCCAGGCAAGGATATGGTCATCCTCGGCAGTCCTAGGTTAGCACACTACCTTATGCAGCTTGATTTAATAGATGAGTATAAAATTACGGTTTCTCCCGTCCTGATCGGTAGCGGATTGCCGTTATTCCAAGGTCTCAAGGAGAAGATCAATCTTAAACTGATCGAAAACAAGACATTTGATTCTGGAGCCATAGCCCTCGTTTACCAGACGGTTAGATGACCTTTTCTCCTAAAGCAGATTACGACGGATACGATAGCTCAGAATGCGTGTTATTTAAAAGATTTGAATTAACCATAAGAAGTCCACTAAATCAATTATAATTAGAAATTAATATATAGAAAAAAGCTGATTTCCAAATGTGGAACTCGGCTTTTTTTCTAACTTTGTGAAGGATTGTACTTAAACTAAACTGCTCCGTTTGTTCAATAAGAAGAAATTCAACAAAAAAGGCGTTAATCCTTCCTCCTGGATCAACGCACCACGATAGTTCAAGAAGCACCCATCTCTTTTTTTGCACATTTCAGTCGAATTATGACATTGATTTAAATTTGAACAATTTGTGTCTATTTTGTTAAATGGGTTGTACATACTTCGTTTTGTTTGTTATATTTTTTAGTAAATATTTGTAAATAGGAGACATTCTTATGTTATCACTGTCAATTACTGATAAAAAAAGTAACTTATTATTAATAATCAAGTCCTTACGAAAAGAAATGATTCAAGCTGGGTTAAAAGAGGGACTTGCAAGTGAAAAAACAATTGCAATTAGTCAGCAACTTGATGAGTATATAGCAAAATATCAAGTGATATAGTTAATATTGCTTCGTATTTTAAATGCGACATAATAGATGTAATAGATTTTCATCTTTCTTGATTCATTGTAAGCTCTTTCCAAAATCCCTTTCTCTTCACGTCCCCATATCTCCTTCCAAGCAGTAAGTATTCCATATATATTTTCTGGTGTTCGGAATTTTAATTGTGGAATTGTTAACACTCTATAGCTGCACTTAATGTATAATCGCCTTTATAATCACTCTCGTAATTATAATGCAGGCCATAAGTAACCTCATCCTGAGTGTTCCAAAGACTTGATGCCTCTTTCCACATATCTGAAATCTTTTCATGATAAGATCATCTTTAAAATTATTAGTTCTAACACTCTTAATAATCGTTAGGTTCATTAGAATATTCCTCTCAATGTATTTATTTACTTATTTCTACAAAATACAAATTTCACCTCCTCATTTAACAAACCTCACGCGCTAGCTAACCATGCAGCATTGCTGCACCACAAAGAATGAAAATGGATTAGAGCTGTAAATACTAATATTGGCTTTAATCCAGTCACGCCCTTTTCTAATTTTTCATGACTAAAGGAGACTTATTTTCATGATAATTGAGAAGAAATGATGATCATATGGTAAAAGCCCTTCTCAATCGAGAGGGGCTTTTAGTCAGTTCTTTCTACGATAAAAAACATATCCATCCTTTTCTACTAATACTTCTTCCTCTTCTTTCTTTACGTCCATTTTTAGTGCTTGCTCTAACCTCAGTAATGCCATTTCTTTTGCAGTTTGTTTTGAGGTACCATAAAACAATTCGAAACTAAGCAATCATAAGTAGCTGCCGTTGCCATATAGCAATCCACATCACGATAAAGTTCGATAAGGGTGTATCTGCCATCAATACGTAAAATAATGCCTCCTCTTAATAAGGAACCGATAGCATACAACCAAAATGATAAAGTATTCAAGTCAATCACCCTATCCCACTTTATTTCCTAAATCTATAATTGCTTTATTTAACTTAAATAGTGCCATTTCCTTAGCTTTTTCTGGAGTACTACCGTAACAATTCCATACAGCTATTTATTCCGTTTGATGCCATAGCGTTGTACTCATTAACAAAATCCCAAACTTTGTATTTTACTTTTCCTCGACGATAATACCAAAACCAATCAGACAGTTCATTAAACCAGTTTGGCAAAATAATCACCTCAACTTTCTACATTGAAATATTACATAGAAAGAAATAAAATCCTTGTTACATATTTGTGATTAATAAAAGCCCTTCTCAATCGAGAGGGTTTTTTGTGATTTAGAAGCAACTTCTTCTTCAATTAATGCCCCCGTGACTTTAAGTACGATACTTCACAAACTTACTCAACGAAAAAGGCAATGTCCATTAAACATCGCCAAAATATTTCTATAATATATTAATCTTCTGTTCCTAATACATCTGTATTTGGGGGCTCATAACCCATCTGACGGAGCATTGCTACTATTTGTCCCTTGTGATGAAACTCGTGAGTGATGGTGTGCATTAGCAATTTACAAGGAGTAATAGATAATAGTTCAGGTGCTTCTCTCCAAGGGATTTCTCTCTCAATTAGCATGTTTAAATTTTGTCGATGTAGTTCTAATAATTCATTAACTATTGAATCCACTTGTTCAAATCGTGCTATTATTTGCTCTAAACTGAGATTTTGTAATTCTTCCCTTGGTGTAAGTGGTTTTTTCGTCTTCAATAAAACAAATGAGCCAAGCCATGCAACATAGCAGTCAGCTATATGAACCAATGTGTCTCTTACACTTTCCCAACCGAATCCATTTGTATGTGTAAAATGATTGGGATCTAATTTCCCACAAAAATCTAACAGAGTTCCTCTAGTCTGTCGAACCCATCCATATTCATGTTGAAGCATCCAAATACCCACCTTTAACAGATATAACTACTTATTCTATACATGTATAGAATAAACCTTTCTTTACTGACTAAAAAAGGATCGCCGCAGCAAACCCTTCTTAAACTCAAGCCCCCGTTTAAGTGCATTTCTTCACATTTTCTTCCTTACTCATTCATTTAGTTAATAAGGAATATCTTACTAATACACAATGTTCGCATTACGAAATAAACGCTTCTAATTACCTACAGAAAGGAAAATATTTCCACGTTAAAGTTAAAATACAATAAAATTATCGGGAATTTTCCTACTTTTCTTATTCTTCTCCCTTTAAAGGAAAGGAGGCTGAAAGAATATGTCTTTAGCCCATACGAAAAGTTTGTTAGAGACCATGAGATATTTTTATCATACTGAGATTTATTCAACTTTCAAAGAAGAAGATCAAACCCCAATCTTGTCTGTGTGCTTTAAATATAATCAATATGAAATAACCTATCTCAAGACTCAAAAAATCGAACATTATGATAAACTTGAATCTGTACTAACAATTATTCATGGATTGTAAGCTCAGTAATATCCTCGAAAGCCACTCTCTCAAACTCCCCCTCTTCACCTCAGCGCGAATTTGCAATTGTGCCTTTATTCGTAGTACGCATAGTTTATTACTATTTAACCTTGTTAAATTTCATATCCTTAAATCAGTCTCACAAATAAAAGTTGTAAGAAGGCGAATTAAATGGAAATCGTTATCAAAATCAAAGAACTTGCTAAAAAGAATAATATATCCATTCGTAAGTTAGGTCGTATATCTAAAATTAGTCACTCTTCCTTATGTAATCTTGCAAACAACAAGAGACAGAGAATTGATTTTGAACATATCAAACGGTTATCAGCAGCTTTAAACATAACAGATATTAGAGAGATAATTGAAATTCGATCTAATGATGAACAAAATTCTAAATAATAAACCGAATACTTTAGAATAAAATTATCGGTGTACAATAGCTGTTGCACACTTTGTTTTTAGTGATGATTGTAGCAAAAAGTATGGGTGGCAGATATGAAGTAATTCGTAAAAATATTAGCAAGGAGTAATATAATACCTTAAAAAAATATCAAATGGATGGTGAACGGAATGGATAAACAAATCTTAGAAATCTTATTAGAATTACAAAAGGATATAAAAGAAGTAAATACCAATATTCAAGAGATCAAAGAAACTGTGAACAGAATCGAAGCTAAAATTAAACCATAAAAGCACTAGTAGAGACTAGTGTTTTTTATTACGTTTAGGTCATGAGAAAAGTGAAACTACCCGGATATATGCTCAGTTAAGTGGCAGTATTAGGCAGCAATTACATAGGAAGTATTTTTAAAAATATAAATAAAGCAACGTATCTTGAATGCGTTACTTATTTCACTCTTGCCCCCGTTAGTTCAAGATAAACCGAATCCTCCTTAAAAAGACATAAAATAAATAAACTCGTCAAATTTGACGAGTTCACAGTAAATGCTTATTTATCCTTAGAAAAATCAAGAATCCTAATTGGGTTACCAGAATTATCTTGGTATATAGCATAGCGTCCTGGTGGAATATCAATTGGCTCCTTTATAAATACTAGTTTCCCATTATTCTCCGCATAATATTGGTCCACACTTTCAACCAAAAATATTCCACCTGCTGGTAATCCATCATTCTCGTCCTCATCTTCCAACATTAATTGAACATCTGAACCAGGCAGTTTTAATGCGGCTGTATGTTCTCCTTCACGCCAGGATTCTTCAAAACCTAATGTATCTCTATAAAACTCTATTGAATCCTTAAGATTTTTTACTGGATGGAACAAAAAAGTTAATTTCATACTGCTTCCTCCCCTAAATAAATTTACAGCCACATAAATCAATTATGTATATCGTAAGTTGATTATGTATAACATAATCTATTTACGTCGGTTATGTCAATATGTTATGATTAAATTATGAAGGAATGGATACCAATACCAGGTTCAAGTAAAGAAATTTTAATTAAAGTAGCATTAGAGGAATTCAGCAGTAAGAGTTATGAAGAAGTAAATATCACGGAATTAGCAACCAAAGCTAATATGACCACAGGTGCGGTTTACCACCATTTTGGTTCCAAAGCAAAGTTATATGAAGTTATTAGAAACGAAATGGAACAAAGAATTATTGATAGAATGGAGGGAGCTACTTCTTTATTCGAAGATTCGGATAAAGCATTGGAGGCTGCACTTATCACTGGTATAGACTTTGCGGTTAAATTTAATATTTGCAGATTGATTAGTGAAGAAGTTCCTTACAATAAAACAGATAAAATAGAGCAATTTCTAGCTAAGATAAATACAAATAAAACTTTACCGTTAGAGACCATATTAATCTCATCTTGGCGTTCTATCTTAAAGGTAATATCAAACGGGCATATTAGTATTGAACAAGGAAAAAATTTAATTAAATGGATATTTAAAAGGGAACTTAAATAAAAAGTTCCCTCTTTTCTTGTTAAACTAACCTGCCCGTTTGTTCAATAAGGAGTTCAACAAAAAAGGCGGTTAATCCTGCCTGGATCAGCCCCCCATTAGTTCAATTTCATTGACTTTGCAATTTCGATTATCTTGTCCTTTTCAACATTCGAGCTATCCATTTCTATGTATGTCCCTTCTTGTATCCAAGAAAGTATTCCACCAGAAATTAAATGCCCATTTCTATCTAATTTGCCATTGTCAGCCCATTCTTGAAAGTAACCAATATTACCGTTTATATTTATCTCTTCTCCATTTTGCTTCTTCTTTTCCATTCCTTCAGATGCCTTTCTTTCTTCGATACCAATCATCAGATACTTATCTTCTTTCTCTATATAATGTAATCTAAAATGGGTAATATTATCTTTTTCTCCCCAAGGATAAGTCTTTATTTCTAATGACCAATTGATAGGTATCTGCTTAGGGAAAAGAACTTTAAAGTCAACCTTTTCCTTAAGTTCAGAAATACTAATTTCTTTTGCTTGAGCTTCTAAGTTTACACTTGAAATTAAAATAAAGACCACTATAAAACGTAATATACTCTTCAATTACACCACTTCATTTCGTATGGATTTCTACTTAGTAGTATTTCCAATCCAAGTTTGCTTTTTAAACTATTCTGCTCCGTTAGTTAAGGAATTTCCGCAAAAATAAGCGTTAATTCTTAAAATAAGCGTTAATCCTTCTTAACCTTAATTATGATATAATAAAAAAAATGTCTAATCCCATATGTACCAAGGGTTTAAGACATTTTTATACGAAGTTATTGAAGCGTTAATTGGTGTTATACGAATAGTTCCCTCTTTTCCTATCCGCTTACATCCATTGATCATATATCTCTTTTCTTGCTTGATGATATAAGCGAGCATACAGCTGGGTTTGATGTGGACCGTTATGGCCTAATAGAACCTGGATACATTCCAATGGCATGCCCTTCTTTGCTAAATGGGCAGCAAATGTATGGCGTAATGTATGTGGTGACATGTGAATACCTAGCTTTTTTGTATAGGTTTGAAAATTTAATTGAACGGTACGCGGACACATGGAGCCTGTACTTGTAGTATTTACAAAAACAAACGGAAGTGTATCCTCACGTACGTCTAAATAGGCTTTCAGATGTTCCGCACACTCACGTGTAAATAACACAATGCGCTCTTTTTTACGTTTCCCTTTTGGTATCGTAATTATGCGTTCATGCCAATTGATGTCCTCTTTTTTTATTTCAACTAACTCCATAAGGCGCACTCCCGTGGAATAAAGCACCTCAATAACTGCTCTTTCCTCAATCTGTCCTTTGACTAATTCGCGCAATTGAATTAGTTCATCACTTTGAAGATAACTCGGTAGTTTATCCTCCACTTCGGGAAACGGGATATTTTTCACTGGATCTTTAGTAAGTAAACCTTCTTCTATGCAATATTTAAAAAACAGCTTGACACCAGCTAATTTAGTTTTCAAAGAACCTGCTTTATATTCTTTTAATTCCAATGAAAACATCCATCTCCTAATTTCTTTCGAATTAATTTTAGTAAATGGTTTATCACAATAAGTTATTAATTGTTCCACTGCTAATATATACTGTTTCACTGTGCTTTCTTCTAAGCGAAAACTATAATCATCCTTAAATCGCTTCAAACAAATTTCTGTGGTTATCAAGATCCCTTTCCCCTTATCCCATATATTTTCGGTAAAGCGCAATTATCTCCCTCTTGGGGAGTCTAGCATAGATTTGAGTAGTACTCACATCGCTATGACCCAACTCATCCCCAATAAACGATAAATCTGCCCCTTTTGACAATAATTCTGTTGCAAAAGTATGACGTAGTCGATGGGGGTTTAGATTGGTCTTCAGATTTGCGCTCTCTCCTAACTTCTTTAAAAGTTTCTGGATCGGTCGAACATTTAAGCGTTTTCCTGTAGAGGTGACAAAAAGCGGCTTTGGAGAATCTGGTACTAATGCAAAATAACGTTCCAATAAGAGAGCACACTTCTCAGTGAAATGTACGTATCGGATCTTTTTTCCTTTGCCTACAACATGTGCTGTTCGGTTTTCAAGATCCACGTCTTCCCGATTCAGTTCACTTACTTCTCTTACACGGCATCCCGTTGTTAGCATAAATTCTACCAGCGCCTGATTTCGAAGTGAGGTAAATTCGCTATGATTGCGAATTTTAGCAATTTCCTCTTTCTCCAAATACTTAGGAAGTGACTGTGGAAGACGAGGAAACCACCGGCTTTTTATTGGGGAGCTGTCTATATAATCCTCACTTATGCAAAACTTATAAAATGAAGAAAGAATACTTAAACGGAGTCTCAACGTTGCTTCACTATAATGGCCACCATTATTTTTAAACCATTCTAGTATTGTATTGGACTCCAAGAAAGTATATGGTTCTCTCATTTCTCCAAAGAAAAGCTCTAAAAAATTCCGATAGGTAGTTATTGTTATTTGGCTTCGGTTCGATACTTTCAAACTTAATAAAAATTCTCCGATGATTTCCTGATTGATTTCATTCGGTAAGTCTTTAGTTAACTCCCAGTAATTGTCCACTCTTTTCACCCCTAATGATAAAGATCATATTGTTTTTTACGTGCATGTTCCATTAACCGTGTATAAATCCGAGTACTATTAATATCAACATGCCCCAGTAAATCCTGGATGTAACTTTGAGGCATATTTTTTTCTGCTAAGTGTGCTGCAAATGTATGGCGTAAAATATGGGGGGCCACCTTAAACCCAAGAGATTCAGAAAACTTACGAAAGTTTTTTTGTATATATTCTCTGTGTAGTTTCCCCCCTCTTCGATTTGCAAATAAAAAAATGCTTTCTGTTTCTCGCTTTTCCAAGTACATCTTTAAACGTTCCGCACAATCGTGTGAAAAAAGTACAAAACGTTCTTTAGTTCCTTTACCTTTTCTTATCCAAATTTGCCGGGTATCCCATTTAATGTCTTCTAGTTGGATTTCTAATAACTCACTAACCCTTACTCCTGTAGAATATAGGGTTTCTACGATGGGGCGAAATTGGTAATTGTTTCGTGTTAATTCTTGCAGTTGGGCAAACTGACGCTTACTTAAGTAGTATGGTAGGACATCATCTTTTTTGGGGGTTTTAATCGTTAACATTGGATTTTTCTTTAGTAGATTCTCTTCCATACAATATTGGTAAAAAGATTTCAAACCCGAAAGTTTAATATGAAGGGTGCTTTTTTTAAGACTTTTTTCCTCCATTGAAGCAAGCCAAGCTCTTATATCAGTTGCTTTAACCTCATTATAGTTCTTTACACAAAAGCTAAAGAATTGTTTGAGTGAAAGTCTATAACTTCTAATTGTTTCTAGACTAAACCTAGATTGATGATCATCAAAAAAAGATTTTATTACTTTTTGATTCATAGTTATCTACCCCATAATATTTTGATAAGATAAAATAATGTCTTCTGTTAGAATACTTGCATATATTCGAGTTGTATTTAAATTTACATGTCCCAATTCATCTGCAATTAATTCAATGGTGGCCCCTCTTGCAAGCATGTTTGTAGCAAATGTATGGCGACAACAATGTGGATGTACCGATTGTTGTAGTCCGGCCATTTTACCGATTTTTCTTGTAATGTAATAAATTGAATTTGTTTGCATTCGTTGACCTGAATTATCCAAAAATAATGGATCTTCCCCACTATAGGTTCTTGTTTGTAAATACTCTCTCATTACAATTGCACACTCTTCAGAAAAATGTACCTTTCTAATTCTTTTTCCTTTTCCCGTTACCTCTGCAGTTCTTTTTTCTAAATTGACATCTTTAATAGATAGATTAGAAACTTCTGAACTTCTGCATCCTGACGAAAATAAAAATAGTATCAGCGCACGATCACGAGGAGCCAAATTTTCTGCCGCAATTTTCATCCTAGCAAACTCCTTCTCATTTAAATACTTGGGTAAGGAGATTGGAATTTTGGGTCTCCATCTTTTTTTGATAATTACATTTTCTATATACTCTTCAGCGAGGCAAAATTGAAAAAATGAAGAAAGTGCCGATAGGTAAGCGTCCACGGTCTTTTCCTTTTTATTCTTTGTGAAATGATTAAAATACTTTCTCACATCTTCAGATGTTAATAGTTTTAAAGGAACTGTACACTCACTAAAGAAACGTTCTAAAAACCAACGATAATTTCTTATTGTTCGTTCTGCTTTATTTTCAAGTTTTAAACCTAACAAATATTCATCCAGAACAGCCCTTGTTGATTCATCCTCAAGGTTAATCTTCCAGTAATCTCTTGATTCTTTCATTTGTTAACCTCATCTCTTTTTTAATGCTAACCTATAATAATCTTTAACTAATTTATCTTTTTATAAACATTTTTAATAAGATGTAATATAAAACAAATAATATAAGGGGACAATTCTAATCAGTAATATTAATTTTGTTTTTACTTTTTGCGAATCACCTGTAATTCAATCTTCAAAATAATAAACGCTCCTCCTTTTAAATTCAGTTTGGCCTTGTGAAGAAGCGAAATATCTACTACAACCATTTGAGCAATATTATCCACTGGCATATCCGGCTCATTATTTAAGATTTTTAAATTACATTTTTTAAGTTATTAATTTGGAATACTTTATTCGTGATGAAAACTATATAACCGAGAAAAATTGCACCTGGGAATTGCACTGCAATATGGTCATATAAATTAAAAGGAATACTATTGGAACTTTGCATATTAATCTCCTAACTTTTCATTTCTTTAAAATAGTGTTGCAGCGTTTTTTTACATCGCCTTTTACTTTTCCATAAATATCCATACCTCTAAATTCCTTTAAAGCACAAACAATATGATTTGTTCCAGTTATCCAATATAACAATAAAATCCATTTTAACTGACTGATTCCAATTAAAGTAAATTGATTGAAATATTCTTAGTTCAGAGGGAGAACTCATACCAAGACAACTTAGAGGATAATATGAATCATTATGATCAGGAGCAAAATAATCAATATTAGGCAAAAAAGTCTCTAAAGCCTATAAAAAGAAATGGTGGGATTTTCCCACCATTCAGAAACGTTCACACATATTATTTTTGGGTTTTCTTTCTTTCAATGTCTTTGTAGTATATCAAAATGTGATTCTTATTCATTGGCTATTTTTACGGTATAACCATGTTTTTGAAAAAGTTCCATTAAATATGAACCATCAATTAAGGTAATAGGCTTGTCCTTCACAAATTTATGGCTATCGTTTCCAAAATAACTAGTGGTCACTAATAATCCCTTTACAGCACCCTCATTAATCATGGTTCCATAAAGGTCTCTTACAGCGGAAACTGGTACAACATTATTATATCTCTTAGCTTGTACAACAAATACTCCTCCACGAATTGGATCAGGATCATAGACAATTACATCCACTCCGCCATCCCTGCTCGCTTTTGTGGTTCTTACCTCGCTCCCATTAATAGAAAACATCCGCTCAAATAGACCACGTACTAGATGCTCAAAGTCCTCCCAGGGCATTTTAGAGATATTTGGGATATTTTCCACCCCTATTAAAATGTCTTTGGATTCAACAAATCTTTTTTCGTTTTTTGTAAATTCCATAAAGGGTTTCACAGGTGCCATGTCTTTTAATGCACCAATTGAAAGACCCTTTAACTTTCGAAAACACTCTTTAGGGTTCACTCTTTCTAAATTTAAGGGTTGATAATCCTCTTTCTCAACACTTTGAGTTATAATGCACGATGTAAAATAATTGCCAGTAGCTGGGCTAGTCCCATGAACAATACCATTAAAAACAATTGTATTAATGTTGTTTTGAGTATCACTACTAAAAAGTTCATGAATCGTCTTTAACGACAGCTGGTAAATGACATTATCATAAAATGAATCAAATTCTTTCTGATTCATTAATTTTTCAGCTATTTCTTTTTTGGTTTTGATGTATTTATATTCAATAACTCTTGGCATCCTATCAGGCGTGGGCAGCGTATAATCAACGATTAAGGTTTTCATTTGCTCTATATAATTAATCTCAAACTTTGGATTAAAGTCGTTCGGTAAAGGTGCTCTCCTTATGACTAAATCGCAATGTTCACAAATTGCCTGTTTATCCCCTTCAATAAGACCATTTTTAATTTTTAGAATTGATTCATTATGACTGTTTTTACCCGCTTCAAAAATTGACTGCTCTTCTAGATATTTTTGATAAAGCTTTTCCTTCCTTTCTCTATATAGGCTATATTCCCTTTCATAATCTAATCTAGCAGCCTCCTCAATCTTAAGACGGGAGTTTTTTATAAATGGTAAGAGGTCCTCCCAAAACGATGTGCCAGGTACCTTGTGCTTCTTAAAATACTCTTCTAATTTTGGTGCAACATCATTAAATATGAATGGTTCAAACTCCTTTTTTATTAAAAGGTTGTCCCAGTTTACTTCATGGGTTATTTTTGCCGAATTTATTAGTAAGTTTCGGTATTCATTAATTAACTGATCCGCTTCATTAGTAAGTGCTTCGGCTTTCAATAAATCTTTTTCCTCTTTATTTTTGCTTTTCAATTTTCCCACTTGTATTTTCCACTTTTCCATTTGTTCTTTTACTTTGTTATCTAACTCAACCGAAGTTTTGGCTTTTATTGTTTTGCTAACTCCTAAATGAGTGTTGGAGATGGTTTTTTGGTAAGGATACTGTGATGCCATATTAAATTCCCTCCATCGAATCACCTATTATTGAAATAAATAGTAATATAACGAGAATCAATATACAAATTTTGGAATATTCAGAGCGCTTTTTTAAAAACAAAAAAGGCATCTGTTAATTACCAGATGCCCTTTGGATTCAATATATTTTATATCCTTCAATTGATTTCGACTTTTGGATAATGAAGGTATTTTGTTCTTGACTGAATACTGTATCGTTGTAGAACGTTAAGTCCTTAAATAGTTGACTATTACGCATAATCCCTTGTTCATTAACCGTTGCAACATAGAATTCTTGTTCATTTCCACATTGCCATATAAAAGTAATCATTCTATGCGACCAATACACTTTGTTAACACGTGATTTTGGAGGAGCTGCCATCTTCCAATTCTGTTGACCATCGGCTATATTGTAGGCTACAATATCGTCCTTTGATACGATGATAAAAGTATTTATCCCTAATATAACACTAGATACAGCATTTTCTGTTTTAATCTCCCAAAGTTTATTAAACTCTTGGTCAAAATAAGTAATTGTTTTATTGCCCACTCTTGCTAATAGGTTATTTTGCCCAACTTTATAAGCCTCATATATCGCAGCATTCACTTTTAATTCATGCTCTCTTCCGCCGAAATACCCTTTATACTTCTTTTTATCCGTCCTGATAAGCGAAAAATTACTTGTGTTAAGTTGTGATATTCCAGCTCCAAACTCATCTTGCAGTTGGTCTTTATTCATTCGCTGACCTAGTTTCCAATTTCCCATATTATCTTTTACGAACTGATATATTTTTGGTTCTTCACCTCGATCAACTGTAAAGTGAATAATACCTTCATTATTTGAAACAAATTCAATATGGAATCCGTGTGCTGGTGCTTTAATTTTCCCTTCTTCCACTCCATTTTTGTTAAGGACTACAATAAACCCAGGTTCATAAGAAATGTTCGTCTTTAGCGGAACCCCTATAAATATGTGCTCTTTATCTGGGCTTAAGAATACTGAAAACAAATAGTTGTAAAAACGTTTTGACCACAATCTATTTTGCTTAAAATCAAGACATACTAAGTCTTGTGCATCAAAATATTTTCGTCTTTCTTCTTCATCCTTCACCGTGTCATAAATTTTTCTGGCATCTACTTTTGGACGCTCACTCACATATATCCGTTGGTTATTAAAATCTACTATCCTTTTACCAAAGAAACCATCTTCAGTTGGACTCTTAATTTCCCACAGTAATTTAAATGGCTTAACTTCTTTTATTTCTGGAGCAACACTAGTTGACATATTTTTTGGATGGTTTGTTCCATTAATTTCAGTTCGTTCAAAGATTCCCCACTTATGCCCAAGAGGAGAAAGCCAAAAATAACCCGCTTTATTTCCTTCTCCGTCAAAAAAGATATTATGACCTGCAATCGTAAATAACTCCATTCCAGGATGTCCTGCAGTCCCAGGAATAATTCCGCCGCTATCTTTATCTAGTTCATATAAACGATTGTCTTGGCAAACGATTAAATATTTGTTTTGATTAGGAATCGGAGAAATTGTCCATGCCTCTTTTGGCAGTTTTGCTCCATATACGAAAAATCCATTTCGGTCTAACCAAAGAGTCTCTCCTGTAACAAAAGAAAGCACCAACTTATTATCAATCCATGCTATGTACCTTCCCTTTTCTTTAAAGGTATTGGTCCATATAAGCCTTCCATTTGAGTCCCAGCCTGTTACCCTTCCCTCATATTCCAAAATAAATAGCATATCCGTTGATGGGTCGTGAGCAAATCCTGTGAAGGGAGAATGGAACGTCAAACGGCTAAAGCCAGCAATAAACTGCTCGCCGATTTGTTGAGCTATTCTGTTTATAGCTTCATCCCTATTTTTGGGCGGAACCGATAATGCTCTTTGAGTCTCCTCATGTTTTCTTCTTAATTCCTCTTCCTTAAGTTCAGAAATGGCTATTCTCGCCTTAAGTTCTCCATTTGGGATAAGTCTATAAAGCTTATCCATACTGGAAACAAAAATGTCACTGTAGTCGTCTGATACTTTTAAATGGTAGGTAGTGAAATGAACAGGCCCAAACATTGTATCCATAGGGGGCTCAGTGAAGCTGATCCCCCATTTCAATTCACCGTTAGTACCGAACATGTATAACTCACCAGGACCCTCATAAGTTTGCCTTGTACCTACCAACCAAAAATTGTCCCCTACTGCACTCGAAAAAGGTTGCCAATCAAAATGATAGACATATGCTATGCCACTTTCCAAGTTGATGTAAGCAATATTTTCCTTATCACGCAATATTACATTTCTATCATTGGCAGCCACAATAGACATTTTCTCAATAGGTGTATCCTTTAAGATAACCCGTTTTACATTGTCCTTATTTACGATCTCAATTATGTAGGCAGCATAAACGACGAATTGTTCATTCGATTTATAAAGAAGGCGGAACTTCTTTTTAGACCGCTTTTCAAACCCAATTAATTTTGGATCGTTCTTTTCTATGGTAAAAAACTTATCCCAATTATCCTCTGTCTCAGTTTTCAACGGGAAACTCTGAACAAAGTTAAAAAGGTGTTTATGTGTTGTCTTGTAGTACTTATTCTGCTTGATAACTTGGGTTCCACTCTTTTCGGACGGGTGAGTCCCGTTTGTAGTTGTTAACATATTCTTTAAGGATTTTATTATGCTCACTCATACCCCTCCTTAAATTTTTATAAGGAATTACACATAATAATATTCATTCCAAGAAATTTAACTATATTTCTATAAACAAATTATTTTAATTTCTTATCCAGTTTTAAATTTTATTTGAGCGAGGAATAATAGCATTAAAGTCATCTAACGTAAAAGTCAGTAATTTATGGTCCTTGCTAAAAGGATCTCTTTGTAGAGGATGCTTAGGGAATTTTTGAGTTGTGCTAAGTCCTCCCCACTCAAATAATCTTAGATTTTCTGAATTGGCAGCTAATAAATCTCTTAGTGGATAGTCTCTTGTTAAGGTAGGAATACCATATTTCTGTCCCTTTCCTCCCCAAGCCAATACCACCAAACTCGCTTGCTGAACAGCAAATTGAATATACTCCCATGTTTCATTATCCACTACAAAATCTTCTTTTTTTGTTTCACCGCTCTTAATGTAGGGACTTGTATTAACCACAAATAAGGAACCAAATCCATTGTATTTTGCAACCTTAATCATAAATTCAACAGTATCGTCATTAGAGCAAGATGAAGCAGTACTTGGGTTCATACCGAAAAAGGTCATTATTGGTAAGGTATTATCCCAACAACGGGATAAAAAATATCGTCTGTATGTTGAATGGTGTGGATGTTCCAGAGAATATTCAGAGTGAAATACTGCTATGCCACTCCCTACATTGATTGGAGAAGGTAAGCAACTAGGAAGGACATAGGAATGATTTTGCAATATATTGTATCCCTTCTCTAAAAGCCAATCCTTTAACTCAGTTTCAAATTGTTCTCTAGATTTAATAATTATAGATTCTATTAATGTATTTAATAAAAGCTTCAGATAACTACCCCCTTAATTGCATAGCGGTGTCAATGAGTGTTGGTTCTTATAGGTTTTGATTAGGTATCTTTAAGTCCTTGTTACACCAATCTTCTGTCTAGGATTAATTAGACTATCTTGGATAAAGCCAAAAAGACCTTTATCGGTTTCAATACCAGAAGCCCAAATTTTTGTATATTGCGTCCTTATTGTGTATTTGTGCAAGTCTTCTAGACCTTGAATAATTTTTGTTCTAGTATCTTTTTGAGTGATAAATCTGGACCTGTTACCAGCTGAACGGAAACTTTCTGCCCAAAAACTACTCAACATTTCATTAATTACATGTCTAAATGAATACCATAAAACACATAAAATATCGTTTTTATCGAAGAATTCCTTATCAACAATATCCTTTATTTCCTTATATGATTGTTTTAAATATAGGTCTGCCATAACACCATTTTTCAAAAGTGATTGACCAATGTTATATATATTTGGGCCGAACGCACGGAATAAAGCATACCCAAAGTATTCTACGAAATTAAATGACATTCCTGAAAGTGCAAGTCCTAAAAGATACTCACTATCCTTTGATAACTCCGCAATTACTTCTTCTCTAGATTTTTTACTTGGATCGATACCGTTTCTTAAGCAAGCCGCTGAAAAATTTTCTTTAGCTGAGGGTGTTACATTTCTAGCGAAATTTCTTACAATATTTGAAACAAGCAAAAGTTCAGGTGTAGGTGCTATGTTTAAAGATTCTTGAGATAAGGTTTGTAAATGGTATTTATAATCAAACCCGTGTTCTTGTGGACGATTCATAAAAATTAAATTATACCAATCTTCTCTATCGAATATCTTAGATTTTTCATGTACAGCTTCTTCAGAGAAGCCGATAAATGCCATCCACGTTTGAGCAATGCTCTCATTATCAACTGTTCTCGCTTTTGAACCTAAATGTTTAGGATTTATAAGGAAATCCGATTTCCTTTTGTTGTTTAATGTACTCCATCTTTTTGAGTCCATAGCAAATGCATCCCAAGCACCTTGTTTCCTTTCATAAAACCAACCCAATTCTGCGAACAATTTCTCATACAGTATTTGTTCAGGGTTGTTTGAAAGCAAGTTTCTAGATTCCATTTTATTTTGAGTATTAGTCGCTCTAACGACTTTATCTACATTTTTTACAGCATTTGTGAGGAGAAGCCTAACTAAAACATAACAATTTTTTTCAAAGTCCTCTTTTTCGTCATTAGATAGAGCATTGTAAGCTTCTGTTATTGATATGACAGTTTGGAGTCCATTTACAATCCCTGGTTCTGTTACTCTAAACCACTTTCTGTTATCTGAAGGGGAAGTATAATTGTTGCAAATAATAGTTACCCCATTATTTAGGTACCGAAATTCTTTCCTTGACGCACGGTGCTTAATAGAATCCTTAATTGCCGAATTTACTTTGGATTTTTTTATATTACATCTTACATTTGGCTCAAATAACTGATAACCAAAATTGTTATATGCTGAAACAAGATCAATTGCAGGGCAATAAAAAACGGCACTAAGGGAATTGTTAAGAATTTGCTTATTTTCGCAGCGTAATTCAATCCAATTTTGTTTTTTACCACTTATGTTCTTCCATTCTCGATTTTCCTCTCGCCATTTTGCTTCTATAATATGCGAAACGTTAATTAAGTTAGCTCTAAATTCAATCTTTACCTTATCGTCAAACTGGAATGGTGCAAGAAAAGAACGTTTAAGGGCTTCAAACTCATCATTAGCTTGCTTTGTTAAGCCATTTCCGATAAGGATTAAATTTAAATTTACTGATATGGGTAAGTTTTCAACATTATTTTCCTTTTCAGCTAATCTTTTTGAACTAATTACATGAGTCCACCGTTCTTTAAATCTTTTCAAACGTTCATTATGCTCAGGAATGCCATCTTTATCAGTAAGATAATTTTTTATTCGGACTAAATCCATTACTCCTGTTTTATCAAAATTTGTATTGCTTATGTAATTTGGGTCTAAATTTTCTTGTGTTTTTACTTGGAATAGGTCAAAACCAGAATCGGTTGGATACCAAAAATCCAAACCTCTATCCCCAGATCCATCAACAAAATAATTATCTTCCAATTCGTACCCCAACCACTTTGCAGAAATTCGAGTAAAAGCAGCATCAAGGGTTCGGTCAGCTTCATTCATTTCTTCCACAACTTCTGTTACAAAGTTTCCTATTATATTTTCTTTATGTAAATCCAACAACATTTGTTTCCACTCCTTAAAATTTTATAATTTTTAGTCATAGTGGGATTTACAAAATCATTTTGTTGAATTTAGAAAGTGGTATTGTTTGAATGTTCATTGATTTTGCCTTTTCTAAAAGCATGTAGTCGCCGTTATCAGAATAAATAATTAAATCAACTTTGTAGCCATTCGAACCTTTACTTAGTCCTCCAACTTCCATATAACTCAAGATTTCTTCAACTTGAGATTGAACTCTAGCGGGCAAACATGCAATATTAACAATTTTGCCTTTAAATTCTTGTAGTCTCTTGTATGATGTCGAATATGGACCTTCTGAAAAACTGCTTTGAATTGGAACTCGATTTTTTTCAATTGTAACAGAATCTAAGTTTAATTCCTTTGAAACGGCATCAAGGAACCACATGTCTGTCAAAACCTCAATATCAAGTTCTTTTGCTTTTTCTAATTTACTTCCAGGTTTTTCGCCGCAAATTAAATAATTTGTATTTGGAGACACGCTTCCAGTGACTTTTGCTCCACACTTTAATGCAATCTCCGTCATTAGTACTCTAGGAAATGGGCTTGTCCCTGTGAAAACAATCGTTTTTCCTTGAAAAATAGTACTCTCCCCTTCAATTTTTGCAATGGTTTCAACGATATGGTCTAGTTGTTTCGGTTTAACTTTAAATAAAGGTAGCCAAGTAGTTGGTGCTGACCGTTTAATGACTTCAAAAAGCGTTTTAACATCATCTAAAGCAATATGGCTCACAGGAAGTTCTAATTCATAAAAGGATGCTAAGTAATGTAAAGAATAAGAAAATAAATTAGGATTCGCATATTTAATAGCTCGGATGGAGTCAAAGCACTCATAATCTTCATCTAACCATCCGTAGTAAACTAGAAATTTTCTATCAAAAGGTACATTATGGGCAACAATGGGATAGTTATACTTGGCCAATATCTCTTTGAAGATTTCCTTTTTTGTTTGGACTTCAGAAATATCGGCATAACCTGCTCCCATTCCTAAATGAATAGAAGAAGGATCTTCCACTTCAGCCAAATGCTCTTCGTGGACGATTTCACCGTTCTCTACTACAAGAAGGGCAACTTCAAGTATCCCTAAATCTACATCAAACCCTCCTGTTTCAATATCGACTAATATCATATTTTTCATGGTTTCATCTCCCATAATTGAAAAATCAATAATGGTTCCAAATTCTTCTTTTACGTAGTTGATAATCGATTCTTTACTTTCAAAAGTTCGGGATATTTTTTCGCTAAAAAAATGATAATGGTCGCTATACACACCCCTTCTTATGGTAAATGTCATTGATGCCTTCTTTCCCTCTTCGTTAACGTAATTGATTGTTTCTTTGTGTAATGGAACATATTGATATTTTGCTATTTCTTTTCCGTCCCTCATTACAATAAATAATGCATCGTTCTTGATACTACTGAAATCTAACTCTTGAGAACCATATAGCCCGATGGAACTCCAATTTTTTTTACCATTGTGTAAAAAAGACATTAACATTTTTTCGTTTCGGAACCCCATTACATGAACTCGATCCCCTTCAATAGTTAAGATACCACTGTCCATTTCGTTAATTCTTTCCTGCAACATCATAGGTCCTCTCCCTTATAGTAAAACTACTACGATACATATCTATTTTACTATAAAAGTACTATATATTCCCTAATTTACTTAATTTAGGAAAGTTTATTTATCAATATGGATTCACTAATAAAATCCTTGTTGGCTTCTTTTTGGACTAACATAGGTAAAAATACAGTCGAAATCCATGTTCCATGAATACAATTCCTTTTCCGTGTGGTGGAGGGGTTTGAACATTTCTTGTAAAATGAATAAAGGACCCATTTGGGTCCTTTATTCATTTTATTATTGGATAAAAACTTTAAAAACATATATTCAACAAAAGAAGGAATCCTTAACATTCCGTGTTTTGTATAGTTTCTAAATTTCACTCTACACTGTATTTCTGGCTTTAGATGAATAAACTCGAATCCCATCCAATTTCACAATTCGGTTATAAAATCTTCATCATTAAATGCGGACTCAGCACGATGCAAAAGCATTGGTGAAACAAACATAAAATCACCTCTTTTGTAAATTTTATCATGGTTAACCTAATTTACAGGTTGGTAATTAAATGTAATAAAAATAGTATTATATTCCTATATTGTATAATCCTAGAATGATAAAATAGTATTATCAAAGAACAAGAGGAGAGTTTGTAATGAGGAAAAGAATTTTCTTTATAGGTTTGTTCCTTTGGCTCATGTCGTCAAATTTAGCTCTAGCACATCCAGGAGGTACCGATAGTAGCGGCGGACATACTTGCCGAACAAATTGCGAGGATTGGGGCCTAGATTACGGGGAGTATCATTCTCATGATTCAACGTCTGGAAGTGATTATGACGATGGATACAAAAGAGGTTATAATCTAGCATACAGTTATACCTCTAAATGTGAGGAAGAATACGAATGGTGGTGGAAAGGTCCCCAGTCGTTCGGAGACGGGTACGAACAAGGAATAGAAGACGGACATGAGGAAGGTTTGGAAGTTTGCTATAAAAATAGCCGTGACGCTGGTTATGAGCAAGGGTATCAAGACTACATAGATGAATATGAATACAATAGTGAACCTGACGATACTTACGATTATGATACTTACCTAGAAGGTTACGATGAAGGATGGTCTGTTGCGGAAAGTGAGGACGATAGTGAGGTAGAAGAAGTTTCTGCTTCCATTTCTTCAGATGACTCAACAACCGAATCGGAAGAGGAAGCCTATTATGATGGAGAAGAGATTAGCTCAATCGATCGAGAGTCTGCATTTGATGATGGGTACGACGAAGGATACGAAGCTGCTGTGGAGGGTTATACTTACGATGACTACGAAGTTGGTTTGAATAAAAATGAACTAGTTTACTATAAGAAAGGCTATTTTTCAGGTTACATCGAAGGCGGCGGCGGAAGTCTAGGCCAGAACGTTTACTATTATTTATTCCAAAAGTACATCTGGGCCACGATCTTAACCAGTATTCTAGTGTTAATTGGCTTATCATGGTTAATATCCAAACGAAGGGCGAAGAAAAGTGAAACTAACGCAGCTGGAGAAAATGACAAAACATTCTCTATAAGGGCCATTATTCCTTGGTTACTCGGCGGATTCGTTATCTTTTCTATTTTAGGAATTTATATTTATCAATCCACATACAGTTCCGAACCAGCTAGTTCCGAAGAAAACGATAATCCTTATTCCTATACTAGTATTGATAAAGATTGTAGTGATTTTGAAACTCAAGAAGACGCTCAACTGTTTTATGAAGCCAATGGTGGCCCAGAAGAAGATCCTCATGATTTAGATCGTGATCATGATGGGATTGCATGTGATTGGAATCCTTAAAGATGTTTATTCTATAAAACAGATGTTAAGATACTATTTTAAAAGTAAAAGAAGGGAAAAATAAAGATGGAAAATACACTAAAAAGTTATTTACCTAAAGAAGTGCCAGACAACCTTTTTACAAGAAATGAACTTAAATATATGGGGCTAGTACCAATAGAGCCGAAAGAACCTGATGCACTTGTAAATTACACAGACCAAAAAAGAGAGTTTAACCTCTATGATATAGAAAAAACTAGGGAACCTAAAAGACAAAAGGGTAACGGGATTTCTCTAACTATCAGGGATAGAGCACTTGAAGATATACTTAAAAAAAGAAGAAGAAGTATTCAAAATTAGCTTTATGGTATATTTTTAGAAGAAAAAGGACCAATTTTGGTCCTTTTGATTATCGCAAATTCAACTAACTAAAATAACCTGTCAATGGAAAATATTCTTCCTGTAACGGTTTCTTTTAATTAGTTGTACCACCCAGTTTTTTCTTCATCAAGTGAATGATCAATACCCACAATCTTTCCAAGTTCTACACATAACTGGTTAATCTCATTAACAAATTCCTCTGCTTTTTCTAAACTGGTAATTCCAATCGTGTCTATTCCCTCGTGAATAAACTTATTTCTTGCATTAATTGCCTTTGTTACCTTAGAAAAATCAACTTTGTATTTTAATTGAGTTGTCTCCTCATCGGATAAAACTAACTGAAGCATATCTAGTAAATTTGACAAACCTAATCTACCTAGAAAATAATCCCCCATGATTTTTGATACCATTTTTGTTGCATATTGCACCTCTTTTTATAATTAAATTGGATTCCTCGACAATTGCATCAGATTGTATGGGCTCAACACCTAAATCTTATTCGTAATAAGCACCCTTTAAGTGAAAATTTCCACAATTCGCCAATCAATAACGACATTTTTAATATGTTACTCCATTTATGGCCCGTTGGTGGAAGACCAGAATCAATTCAATTTGGATAACAACTTAACATTTTGTTTCTCAAAAGTATGTTTTTTCTTTTATTACCAGAGGGTTTGAAGTACTAAACATCCTATCATTTTTTAGTACACTTTTTGTTGTTCAGTGGTAAAAAATATGGCATGGATGGTACATGTCATTGGATGTTATCAGTATCTAAATTATATTCTCAATTGTTGGTGTCAACAATCTTAAAGTTGTTCGTATAGCTTTTTGAAGTTTATTATAGATCTCTAGACAAGTATCAAAATTTAAATCTTCCGCTCCTTCCATTCCAGCACTTTTAAAGTCCTTTTTCGCAATAGTTCCTTGATGCATTATTGCGTTCCTTAGCTTATATATGATTATTAAATTTCTATATAATTCAGGTTCGACCTCGTTTAAGCTCTTTCCAGTAATATACTTTAATATGATTTTGTAATATGAATCTACGAAGTTATTTTTTCCTGTATCAATGAGCTTATCTAAAACAATATCTTTACCTACATTACGTTCCCGAATAAAATTCACAGTTTTTTTAATAAATGACTCTGCTTCTATTGCACAATAAATAATAAAATCAGTATATTCACTACTAAATAGTGATCTTTTTGCCTTATTCTTATACTCAATCCATACATCTCTTACAATATACGTACTACTGAATTTATCGGCTATTTCCTGCGTAAGAGTCTTTACCGATTTCAGGCGAATGTCGGTTTGAAAATCATCGCTGTAAGTATTCCAAAGCCTTGAACTACCACTTATTTTACAATCCGGGTGAAGAAAAACAAAATCTGTCCGTTTAGCAATTGCGCCACTCATAGGATTAAGGGGTAACTCTTCAATCCAAAACATTTTTGTCATTTCCGATAAATAATCAAAATACTCATTAAGTCTATTTTTTAACATACTAAAGATAACTAGCTGATCATCTTCAGGAAGCTCATAGGTGCTATAAACACCTGTTTGTGTTTCCTTATAATCATCATGATTATAAAGTTCTGTTACAGCCTCAATTTCAATAAAGAAACATTTATTATCCGGATATTGGGGATTGTATAATTCATCATTTGATTCAATATTTGGATAGAATGAAATAACGAACTCAGAAAACTCATTTGTTGCGGGCAAGCGAGTACTTATTAATTCCGCTTCCTTCATTCTGATAATATAGGGCAGTTTTATTCTAGCAAAGATTTTTAATCCCACTTATATCCATTCCTTTCCGATCTATATATACTATTAATCAAAAAATTTTTTCTATAAAAAGTGGCCCCTATTATTAAATAAGAGGCCCAGATGAAAATTTCTATTTAGGATTTATAAATTCTTTCAATTAAGTTATAGGGCTTTCTTCTGTTTGATCATTAGTTCCAAGTTCCCCTCGAAACGCTTTTGATAATAACTAAAATTTACTAGTTAATCTGCTGTTTATTAGATCAAACGTATTTTTTATATATTTTTTAATATCATATATGCAGCCTCTAATATTTCATTTTCTTCATGTGTAATGGTTTCAAATTCTAATTGATTGTCAAGCCACTCTCTCTTTAATCGAAGAACGTTTTTTCTAGAGGTTTCTTCATTAACAAATTCATCTAATGGAAGGATTGACCCCAATGTATGGGCAGCTATTCTGTTTCTTAATCCATAGCTATGCCAATAAAAGGTTGAGTGATCTTTTAAACCATTTTTGATTACTAAAGGGAGAACATTTAAACTAAAAGGAAGTATTTCATCTTTAAATAGAATTTCTTCTAAGATACATACCATTAATCCCGCATAACTTGAAATAGTCTCTATTTGTTTTTTTACTAGAGCTAATGTATCTGGGATCGGCTTACCAGCTGTTCTTGTATATTCCACTATTCCATCTATATGTAAATACTTTTTTGCTATTTCAGCGAAACTCCTGCCTTCCATATACATCCATGTAATATAGGAAAACTCATCCCAATAGCTGTCCCATTGGTCAGGCTTATTCCATATCACCTCTTTATCAATGTTAAAACCAACAGCTTGAGCGATTTTATTTATAAATGTAGGCTTCTGAGTAACATTATTTGGCAATAATCTTTTAATAAAAAATGGATGTAAGTTTTTCATACACTCAAATAAAAAGTCCTTCCAATTTCTTATATCCCATTCAAGCATTTCTTCTTTACTACTATTTTGCAATGTAGTAGATACATTGCTTATAAAAGTATTAGTTGTAAAGAAATCAAAACCAGCTTTTCTTGCAACCTCTATTGACCATTCAGGTGCATCAGCATTTTTTAGAAATTCCTTTTTTATACTATTGATATTATTAGTTGCTACAATTAAAGCCTCATCATCTATTATTTGTCTCATATTTGAAGATGCATAGGTTTTACTTATTATTTTTTTTGTTTTTTCTATCTCTTCTTGCTCATTATTAAATGTTAACATTGACATAATGGTAAGTTCATCTAAGGAAGCTTTATCAGCTTGTATTGAACCATCAATAACGTTATACAAAAATTGACTTAATGGACTTCTTACTTTTATGGATGCATCATTATCTTTTAATACATCTATGGCCGAAATCGTTGAGTCGATATCATCATTTTCTTGCTTATATATAATTGGATCGTTAGGGACAATGATACTAAAGCTTTGATTGGAGAATCCCGCTCTTCCTGCTCTACCAATTGCATTCAATATAAGGGCTTTTGATCTTCGTCGTGCTTCAGGAGTATTCGCTTCCCTAGCATCACCAATTCTTGTACCAGCAACCACAACAGCAACTGAGGGTAAGTTCAACCCTTGTGCTAAAGTACCTGTGGCAAATAAAAGTTGTATGCTTTGATTTACAAATGCACGCTCTACTGCTTCCTTTTCAGTCTCTAACATATAAGAAGTATGAACTCCAACCCCGTTAATTAAAAGATTCTTCACCTCAGAGCTAGTACCTAATTCCTGTTCTGCTAAGAATAATAAACTTTCTTCTATCCCATTTAGATTATTAGTTTCTTCAGGATTAAGATTGAGATCCTTTGCTAAAGTAAATGGATAGTGCCTATTGGTTGGGATAAATACAAGAGTAGGAATTCCCTTTTCTGCAAATGAAAGCCCCAGTAATTTAGAGGTTGTGTTTACCCAACTTGTTGCTGAAACTCCATACCTCCAAATATCTTCATTATTTTTTGTTCTTGACAGTTTATATTTTGCCTTAAAATTTGTATGCATTAGGGAATAGTCATTATAATCATTTTTCCATACACCTGAAAGAGAGTATAATATAGATAATACCGGTTCAAAACTCACGTTTTTCCTATGATCAGGTAATTCGTTTAATTGATCCCTTGCGGCTTTCAGTCCTATTTTAAAATCATTATATTCAACACCAACTGCCCCTCTTAGAGAACGGGTAGGCTTCCAGGAAATTGAACTGATTTTGGTTTCCTTATTGGTTACATCTCTTAGCCAATCCGAAAGATCATTTGGGTTATTTAGCATTGCAGACATCAATACAAATTTGATATTGTTATTAAAAGCAATAATTTGTCCAAGAACCAAATCGACCGTTGCCCCTCTAGTTCCTTCTCCTAATAAGTGACATTCATCAAAAACACATAATGAACAATCATTAAAAATCTCTGGTGTAATTCTTAATGACATTGCACATTTTTCAGGGGTCATTACAGCTACAAACCTATTTGGATTTTCAATTTCATTTAGTAACTCATTTTCTAGCTTTGTATATTCATCCCCACCAACAAAGCTTCTGATATCAATAGATCCATAGAATTGGAGAGATTTTTTTAAATCCTTTTTTATTTGGTGGACTAAAGCATTAGTTGGAGCTAAATATAAAACCCATCCATTTGATAAAGACTGTGTAACGGCAAGCTCTGCTATAAAACTCTTCCCACTTCCAGTGGGCTGATTTACTATTGTATGTTTACTAGGTCCGGGCAAACATTCCTCAATGAACTCTTTCGCTGATTCCCAAATAAACGGTCTAGATTTATTTTCATAATTCCCCTTAACCCTTCCCTTTAGGTATGTAATAAAATCCAAAGTAGCTTTTTGGGGTAGTGGTGTATGATGGAATAAGGATCTCTTTGATGTTTCAGTTATCATTACTATTAGAACCTTTGAAAAGTGATACACCTCTGGGTAAAGTGCATATTTATTTTTATAGGAGCTGTGATTAATTTGTGACAGTATCTCTAATGAATTCCTTAAACCTTCTTCCATATCCCCTGTTAGCCAATCGATATAATATATAATAGAATCCCCTATGAGTGAATACATCTGAATTTTATTTTCAAAAATTAAATTCCTTAAAGACTTTTTGTAATGCTTATCCTTAAATATTGGTTTATTACGATTAATTGACCATAAGTTGTTTGTTACTAAAGAAAGCAGATTATTAATAAACCACTTCTCAATTTGAATTAACTCATCTTCTTCTTGGTTATTCTGTATGTTGTTTAAAACTTTAACAGCTTCATTAATTTCGGTCTGAGCATTAGCATCGTAACCGGAAATTAAATATAACAAAGCTGCCTCAGTTCTTGTATATATAAATTCATTTGAAAGTATCAGGCCTATGTTTTGTTCCATTTCTTGGTTTAATAAAGTTGCAAGTAATGAAAGAGCTTCAGCTGCTACAAATGAAGCAGATTTTATACTTTCTTCATTATCAATATTATCAAAGATTGCACTACTCTCTAATGAATCACCTAAACGTCTTAATTCATGATATAACTCGTTATATAAACTAGTAGATTCCTGTTCAATTTCTTCCTCAATCTTTTCTATCTCTTCCTCACTTAAAATATCAAAGTCTATTGTCTTATATTCATTATGAACTAACCCTAATTTCATTTTGATAGAGTAAATATATGCTTTTGATAATGTCCTTCTGCATTCCTCTATATTAAAATTTGGTAAATCGGGTAAGTTGTTAAACAAAAGAAAAGAGTAATTATCAAACATCTGTAAACTCCCCTACAAAATTTCTCATTTCATCAGCTAAGCAATCAAAGAATTCATCAAATCCTTCGATTGCTAAAGGGATAATTAATCTTTTTTCAATAGGAACTCTTAATAATCCTAGAGTTTTATGTCTATTTTTAGACCAATCTGTATTTATAGACTTATCGTATATAGGAGTTGTTAAATAGCATTTTTCATTATTCCAAAACCCATAAGTCGCCAATTCAGATAGCTCTTTCGGTAAGAAATTTCTTAATATCTGTACTTGTGATCTAATTCTTTTTCCAGTTTTTCTATTAGTATCTACGCCATCGAAAAATTTCATAGCATTAGATATCGCCTTATTAGGATAGAGTTTATATGCTTTACATTCTCCTATGGTTAAGCCAAGTGTTTCCGACTGATATAAAGCAGTTAAATCTAACCCCTTATCTTTAGGGTCATCGTGAACTAACCCTACCGCTAGAACCTCTCCTACAGGGTGTATATTCTTAACTTTATTCGATATGAACAACAAAAGATGTATCAATGCTTCAGCTAACCAAGGATTTCTTTCATCCTCTTTGAAATCCTGATTAAGATTATTGGTTTCACCTATTGTGTCGATTACACTTTCTACTATCTCTTCCATCCCAACTTCTGTATACTGTATTAAATCTGCTCTAATTTGAAGATTAGCCTCTATTGCATTCGCAATTAGTGCAACCATATATATTGCAATACTTCGAATCAATGTAGGTTCATTTTCAATTCCTGTAATCATAATTGCATGATGGGATTTAGTCTCTATGATGTTAACACTAATTTTTGATGAAAATAATTCAATTTCAGAATCAACTAACTTTTCTAATTGTTCTTGTTCCATAGCCTTCTCCTAAATATAGTTATTAATTATATTATTAAGTTATTACTATATGTATCCTTATTTATAATTGTACCATTGAAATGCAAATTTTGTTAAGATTTGTAAATATTTGCGATAACTCGTTAAATGGAATAAAAGACTACTTTTTATACGCATGTTACTGCAAATTGGGAAATTAACCAATTGAACTATTATTGCTAAAAAGAGGGCGAAAGAAGTTACTTTAGCTAAAGTGTCTAAATGCGGTAAATATCAGATTTATTAAATAAGATGTCTAAGTGTGGTCGTATTTTTTAAAACATTTTTAGTAAATATTTTAAAACAAAGTGGGTTTGTAAAAATTGTTATCAAAAACAATATAAGGAGATAATGTTGAGGATATCTTTAATATAGGCAATTACACATAATAGATCTTAATCAAGCATGAAATTTCCTAAAAAAAAATAAAGCATAAAGTTTCCAAAAGGAAATTTTATGCTTTACGTCACAACAAAAAACAAAAAATCCACTAACATATGTAATGGTGGAGACGGTGGGACTTGTTCTTTAGTATGTTATCTTATGTTGGCAACCTATTCAGAAACACCTCCACTAAATTCTTTAATTCAAGATCTACTTACAAAAAAAGGGCGTTTGAAGCACTTCAAGCTATTTGCGGCAATATGTTCTTCATATTTTAATTAAGGAGGTAATGTGTACGTCTTTGGATCATTTTGAAAAGATTCATCGGTTATAATTCTTATACAGTGTCATAGCATGTGAAGGAAAATGAAATCAGTTGCTTAAGCAAAAAATTGCACAAAACGGACGTTTTTTGTGATTCCCATTATTGGAGCGACGAACTCATGCAGAAGGTTGCTTAGGGTTATTTCCTACTCTCTACCGGGCTTAACTAAGTCTTAATTTAATGGACATGTAGTTGCTGCCTAGTAATCGAAAATTCCTAAACCCTAATACCTTATTACAAATACCTTTACCGATATTTTAAAAATCATCACAAAAATAAGCGTTAATTCATAAAATAAGCGTTAATCCTTCTTAACCTTAATTATGATAAAATAAAAAAATGCCTAATCCCAAGGTGTTGATATCCGCCATATTTTTTAAATTACCCCATCTACCCTTGCTCCGATTTTCTCTAATTGCATAGTATGCTCGTCATATAAGTTCCGTGCCCATTTCTGAATCAAGGATGGTGTCATCGTTTTCCATTTTTCGAGTTCTTCTGCCTTGTCTTGATCAAAAGCTAGTCTAGTTAATTTTTCCATTAACACATAAGATGAATACGGATGGGGAAACCTTGGGTCATTTTTCCCCTCATAGAAGAATTTCTTTAGTAATCTAAAAGACTTTGGCTCGTAAATTAGCTCTACAAGTTTTGCCCTGTATTCTAAATCCTTAGGTTTCAAGTTAGGGAAACGTGTATAATCACTTAAATGCTGGGCCTCATGTTTTAAATAGCTAACTTGAAACTCGGTACCATCCAGATTTATTTTCTTTTTCTTCGATCGATCATTTACAAAATAAAGTCCTTCAGGCTTTGCCCAGCCACCTGCCCGTTTTTCCCCAAAGGTCGAAAAATGTATCCAACTTTGCAGTAGAAAATCCGATAAAAAATACACGGTTATCTCTTCCGTATGGTATGGAAGTTCAACCTTAAAATCTTTCTTTTCCATCGTTTTCCATATAAAAGGACCTCTAAAAGGGCCAGTTAAACCACCTAAGAAGTGATAGCCCTTATTTTTAAATAACACCTCTAATTGACCTTCTATCTGATCAAGATCCATATCAGAAGGGTTATTGGGAATACATGTTGCAAGTGATTGTGCTAGTTGGATTTCTGCTTCTGATGTATTCTGTTTTGTTAAAACTGCAATAAAGTATTGATAGAAAGCTAGTAATACTTTCCTAATCCAAGGATCTTTAGATTTAATCCGAAAGATTGGTTTATCTGTAAAGAATCTATATCGATACTTCAATTCTAGTGCTTGTATTTTTTTGCTCTTATTCTTTATTGAGCGAAGGTATTCATAGGCTGCTGGAACATCTCCTTGCAAACAATAAGCATAAAATTTTGATTCATCCATCTAGTTCCCCTCGTATTCTAGAATATTGATATAGTTATTATTTGATTCATACTTGTAAAATTCCTTTTTTGCAAATAAAGGAAAATAAGGGCAACATGTCAAATGTAGTAATAAAAGAATTAGAATGTCGGAGGATAAAATGATTGAATTAGTACGAGTTTTAAAGGAAGAGGAGCAATGTTTACATAGCCTAATGCAATTCTACATCTATGAATTTGCACAGTATTTGCCAACTATTACCCTTGAAGAGAACGGGCTTTACAAGCCTTTTGATTTAACCCCATACTGGAGCCGCCATAACCTCCACCCTTTTTTCATTAAGAAAGACAATGAGCTTATTGGTTTTGCTTTAGTTGAAAGTGCTAGTGGAACTGAACCTAACACTATCCTCGAATTTTTTATCATTCGTAAATATAATGGTAAAGGGTTTGGAAAACTTGCTGTAAACAAACTTTTTACGATGTTCCCCGGTAAGTGGTACATTACACAAATCGAAAGAAATTATCCAGCCCAAGCGTTTTGGAGGAGCATAATCTCTTCATTTACTAACGGAAATTATAGCGAAAAATATGATGAAAAACGCCGTTCGATTCAAGAATTTGAGATTAATTTTGACAAATAAAACAGTGGAGACTGTACCAAAAAGGCAGCCTCCACTGTTTTATTCTATCGCCTGTAAATCCTTTACTAACATCTCTTTTGAATTCTCATCTACAATTTGTTGTACATATTCTAATGCAGTTGAATACGCCTTTTGAGAAGCGTCCGTCTGACCTAATAAAGCGTATGCCCTACATAAGGCTTCATACGCATATCCAATATAAAATGGTTCAATATTATGTTCTAAACTTACCTCTAGGCACTGTTTACCAAAGTAAACCGCTCTTTCACCTAATCTAGCAGTGGAATAAACTCTAGATAATTGCCAATATCCAATTGATAGATTTTTTGCCGTATGATCTGGAACTTGAGTCCAATGCCAAAAAGAAGTATGAGCAAGATGAATCATCTTTTCTTCCTCTTCCTTTGTTCTTTCAGCCAAATCGAGCAGGTCCCACACCATATTAAAACAATTCACCGCTAATTGCTTATGAGATAACGCTGTTGTTGTCATGCTTCTTTCACCTTTCTTTTTTCAAAATTACTAATATATAATCCTGGTACTACCTCAATGTCACTTACGAATGTAAATCCATTTTTCAGATATAAATTCTTGGCTGGGGGATTATCTTTACCCGTTGATACTAGATAAACGGACATTTGCGAATTCCTGCTCTCTACTTCCCTCAACAATTTCTGTGCAATTCCTTTTCGAAAATGGTCAGGATTTACAACCATTCGGCAGATCTTCATTTCGTCCCCATCCACCGTATAGGAAATCGCTCCTGCGAGTGTTTTCTCTTCAAAATAACAGAGGAAGGTTTCCCCGCATTCTATTAATTCTTCCAAAGACTCTTTTAGTGGAGGGATTTCAAAAAAATTTATTAACTTCGCCTCTACCTGGTAGGAAGCCCGTTGAAGCTCTAACAACTGACACGCTAAATGTCTATCATGTAAATCAATCTCTTTAATCATTCATTTCTTACCTCGTCTATATTAATTAACTTCTATCACAAAATTTTCTCTCCCCCATTTATTCGCTTTGTATTTCCAGCTATCCTTCTTTTGTGAAAATAAAATATCCCCCACTAAGTGAGGGATAGGAATCTTATGCCACTTTAATTGCTTTTCCAAATGGTACTCTCGGTAAGAATTGCCCAGGTACAAGCCAAAATAGTTCAAAATCCACTGTTTCCATGTCCTCTGAAAAAAAGCCTGTTACATCCGTAATATAAAACAGTGTGTCTATCTTTTCTTCTTTTGCCCACTCAAGCACTAATGTATAGGAAGATTTCCCATGTGTATAAAAAGTAAGGGTTTCGCTTTTTACTGGGGAAATATCTCGGATCTTAAAATCTGCTTGAACCAA
Organism: Neobacillus sp. PS2-9; assembly: GCF_030915525.1. Taxonomy (NCBI): domain Bacteria; kingdom Bacillati; phylum Bacillota; class Bacilli; order Caryophanales; family Bacillaceae; genus Neobacillus; species Neobacillus sp. PS2-9. The sequence goes on from NZ_CP133269.1 coordinate 3,262,237, forward strand.
GAGCGTGTCTGGCTTAACGGTTTCAAACAGCTTTACTATGTTATTAATAAGGATAACAGGTGCTTCATTAGTGGATGTGTCTACTGCTAAAGCCACTTTTTTGTCCAGTCGTTGCTGTATCATAGAAAGAATCGTTTTGTGCCATTTCAAACTCCATCATCCCCTTTGTTTGAATGAGTGAACTATCTTATTTTGGTTTATAGGGAAATGGTTTATGATTGGATAATAGCGGGAAAATATCGGCTCGTTTTTATGGACAAACTATTCTCAGATACAATAAGGAACGGTAAGCGAGTAAATAATTGGAGGAATTTCCTCCAATCCTTGAATAGTAAAATCTGAATCAGCATGGTTCCATTGTGCATCTTTTTTCCAAATTCCTAACATTCCAATTGCCCGGGCTGCTCGTATATCGTTATCAGGATGATCACCTACGTATATGCTTTCATTCGGCTGAACTCCAAGTGAATCCAAGGCTCTCTTGAATATTTCAGGATTCGGTTTTTTTATTCCTTCCCATTCTGATACGAGGATCGTCTGAAAGTATGTTTCAATCCCTAAAGCCTTAATATTATCCATTTGGAACTTTCCTAATCCATTTGTAATTAATCCTAAAGAAATTGACCGACTCTTTAATTCCTCCAACATTTCTGTAACATATGGAAAGGAGACACAATGGTACTTAAAGTGCTTAACATAATCTTTTAGTAAGTCATCGTAGCTTATTTCTTTTATCTTAAATTCATCAATCAATTTTTGGAAAACTTTATCCTTCCAAACATACCCACGGCATTCTAATTCAGTAAACCTGGATATGTACTCTTCCTTTTGAATATGTCCAAGCCAATTGTTTAGTCTTTCATATTGATTCAAGAGAAAATTATGTACAGTAGCATCGCGATTTAGCAAAGTGCCATCTAGATCAAATATTGCAGCTTTTATCATCACGAAGCCTCCTCCTCTTTTTCTTAGCAATCAATTTCTTTTATTATTTTTGCGGGATTTCCACCAACGACAACGTTATCGGGTACATCTTTTGTAACCACTGCCCCGGATGCAATGACGACATTATTTCCTATTGTTACTCCTGGATTAATGACCACTCTTCCTCCTATCCATACATTGTCCCCTATTGTGACTGGCTTGCCGAATTCTTTACCAGAAATTCTTTCAAAAGGATTGATTGGATGTGTAGCCGTATATATATGTACGCCTGGTGCAATAAAACAATTATCACCGATGCGTATCTCACAAACATCTAAAAATACGCAATCAAAGTTTGCATAAAAATTCTCACCCACATGAAGATTGTAGCCATAGTCACACCGTAAAGTAGGTTCAATATATATAATGTCCCCTGTTGTTCCAAATAGTTCTTTAAGTAATTCGGTTCGTTTTTCAACCTCTGTTTCTAATGTTTGATTAAATAAGCGAGTTAATCTTCGTGCATTCTCTCTGCCGTTCACTAGTTCAGGGTCTGCTGGATTATACATTTCTCCGTTTAGCATTTTTTCCTTTTCGGTTATCATTAGTAAACTCCATTCATTTGTTTTTTTTGATAACTTAATCATATCAAATAATTATTAACAATTTTATCTAGATAAAAGATATTGATTTTTCAGAAAACAATATTTACCATTAACATATACGGGTTGTTATAGACGGGGAGGAAAATCATTTGAAATTTGACGTCATTGTGGTTGGAGCCGGCCTTGCAGGTTTAGTTACTACTGCCGAACTGGCTGATGCAGGAAAGAAGGTACTGCTTTTAGATCAAGAACCTGAAGCGTCTCTCGGAGGACAGGCTTGGTGGTCTTTTGGAGGGTTATTTCTTGTGGATTCACCCGAACAAAGACGAATGGGAATAAAAGATTCCCGTGACTTGGCCTGGCAAGACTGGCTAGGATCCGCAGGTTTCGATCGAGAAGAGGATGAAGATTATTGGGGGAAAAAATGGGCAGAAGCTTATGTGAATTTCGCTGCTGGCGAAAAACGTGAGTGGTTGACTGGGATGGGTATTCGTTTTTTCCCTGTGGTCGGCTGGGCAGAACGTGGAGGCTATACAGCGGAAGGACATGGTAATTCTGTACCAAGGTTTCATATTGTCTGGGGTACTGGTCCTGGTCTTGTTAAACCATTTGAGGAGCGAGTCAGAAAAGCAATGGAGAATGGGCTTGTCGATTATCGCGCTCGTCATCGTGTGAATGAATTATTAAAGGAAAATGGAGCGGTTTCCGGGGTCCGTGGTGACGTCCTTGAGCTAAGTAATGCTGCCCGAGGGGAAGCAAGTTCCCGTGAAGTCATTGGTGATTTTGAATTTCTTAGTTCAGCGGTAGTAGTTACTAGCGGTGGGATTGGCGGCAATCATGAATTGATTAAGAAAAATTGGCCTGCACGGCTTGGAGCAGTACCAAAGAATATGATTTCAGGTGTACCAGAACACGTTGACGGAAGGATGCTTGGTATTACAGAGAAAGCTGGTGGACGCATCGTCAATCGCGACAGAATGTGGCACTATACCGAAGGCATAAAAAACTGGGCCCCCGTCTGGCCTATGCATGGAATCCGAATCCTTCCTGGTCCTTCCTCACTTTGGCTAGATGCGAACGGAAATCGATTCCCTGCACCGAATTTTCCGGGTTTTGATACATTAGGAACTCTTGAAGCGATTATGAAGACAGGCTACGATTATTCTTGGTTTATTTTAACTCAGAAAATTATTGAAAAAGAGTTTGCTTTATCTGGCTCCGAGCAAAATCCAGATTTAACAGGAAAGAGTATAAAGAAAGTGCTGGCTCGTGTACTTCCAGGTCCAACTGCGCCTGTAAAAGCTTTCATGGATAAGGGCGAGGACTTTGTCATTGCTAATACCCTTCCTGAACTTGTGGAAGGAATGAATAAGCTTACTGGTGATCCATTACTTAAGCTTGATCACATCGAGAGGCAAATTTTAGCGAGAGATCGTGAAATAGAAAATAAATTTACGAAGGATCTTCAAATTACTGCTATGCGGGGTGCCAGGAATTACCTAGGGGATAAATTGATCAGGGTTGCTCCCCCACATAAAATTCTTGACCCAAAAATGGGACCTTTGATTGCTGTGCGGTTAAACATTGTGAGTCGTAAAACGTTGGGCGGTCTTCAAACGGATTTGTCTGGTCGAGTCCTGGATTCCTCTGGTCATCCTGTGCCAGGTCTGTATGCAGCAGGCGAGGTTTCTGGGTTTGGTGGCGGGGGAATTCATGGCTACCGATCTTTAGAAGGAACGTTTGTCGGAGGCTGTCTGTTTACAGGAAGGCAAGCAGGTCGAGCACTGGCTAAAGACTTGGGTTACTAGGGGGAAAAAAGCAGTGAAACCTAGTTTGGTTATCACTGCTTTTTTAGTTAAAACCCTTCTAGGAACCCGTCCAACTGTTTTAGCTTCATAGAACCCTCCTATGAGACCTTTCTTTCATCTTTTCACGCTCCACGGTCTCATTGAACCTTCTTATGAAACCTTTCTTTCTTTTTTTCACACTAAACGGTCTCATTGAACCTTCCTATGAGACCTTTCTTTCTTTTTTCACACTAAACGGTCTCATTGAACCCTCCTACGAGACCTTTCTTTAGTCAAGCCCATTATTATGTGTAAATTCATTCCTCATGAAAAGCAATGTTAAGCAGATGATTTATTTTTGGTGTACTGGAAGGGGGTACCCCCTTCCAGTACACCAAAAATTCGCGCTTCGGGTCGCTATTTTTTCTCTTCTTTGTCCTGAATTATTCTTCTTCCTACTTCCTCGGCATAGTCCATTAAGACCGCTCCAATTAATCTGAAAGCTGACTGTGTATTAGGAAATATTCTAATTACCCTCTCTCTTCTCCGGACTTCCTCATTGATTCTTTCTAACGAGTTTGTACTTCGAATATGCTTATGATATTTCGGTTTCTCATTCAAGTATTGAATGGCATCTTCGAAGCCTTCCTCTAATATTTCTATGGCCTTGTCTAATTTTGAATTGCCACTAAATTGCTCAATGAACTCTTTCTTATATTTTCTGGCTTCCTCTACGGTCGCTACTTCAAATATTCTCTTTAACCCGATTTTGACTTCATCCATACCCTTTTTAGGCATATGGGTTATGATATTCTTTTTGAAGTGTACCGTACATCTTTGCCAGGCAGATCCTACAAACTCCGTTCCGATGGCAGCTTTTAACCCTTTGTGTGCATCAGAAATGATTAGCTTAGGTGATTGTAGACCTCTAGACTGTAAGTATTGGAAGAAACGCTGCCAAGCTTCAGTACTCTCTTTATGATCTACTCTCAAACCAAGAATTTCACGCCTATTGTTCTCGTCAACAGCCGTTGCGATATAAACAGCTTTAGATACGACACGGTTATGTTCTCTTACTTTGATATACATGGCATCTGCAAAGATATATGGGTAGTACATTGTGTTCAGGGGCCGACTTGCCCATTGATTCACTACAGGATCTAGCTTTTCTGTAAGAGTGGATACAAATGATTTAGAGACCTTATTCCCACAGAGTTGTTCCACAATATTGGAAACCTTTCTTGTGGAAACCCCATTCACCACCATTTCAAGCATAGCTAATACAAATGATTGGTCACACCGGGCATATTGTTCAAACACTGTAGTTGAAAACTCTCCACTACGAGTACGAGGTACTCTAAGCGTAATTTTTCCAATGCTAAATAATAAATCACGATCATAATATCCATTGCGGTAGTCACGACGTAAGCTTGAACGTTCGTAAGAACCGGCTTGTAAGAACTCATCGCGTTCTTTTTCCATAACAGAGTTTAATACAAGGACAATAGAAGCTTTGATGACAGCGTCTATATCAGAGTTCATAACAGAATCTTTTAAATCATCAATATTTAGGTTAAACTGTATTTGAGTCATAATTAATTCCTCCACATTGTTTTCGTCGCTGATAACATTGTAGCCATGAGGAATTAATTTGACTCATTTTCTTTTTACACAATTATATGGACTTAATCCTTTCTTTCATCTTTTCACACTAAACGGTCTCATAGAACCTTCCTATGAGACCTTTCTTTCTTTTTTTCACGCTCAACGGTCTCATAAAACCTTCCTATGAGACTTTTCTTTCACTTTTTCACGCTAAACGGTCTCATAGAACCTCCCTATGAGACCTTTCTTTCATCTTTTCACGCTCCACGGTCTCATAGAACCATCCTATGAGACCTTTCTTTCATCTTTTCACGCTCAACGGTCTCATAGACACACCCTATGAGACCTTTCTTTCATCTTTTCACAGACAACGGTCTCATAGAACCACCCTATGAGACCTTTCTTTCATCTTTTCACAGACAACGGTCTCATAGAACCACCCTACGAGACCTTCCGTTCATTTTTTCACGCTCAACGGTCTCATAGAACCTCCCTACGAGACCTTCCGATTATTTTTTCACGATCAAAGGTCGCATAGACCAATCCTGCGAACCCTTCCGATCATCCTCTCACAGAAATCGGTCGCGTAGAAAAGTAACGAACCTCCGCTATCTAAAATATCCCCTAATTAATAAACACAAACTCCGTCCTACTACCAGTCTGACCCGCAATAACCTCTAGTCTAACATCAATTCGTTCCTTGAGTTCCGGTACGTGCGAAATGATCCCAACTAACCGGCCGCTGCTTTGAATATCCATTAACGCTTCAATCGCTTGGTCTAATGACTCCGGATCAAGCGTACCAAATCCTTCATCAATAAACATCGTCTCTAATGACACACCGCCCGCATAATTTTGGACCACATCCGCAAGCCCAAGTGCTAACGACAAGGAAGCCTTAAAGCTCTCGCCTCCAGATAATGTTTTAACATGACGTTCCTGGCCAGTATACTGATCGAACACAAGCAGTTCCAAACCACTTTGCGCATTCCCTTTCGCTCGGTCCGTTTTTCTGAGCAATTCGAAACGACCCGATGTCATTTTTCTTAAGCGAACATTCGCTTCGCGCAAAATATCGTCTAAGAAAGCTGCAAGCACATATCGCTCAAAGGTAATTCGGAAATTATTTTGCCCTTTGGCAATCTCGTAAAGATGTCCAATTAGCTTATACCTTTCCTCAAGAACCTTCATCTGTTCATTCAAACTTACTACCCTGCTGTATATTTCTTCATTATCACGCTTTTTAACAAACAAATCCGTACGTTGCTGGTTTAGCTCTTCCAGTTCGCTTGTTCGTTTTGCAAGCTCTAGTTTTAATCCCTCAACATCAGGCGTTTTTACATCTGATAAAAGTTCTGTCAGCTCGTTCAAACGATCTGTAACAGAACGTAACTCTTCTCGATAAGCACGGATTTGCCCCTCTAGTCTGCGGATTTCATCCTCCGATTGTTTCGAAGAATGATACACACCATAGTTTTCAAACCCTTGCTCAGATAACTTTTCTTTAAAGATTTCCCGTTCTGTAAGAAGCTCCTGTTGCTTGATGGAGAAGTGACTCTCGGCATCCTGCAACCTAGCTGATTCATTTGACAGCTTTTCTTTCACTCCCTGTAAGCGTTGTTGAGCTTCCTCTAACTGTTTCAATAGAATCTCATAGCGGTTACGTGAAGCATTGAGTGTTTTTTCGTATTCAACTTCTGAACGAAGATTCTCTGGTATGAGCTTCATCATTCTTGTCAAATTCGTTTTCTTTTCTGTAAAATCAACAGTTACTTTGTTTACCTTTGCCACTAACTGTTGAATAGCGAGCTGCAACTCGCTTTTTTCAGCTTCATGCTTTTCAATGGCACCCTTTATATAGTCCAATTGTTGTATTTGTACAGCCAGTTTGCTTTGAGTCTCTACAAGTTGATTTTTCGCAGTGGTCGTCTCCATTTTTACATGTAATAAATCCTCTTCTAAAAAATCAGCTCGGTAGGAACGTATTTCTTGAAGCATTTCCTGAACTGCATCCTTCTGTGTTCTTTCAGCGGATTGACTTTGGTAAAAATTCGCTTCATCCAATGATTTTTCTCTATCCCATTTAGCCGCCTGTTCCTTTGCAACTTTCAAATCATCCTCGGTCGGAATAACGTCTTCGTGCTGTAGAGCAGGAGTCGGGTGATGCTCAGAGCCGCAAACAGGACATGCCTCACCCGTTTGAAGCTTTGCAGCTAAAATCGCTGCCTGTCCATGCATCCATTTCGTTTCTAGTTCATCAACAAGCGCTCTGGCGTCTGTAAATTTGGCAACCGTATTTTCATAACGACCAGTACTGGTCCTTAAAGCCTGTTCAGCCTTTTTGTAGCGTCCAAGTAAGGTCTCATATTTATCGAATCGTTCCAGCTCAGCCTTGAGCTTTTCCATTTTACTTTCATTTTCAAAGTAACTAAGCTTTCCTTTTTCTATCTCTTCCCTGTCTTTGTTAAGGGAAGTAATATGCTCATACAAATGGTCAATTGCTTGCTCGGATTGTCTCAATTTTTCTTGAGCTGCTTTTAACTCAGCATCCTTTTGTGATGTCTCTTTAAGCAAGGCAGCAAATGAATAGACATCCTCTTTCATATTTACTAATTGATTGACTTCATTGAGGGCTATTTGGCGTTCACTCTCTCGCTCAAGTTCCATTTGGAGTTTCTGCTCATACTGCTGCATTAATTGATCAAGCTTTTCCATTTCCGCTTTTATAGTATCAACATTAATTTGAAGTTGATCTACTTCCTTCTTTAACCGGTGACAAAGCTCCTCTTGTTTTGCTAAAAGAGCGGCTTTTTGTGCTCGTTGGACTTGTACTTCTTTTTCCGCAAATAACGCTTCTTGTGCTACAAGACGTTCTTTTTGCTCCTTTAAATCCTCTTTGGTCTGCAACTGTTTTAAAATCGCTTCCGCTTCAAAAAGCTGTTCCTTCAGTTTATCCTGTTCGAGACCCTTAACTTTAAACTGGCTATTCAGTTCTTCTAGCCTTTCACCTATTCCAGAGATCTCTTCCTTTAAGAGAGGTAGAATAATCGTATCATTTACACTATTTGCCTCTATATATTCCCGCAGCTCCTCGTTTGTCACTGCTTGGATGCGGCGAATTGCCTCGTTTCGTGCCTTCACTTGATCTTCTACCGCTTTTTTAAGATCCGTTGCTTCTATTTTCAGCTTCTCTTCGACCATTTTATATAACTGGGTATGGAATAAGCGCTGAAGGATCACTTCTTTATCTTTACTGTCTGAAGTCAGTAGTTTTCGGAATTCACCCTGCGGAATCATCAAAATTTGCCTGAATTGATTGGCATCAATCAGCATAATTTCTTTAATTTTTTCTTCCACATCATTGATCTTTGATGCCAGCAGCTTTTTCTCGCCATTTTCATCCCACCGATATAGTTCGGCTTTTGCACCTAGCTGCGTAAATCCTTCTCCCTTGTCCTTTTTCTTTAACTGTTGTGGCGACCTGGTTATTGAATAGACTTTATACCGAAGAGAAAAATCGAGAGAAACCTCTGTTAAATGTTCATCGCTGGCAAATTGACTACGAAGTTCTGGACCATTCCGATCCTCTCCACTGGCTTTTCCATAGATTGCATAGCTAATTGCATCAAATATAGTCGTTTTACCGGCGCCTGTTTTACCAGAAATCACAAACATCGTTCGATTACCTAAATGGGAAAAGTCAATCTCTTCTCTGCCTGCATAAGGACCAAATGCCTGCATGGTTAGCTTTAATGGTTTCATTTGATTCCCTCCTCACGCAGTACTTTTTCGATAATCTCTGCCATTACCTCTTTTTTATCACTAGTAAAATCAGATGTAGTGATCTCTGAGTAAAATTGTTCAAATAACTCAAGCTCCGACTTTTTCTCGCTGCGGATTGCGCTAAATGACTGCTTCTTTTTCAAATCAGTTATGTCTATTTTTCTTTCAAGATGTAGAACATTAGGGTACACTTGGCGCAATTTATTAATCGGGTCTATTAGTGCCCCTTCGTCAAGCAGAGTAACTTTCAAATAATCATGGACCAGTTCTTTTTCATAAAAATGGGGGTCGAGTAATTGTTCCAAATGGCCTTCTAACTCGCGCATATCGTGTCTTGGAGTAAGAGAGCGGTACCGATGGGTAAAATTCCCCTTCTCATCCATTTCGATGATTGAGATGGACTTTCTCTGTTTTGCTTCTGAAAAAGAATATTTTAATAGTGAACCTGAATATTTCACTTTACTGTGGTTGATGGCATCAGGACTGTGCAAATGACCTAGAGCTGTATAAGAGAATGGTTCGAACAATTCAGCACCCACACATCCAGAACCACCAACAGATAATACTCGCTCGGAATCAGAGGTTTGGCCCCCCAGGACAAAGGCATGTCCTACCAATACATTCGGTTCATTTGGATTTAATGATTCTTCCATTTTGCCGATCAGTGCTTTCATGGCCTCTTGATGGGAGTGGATCGTCTCGTCTTCAAGAAGCTGGCGGACAACCCCAGGCTCTGCATAAGGAACAAGATAGAAGTTCACTCCATTAATGCTTACAGGCTTAAAGCTGTTTGTTAATTTACCAGACAAATAGAATTGGCTATGTTTATACCAAGAGCTGCCGAACGACAGACGCTCTGCACTGTCGTGGTTACCAGCAATTGCAACCACAGGCGTCTTCAACTCTACATTAATCTTAAAAAGAATCTCATCTAGTAACTCTACTGCATCCGTCGGAGGCACGGATCGGTCATATAAATCTCCTGCAATGACAACCGCATCTGGCTTCTCTTCGGCCACAATAGCCACAAATTGTTCCAAAACCTCGCGCTGATTTTCTGTCATATAGACACCGTGAACTAATTTGCCCAAATGCCAATCCGCGGTATGGATAAATTTCATCAGAATCACCTCAATTTTCATTAACTTTACTTTTACTTTTACGAATACTACCATTATAGCAAAATACCAATAACAATGAGGCTGGAAATCATTATAGAATGGGGTAAAATAAGGATTTTTGAGCGAAAAAATGAAAAACAGCCCGGAACAATGTCCGGACTGTTAAAGTTTGTTTTAGTTAGAATTACTTCTTAGTAACGTTAGCAGCTTGTGGTCCACGAGCTCCTTCAACAACTTCGAAAGAAACTTCTTGACCTTCTTCTAAAGTTTTGAAACCTTCTGTTTGGATTGCAGAATAGTGAACGAATACGTCGTTTCCATCTTCTGCTTCGATGAATCCAAAACCTTTTTCTGAGTTAAACCATTTTACTTTACCGTTTTTCATGTGAAAAAATCCTCCTATTGGCTAACAAAAGCCATGTGTAAAATTCACCAAATTACAACGTGATAGCTTTACATATTTTTCTCATCCAAACATCGGTTAAAACTTTGAACAAGCTAGTAATTTATAAATCTAATCTCGTGCAACGGCTGATTAAAATTTACCATGGGATTAGCTCAACTGTCAATTAAGGAGAGGGCGACACAAACCGCCACAATTCTACATTTCTAGCGGGTTTCTCGTCAAATTTCATAGGTTAAAGCACCCTTTTAGAGTGTCTACTTTCGAACAATCTGTCACTTTTTGTAGGAAAATAATAGTTTATTTTTAACATTAAATATTTATCTCAAATTCTATTACTTTTCCATGCTACTATTTTGAGACTCACCTGTAAAAACAATATTTCTGTCGATTTTTCCTACCCTGCACTTTACACCTTTAATGATATCCTTCACTAATAATTCCAGGCCGATGTAGGTTAAGGATGGGAAATCAGCAAATAGCTTTTTCACCTCCCACTTTAGTTCATTTTTTCCACAGATGCTGTGACGATTGATTTGGTCTACTTCTTCCTTAATTTTCTCCATTTCCTGCTTTTGTTTTGATTTGGGCAGAAGAATGATCCTATCCAAGCGCTGGAGGAATTCCAATGATTTATCTATCTTAACAGCTACCTCATCATGGACATCTTTTGTAATCAGGTTGTTTTTATATTTAAAGCCATTTAGCTTTAAAGCCGAATCATAGGTAGCTCTTACGATTTCCGCTCTTGTCATACTGTTTGTTTCATAACTCAGCATATTTTTCCACGAAGGCTGTCTCATTGCCTCCCGGAAGTCTTCGAACTTATGACAGAATTTCTTATACCCATACTTTTCTGGATGTTCAAAAGCAGGACTTCCAGGATCAAGAAAGGGTGAGAGCGGAGCAACAAAATATGAAATACGTTGATTTCCGTCACATCTTTTGTGAATAATTTCACAAAAATCTACATTTCTCATTGCACTTTCATAATCTTGATTCGGTATCCCCGTCATAAAGAATAAATCAATTTTGGCACAATTGTGTTTTAAGGCCGCTTGCAGCATTTCAATGACCTTTTCATTTGAACATGGAAGCTTCCCATTATACTTTCGGATATCCTCATCTGCTGATTCAAGTGTCAATTCAATACTGTATTTCGGAATGGATTTATGGAGTCGTTTAAAGAACTCTTCGTCTGCATAATTAAATATTTCGAACACAATTTCATTCTTCACTTTCATTTTTTCTAACCCGGCAAGGAATTCCTCAACGTACTCTTTTCCTCCCTGCCTAATATCATTTAACAGGAAAATGGGAGCACGTGTAAATCGTTGAATAAATGCTATGTCCTCAAGCATTTTTTTAGGCGATCTCATCACCAGTTTTTTTCGATTACAGTTTAGCTCATAGGCATCCTTTGAGCCACCGCAAATCAAACAATTATAGGTACACCCTTTTGACGTTAAGATGGCTGTATTCGGATACTGTAGCCACCCTTTATAAGGCAATGGATCAAGTAGATTAAAATATTTAAATACGGACCTAATGATGTATCGATAGCCTGGAAAATCGAATTCATCTAAACTATCAGGAACATAGGTCATATCGTTATAGTGATAGTCCGTTCCCTTTTTCCATGTAAGATTAGGAATATCAGAAAAACTGTCCGTTTCCTTTCCCTCTAGTTTATTTAGGAGCAAGAGAATTAATTTTTCCGTTGTATCACCGCGCAAAACAAAATCAATAAACGGATATTGGATGAGTTCTTTGTGAAAATAAGTACTGGAAAGTCCGCCGAACATGACTGGGGTATCTGGGTGGTATTTTTTGATGATTTTTGCTAGTTCTACACTTCCATGAGCATGTGGAAGCCAATGGAGGTCAATGCCAAAAGCCTTTGTTTTTATTTTCCTGATTTTCTTTTCTACATCAAACTTAGGGTTTAATAACATACGATTGGCGATATTAATGATTTTTACTTTTAGTCCATACCGTTCAAGAAAATCTCCGATGCTAGTTAAGCCGATCGGGTACATCTCAAATACGGGAGAAGAAGGAACGACATCGCTAATTGGACCTGTAAATAGCATCTCCTTTCTAAAATCATATACCGTTGGGGGATGCAGCAATACCAAGTCATACATCTTTGAATCACCTTCCTAAAATGACTTTATTTGGCTACATCTTAATAGTAATCTTTTTTTTGTAAAAAACAGGTATAAATTATTACAAAATAGAGATTTTTTTCTCTAATCAGAAAAGTGCAAGTGACTTGGTCAGCACCGATCACGAAGACTGGTAGATTGGCTTGCGGGGCACAGTAGTCACCCTTAAGCGTACAAAAGTTCTTTACCTTTAGTAGCCATGCAACCTTGCCGGGGGGTATTAGAACCTTCTTCTTTTTACCAGTCCAGTACTTTTTCTCTTGCAGCGGGCATTAGGATCTTTTTCTATTTACCGGTCCGGCACTTTTTCTCTTGCCACGGGCATTAGAACCTTCTTCTATTTACCGGTCCGGCACTTTTACACTTACCACCGGCATTAGAACCTTCTTCTATTCACCGGTCCGGCACTTTTACACTTACCACCGGCATTAGAACCTTCTTCTATTTACCGGTCCGGCACTTTTACACTTACCACGGGCATTAGAACCTTCTTCTATTTACCGGTCCGGCACTTTTACACTTACCACGGGCATTAGAACCTTCTTCTATTTACCGGTCCGGTTCTTTTTCTCTTCCAACGGGCATTAAAAAACCGAAGAAAATTAATTCTTCGGTGTTGCAGTGGCTTCTTCGTCTACTTCTTTAAATTTATCCAGAATCGTAATAGTATCAACGAGATGGTTATTGAAAATCTGCCTGGCAACAGCTAGCAATTCAATAATCATTGGATCCTTAAGAGTGTAAATTACCTTATTTCCTTCCTTTGTACCAGTCACAATATTTTTAGCTCGTAGGATGGTCAATTGTTGAGAAACAGCCGAACCTTCACTTCCAACGAGTGTTTGAATTTCGTTTACACTTTTATCCCCTTCTGATAAGAGCTCTAAAATACGGATTCTCAAAGGGTGTGCTAATGCCTTGAAGAATTCCGCCTTAAATTGCTGCATTTCAAGATTCAATTTGGTCACTCCTATACTTTTTTAGATGGTAGCAGTTAGCTTCTTCCTACCGCCTTCCACCGTCTCAACAGCTGATAGCTTTTTACATTCTCTAAAGGCAAAATGCTTGCAGCCTAGACATTTATTTTTGTTTATATGCTCTAAAGCATAATGTATAGCCTCTCCTGTATGATTGAAGAAGTAGTCTTCCCCGATTAATTGATATAAACCTGTCTTTTTCAACACATTTTCTGGTTGAGGATTTAAACCCGATATCATTACTATACCATTTTTCGAAAAATGGTGAACAATACTAGACAAATTTGCTTCTCCAGTTGTATCTATTAAAGGTACTTTGCTCATTCGGAGAAGTAGAATTTTTGGCCGATAGTTAATTGTGCTCATAATTGTTTTTTCAAAAGTGTCAGCAGCGCCGAAAAATAATGGTCCTTCCACATTAAAAATACTAATTTGCGGGCAATCGTGTGTATCTGAGACCATTCCTGTCTCTACCTTTTCATGTTTATGTTCTCTATTTGGCAATGCTTTTGCCGTAACCATCACATCGCTCATTCTCTTCGCAAATAGAAGGGCAGACATCACTAAACCCACTTCAACAGCTGTCGTTAAATTAACAAAAACCGTTAGTAAAAAGGTGACTGCTAGGACGAGTGAATCGGTCGATTTTGTTTTTAATATATGAGAGAACACTTTTCTCTCGCTCATGTTCCAAGCAACTACCATCAATATAGGCGCCATGCTTGCCAAAGGAATATAGGATGCATATGGTGCGAAAAATAGTAAAACAAGTAATACGACAATCCCATGAATAATTCCTGATAACGGAGAAATCGCTCCATTCTTTATGTTCGTGGCTGTACGGGCAATAGCCCCGGTAGCTGGAATCCCACCAAATAAGGGTGTAATCATATTGGCTATTCCCTGCCCTATTAACTCCTTATTGCTGCTATGACGACTATTGGTCATTCCATCTGCTACCACTGCAGATAACAAAGATTCAATGCCACCCAGCATAGCAATGACAATTGCCGGCTTTAAAAGCTTCATAATCATATCCAAATCAATGCTTGGAATTTGGATTTGCGGCAATGTACTTGGAATTTGACCATAGGCAGTTCCAATCGTGGCCACCTCACTTGGAAAAAAAAGAGTGGCAACCAATGTGGAAACCATTAATCCAATGAGCGGACCTGGAACCTTAGGTGCAATTCTTGGTGTAAGGATCACAGTAAGCAAGCAAATAGCTGCTGTTAGAATACTAAAAAAGTTCAACGTATTTAGATGTACAGCTAGTTCGTTAATGTTCTCAATAAACTCCTCATGCTTTTTTATTCCCTCTAAACCTAGGAAACTTGCAATCTGCCCTGTGAAAATGGTAACGGCAATACCTGCCGTAAATCCAATCGTTACCGGTCTAGGTATATATTTAATCAATGAACCTAGTCTAAAAACACCCATTAGAAGCAGGATAACTCCTGCCATGAACCCTGCTATTAACAGATTTTCATAACCGTAGGTCATCACCACTCCAAATAAAATAGGAATAAACGCCCCAGTTGGACCACCTATTTGGTATTTGGATCCGCCAAATAAAGAGATAAGAATCCCGGCTACAATGGTCGTATAGATTCCATACTCTGGCTTCACCCCTGAAGCAATGGCAAATGCCATTCCAAGTGGAATAGCGATTACGCCAACAATCAATCCTGACAGGAGATCCTTTGGTACATTCCTTAAGGAATAATCATGGAATCTTTTATCAATAAACATATTAACCCTTCTTATCTTATAATTTTGTATATCTGATTATTTGAATATAGAATAATTCAACATTATTATCAAGCACTTTCTATAAAAGTAATGGAAATTTTTTTCTTTGAATGTCTCTTGTTTACTAAAAGTATTCGTGTTACAATAGCAAAGCGATGAGCTGAGTTGTGTAAGTCGAGAAACATTCCTTTTGGAGCGCACTATGTGGAGTGTGG
This sequence comes from Neobacillus sp. PS2-9, assembly GCF_030915525.1. Classification (NCBI taxonomy): domain Bacteria; kingdom Bacillati; phylum Bacillota; class Bacilli; order Caryophanales; family Bacillaceae; genus Neobacillus; species Neobacillus sp. PS2-9. The sequence continues at coordinate 3,277,577 of NZ_CP133269.1, forward strand.
TTTTTCGCCTCAATACGCAAAAAGACGTCTGTTTCGACAGACGTCTTTTTTATTTGTCCTATAAAGTCCTTCCCTTAAAATTAGCACTTTTTCCCTAATTTTTTTATAATAAATATGGACTTATATTTTAATAAAAATTGGAGGGATATAGATGAATAACCATGAAATCGATTTTAAGATTTATGGAGATGATATGCAGTTTGTCGAGGTAGAGCTTGATCCTCAGGAAACAGTTGTTGCCGAAGCAGGAAGCTTTATGATGATGGAAGATGACATACATATGGAAACGATTTTTGGAGACGGTTCCAGCAGTGGTGGTAGCGGCCTGATGGGTAAACTTTTCAGTGCAGGTAAGCGCGTCCTAACAGGAGAAAGTTTGTTCATGACCACCTTTACCAATACCGGCATGGGTAAGAAGCGAGTTTCATTTGCCTCCCCTTATCCTGGAAAAATCATTCCTATGGATTTAAGTGAGTATGGCGGGAAGATCATTTGTCAAAAGGATGCCTTCTTAGCTGCTGCAAAAGGCGTTCAAGTTGGTATCGAATTCCAACGTAAATTGGGTGTCGGCTTCTTTGGCGGCGAAGGCTTTATTATGCAAAAGCTTGAAGGCGACGGCATGGCATTTGTTCACGCGGGTGGAACCATTATTAAAAAGGACCTCCTTCCTGGCCAATCTTTAAGAGTGGATACAGGCTGCTTAGTGGCTATGACGAGCGATGTTAATTATGAAATTGAATTTGTAAAAGGTGTGAAAACGGCCCTGTTCGGTGGTGAAGGCTTATTCTTCGCCACATTACGCGGTCCTGGATCTGTGTGGATTCAATCGCTACCATTTAGCAGGCTAGCAAGCCGCGTATTTGCTGCAGCTCCTTCTCGCGGTGGTTCAAAGGATGAAGGTAGTATCGCACGAGGAATTTTTGATATGTTTAATGGTGACTAATATTTATTTTGCGAAGCAGGACTCACGTTGTGGGTCCTGCTTCTTTTTTTGATTAATGCAGATTTGTAGAAATAGTATGATTTTGTGTAGAAAAGTGGCAGAAGTGTGTAGAAAAATCATAAATGAGTGTAGAAAAACGATGATTTTGTGTAGAAATATCTTAAAAATGTGTAGAAAAACGATAATTTCGTGTAGAAATCCTACAAGCATGCAAGCCAAACTCCCTTAATAAAGCAAAAAACCAGGCCAAGGCCCGGTTTTTCGCTTTATTTTATTATTTTCTCTTTCTCTATTCCAAATCTAATTTTTTCAGTTTACTAAAAGCTTGCTCTCTTTTTATATTATAGGATTGCCACGGAAGGTTAGTGGTGAGTGCTTCCCTCTTTCTATCCAGCAAGATGTTTCGCAAGCCAGGTATATCAGGATTTTCCTCATAAAGGGTGATTAATCCTACCACCCCCGTGTATGATAACTGATTGAGATAATTTATATCAATTTTGCCACTTGTTTCAAAGCGGTTCATGTTTTCTTTGATTACGATTTTATCTAGGTCAATTACTGCTATTGCTGTGTAATAGATCATGGATGAAATAAAATAAAAGTGAAATAATGAAAGTTTTTCCACCCAAATTTTTACCAAGGAATAAGCAAAAATAATGACCAGAAAAATCATAAACGAATGGACAAGCACCCTGGTAAAAGTAAAGCCATACGCTTCCTCATACATTCCTAACCGAAGAAATGCTGAACTTAGCATCACTGAGCTTGAAAGAACAAGGATGGTAAGCAATACTTGCGTAAATCGCTTGATAAAAGAATTCGTCCGCTGAACAAACGTGATGACAATAATAGTAATTGATAAATTGATTAATGTGACAAATAAAAGCTCAAAAAAGCCTTTTCTTGCATACTCCGCGTAAGTGTAGTTATCTTGTAGAGTGCCACTGAAGAAGTATTTAAACTGTACCAGCGTAAATAAAATATAAACAATATTTATGAGGACAAGTACTGTAATTGAAATAATTCCGTCCATTTGAAACTTTACCGTATTGTCTTGTTGTTTAAGCACACTTATCTGCTTGATTAGAAGCACTTGCATAAAGCCAAAGAAACCAAATGTAGAGATAAGGATGACGATTAAACGAAACACCCCTTCTGCGTCCATCACATTGAACCAATCCGGAATCCCACCAATGATTCGTTCAAACTGCGTATCAGCAGACATGAGTAATCTCAATACAACCATTAAGACAGGTATTGAGATGACAACCCCGATTAATATTTTTTTCCATACTAACCACTTGTCGCCACCCACACCATGCTTTAGTCCTTCACCTAAAACCGAACTGAATTTTAAGTTATATTTAAACATATCAAGGAGCCTTGAAAATATTAGAGTGATAAATGCAGGCTGGTTCCATTTGAAATTTTTTGGGCTTGTTATTAATACTAAATGAGAAATAACCAATCCTGGTATAACAACGATATTCAACGCTTTGAAAAGCTGGTTATCATTGAGTAAATAACTTGCTGATAGAAGCCATATACAACAAACAATCAAGTATCCTAATCGCTGATGTGAAAACGGAAAGCTGCGATATTTCCAAAAGAAGACGAAGTAGAATGACATAATGAATACAATATAGGAAATCCCTACTTCACCTCGGAAAAATGCTTCTTCGGCTACGATCCCGAGCAATAAACATAACAATAAAAACAACCAATCTGATTTTCCAATCTTGATTTCCATGTAGCATCCCTCTTTTTATATAGATTTTCTATATATATAGTTTTACTAGGTATATAGGCAAAAAAAACTGCTCATATCGAAGCTTTTCTCCCCCACCGATATCCTAACCAGCTAATCGGGTAAAGAGTAATCGTAAAAATGATACAAGCAATAATAAATGTTTTTGTTAATAAAGGGGCGAACCAGGCATGTGGTATGATGTGAAAAACAGTTAGAATCATCAACACTAAATTAGGAATGAGCGATAATAAGAACGTTTTTCTTAGAAGCGTTCGACCCTTTTGACCAAAACCCTTCCCGATTTCATATCCGAGCAATGCCCAAAAGAACATGTACAGGAAGGCAATAATGATAGGAATAGAAGTTAAATGATCCCAAATGTTCGTTAACCATTCCCATTCGAAAAGATTATGAGCTAACGTTAATACGCTGCCTCCCCCAAAAAAAAGGATATTGAGTAGAATAAACAGCCATTTCATGTTACTTGGAGTAACGGATAGTTCATCCTTCCATAATTCAGCTATTTCCTCAGGACTTCCTAGCCTAGTTACAATATGATTTGTCAGCTCTTCTTCATTCATATGGGATGATTCAAGGAGAATTTCATCAATATGTGTCTCATATTCCAATAGGATACTTTTCTTATCTGTATGGTTTCCTAATCCCTCAGCAAGTTCTGCTAGAAACCTATTCTTCGGCCGTTCCATGCTTTGATCTCCCTATTACCTTGTTCATTACTTTAACAAAATCCTGCCACTCACGGGTTTTTTCGCTTAATAACTCTTTTCCTGCTTTAGTAATTCGATAGTACTTCCGTGCAGGACCCTTTTCCTGCTCAACCCAATAACATTCAATGTACTCTTGCTTCTCAAGCTTATGAAGTGCTGGATACAAGGTACCTTCCTTGACACTCAGACCATTATCACTACGCTGTTCAAGCTCTTTTACTAATTCATAGCCGTACATATCACGTTCGTTTAATAATTGAAGCAAGATAAGCGATGTGCTTCCTTTTACCAATTCACGGTTAAACATTTTTTCACCTACCTAGTTTTGTTAGGTACATAGAAATTCTACAACGTCATAAATATTTTGTAAAGTATGGAATGAAAAAAAGTGACGAATTATAAATCGTCACTATTTCTGACTATTTCAGCTTAGGGTTGTTTTTTTGTCTCTCAATGAATTGGTCCCGCTCTCCACCATCGGATAATTCCTCGGAAAATTCATGCCCAGTATCTTGACTTAATAATTCCCAAGGTTTAATTGTTTTTGGTGGCAGATTATTATTCGGTGCCGCTTGCTCATTCCATTTGCCCATTACATATCACCTCAATCATTATTATTTGATGTTTACAACACATTATCCAAAAATAAAAACGCTCGGAAAACTCCAAACGTTTTTGAAAGGTGTTAGATAACCATTTTTTTATTATCTTGAAGCTGTAATTCTTGCTCCCTAACCTCATCCTGCTCGCGGTTCTTTTTAATTTTTAAGTGATAGATTAAATAACATGCTGCTACAAATGGAACTCCTAAATAAAGGGCCAGCCTTTGTTCTGAATCAAACGCTAAACTACCTAATACAATACAGTTTAGGGTTAATGCGATAATCGGGAGTAAAGGGTAAAGTGGTGTTTTAAATTTTAGGTCCTCCACTTTCCCACCTTCACGGATATATTTTCTTCGGAAGGCAATCTGTGAAGCCGTAATAGAGATCCACCCAACCTGTGCACCTAAGCCTGCAACCGAAAGCAGCCAAACAAAGACTGTTTCCTCAGCAAAAAATCCTGAAAGTAATGATAATAAAGCAATACCTATCGTCAAGACTAGTGCATTTAAAGGAACCCCTTGTTTATTAACTTTTGCAAGGGCAGGACTTGTCATTTTTTCTTTTGACATGGCATATAACATCCTTGTTGCGGCATATAGACCAGAGTTGGCAACAGAAAGTAATGCTGTAAGAATAACAAAGTTCATTAGATCGGCCGCATAGGGAATACCAATACTATCAAAAACAACAACAAATGGACTCTCAACTACTCCTGCTTGTTTCATAGGAATTAAGCTTGATAATACAAAAATAGCTAAAACAAAGAAAAATAAAGTACGCCAAACGGTTTGCTTAATGGATTTAGGAATCGTCTTTTCTGGCTCTTCACTCTCTCCTGCAGCAATACCTATTAATTCTGTACCTTGGAATGAAAAGTTAACCGCTATCATTGTGATTATTAAAGCAGTAAATCCATGCGGTAAAAGACCGTGAGCTGTAAAATTAGAGAAAAATGGCGCTGGTTTCCCACCTTCCATGTCAATTAAACCAAAGGTTGCCGCTCCACCTAGTACAATAAAAGCTAAAATAGCAAAAATTTTGATGCTCGAGAACCAAAATTCAGTCTCTCCAAATGCTCGAGCCGAAAGTGCATTAAGCGAAAATAATACGATTGCAAATATTGCACACCAAATCCACACTGGAGAATCAGGAAACCATCTCTGCATTAGTTGGCCAGCAGATAATAACTCTAATGCGACCGTTACAGACCATCCTAACCAGTAAAGCCAACCGAGTGCAAACCCTGTTCCTGGTCCAATGAATTTTGTTGTGTAGGTTTGGAATGAGCCAGAAACAGGCATGGCTACGGATAATTCTCCTAAACAAAGCATAGTTAAGAACATGATGAACCCGCCAACAATGTAAGAAAGAATAGCACCTGCAGGTCCTGCTTGGCTAATGGTGTAACCAGATCCCAAGAACAGACCTGAACCAATTACCCCACCCAAAGAAATCATAAATAAATGCCTAGTTTTCATTGTTCTTCTTAATTCATGTGTTGCATTGTTCTCGTTTAAGTTCATATACCTTCCCCCTTTATAGAATCCGCTTTCAATCTTTCTAATATTTTTACTATTCCAATCTTTATTACTTGCAATTTCTATGCCAAAATAACAAAGGCTATTTTTGAACATTTTTTGAACAAGTATGCAAAATATTTTTGCATTATATTAAAATAATTTGCACATTACATGCAAAAATGCCCTTTCCACATAAATGGAAAGAGCATTTTTTTATCTTATTAAACCCAGCCTCGAAAACGGGAGGCCTCAGCAACTTTTTTAATACCGACCATATAAGCTGCTAAGCGCATATCTACACTATGTGTTTGTGCCGTGTTGTAAATATTTTCAAAGGATCCGACCATAACTTTAGTAAGTTTTTCACTTACCTCTTCTTCTGACCAGTAGTATCCTTGATTATTTTGCACCCATTCAAAATAGGAAACGGTTACACCACCTGCACTTGCTAAAATATCCGGAACTAGAAGCACTCCACGTTCTGTTAGAATATTTGTTGCTTCGAGCGTAGTAGGTCCATTCGCCGCTTCAACAACAATTGCAGCTTTGATATTAGCAGCATTTTGGGCCGTAATTTGATTTGAAATGGCCGCAGGAACAAGGATATCACATTCTAGTTCAAGAAGTTCTTTATTGGATATGGTGTTCTTAAATAATTGAGAGAAGGTGCCAAAGCTGTCTCTTCTATCTAGTAGATTATTAATATCGAGCCCATTTGGATCGTACACGCCGCCATATACATCGGAAACAGCAATGACCTTTGCACCTGCATCATGCATGAATTTAGCTAAATAGCTACCTGCATTACCAAATCCTTGAATAACAACTCGTGCACCTATTAAGTCTATCCCTTTTTTCTTCACTGCTTCCTGAATACAAATCGTCACACCAGCTGCAGTCGCTGTTTCACGGCCTTTTGAACCACCAAGCACCAGTGGTTTCCCAGTGATGAATCCTGGTGAGTCAAACTCACGTAAACGGCTATATTCATCCATCATCCATGCCATGATTTGCGAATTAGTGTATACATCAGGGGCTGGAATATCTTTTGTCGGACCAACAATTTGACTGATTGCACGAACATATCCACGGCTCAATCTCTCAAGCTCTCTAAAAGACATTTTTCTCGGGTCACATATAATTCCACCCTTACCTCCCCCATATGGCAGGTCGGTAATTCCACACTTTAAACTCATCCAAATAGATAACGCTTTTACTTCCTCTTCATCTACTTCAGGATGAAACCGAACGCCGCCTTTTGTCGGACCAACTGCATCATTATGTTGAGAGCGATAACCTGTGAAAATTTTAACGGAACCATCATCCATCCTTACTGGTATCCGGACAGTCAGTAAACGAATAGGATCTTTTAATAACTCAAACATTTCGTTTGTATATCCTAACTTATTAAGTGCTTTTTGAATGACCGTTTGGGTTGAATAAAATAAATTTAATGACTCTTGTTCTTTTTGCTGTTCCTTTGTCATTTCATTTACTAGCGTATTTGCAGGCATCTTTGCCACCCCTATTGTAATTAAATATTTTTATGATAATACCTTTTTGATTTTCTCAATGGCCCAATCAATCTCTTCTTTTGTAATAATTAGTGGAGGGGCAAAGCGGATCACTGTATCATGTGTTTCTTTACATAATAAGCCGGCTTCCTTTAAAGCCTCACAATAAGGTCTTGCTGCTTCAGTTAACTCAACCCCAATAAACAAACCTCTTCCTCGTATGTCTTTTATCATAGGGTTGGTGATTGTATTTAATTGTTCAAGAAAATAATCCCCTAATTCAAGTGAGCGTTCTGCTAATTTTTCTTCCTCAATTACATCTAGTGCAGCTAGTGAGACAGCGCATGCTAGTGGGTTTCCTCCGAAAGTAGATCCATGTGAGCCTGGATTAAATACGCCTAATACATCAGAATTAGCCACAACACAAGAAATTGGGAATACGCCGCCACCAAGTGCTTTTCCTAAAATTAACATATCAGGATCTACTTCTTCCCAGTCACACGCAAACATCTTACCCGTCCGTGCCAAGCCCACTTGAATTTCGTCAGCGATGAATAAGACATTTTGCTCTTCACACAATTCAGAAGCTTGCTTTAAAAATCCTTCAGGAGGTAAAATGATTCCTGCCTCGCCTTGAATCGGCTCCATTAAGAATGCTGCTGTATTCGGAGTAATGGCTTCTTTTAGTGCTTCAATATCACCGTATGGGATTAATTTAATGCCTGGGAGCATTGGACCAAAACCGCGTTTGTATTCAGGGTCAGACGACAATGAAACCGCACCCATTGTCCTTCCATGAAAATTTCCAGTGCACGCAATGATTTCTGCCTGATTTTCAGCAATACCTTTTACATCATAGCCCCAGCGCCGTGCAGCTTTTAACGCTGTTTCAACTGCCTCGGCACCTGTATTCATAGGAAGGGCCATATTTTTATTAGTTAGTTTACAAATCTTTTCGTACCAAGGTCCCAGCTGATCATTATGAAAGGCACGTGACGTGAGCGTCACTTTATCTGCTTGATCCTTTAAGGCTTGAATGATTTTTGGATGACGATGCCCTTGGTTCACCGCTGAATAGGCACTTAACATATCCATGTAACGATTTCCTTCTGGTCCTTCTACCCATACACCTTCCGCTTTTGCAATTACAATTGGAAGTGGATGATAGTTATTGGCACCAAATTTATTTGTCTGCTCAATGATTTCGGTTGATTTATTTGTTACTACTGTCATTACAGTTTCCCCCTTTTATCTTCGTAAAACTATATTGCAAGTTTCGTGCCAACAATATTTTTGCATGTTGATACGAGTTTCTAAAAATATAATGCAAATTTTTTTTGCTTAACAATCTCTTTTTTTTGCAAAAACCGCAAAATTATTTTGCGTTATCAAGTTTTTTTTGATTAAATAGGTGCATAAAGTATTAACAAGGGGTTTGAACCATCATGGAAAAAACAAAGAATGATTTACTCTATTTAACACAAATGTATAAACGGATTTTAGACGAAGTGGATGTTGGTGTGCATGCGGTTGATGAAACCGGAAAAACGATTATCTATAATAAAAAAATGATGCAAATGGAATCGATGGACATACATGATGTAATGGATAAAAACCTACTCGATGTCTTCATGTTTAAGGATGACCAATCTAGTACTCTCGTAAAAGCACTACAGGAGAAGAAAGAAACAAGTAACGTAAAGCAAACTTATTTTAATAACAAGGGCCGTGAAGTTACCACGATCAACAATACTATTCCTATCTATTTAGATGAAAATCTTAAGGGTGCAGTTGAAATTGCAAAGGATGTTACTAAACTTGAACGGCTAATTAAAGGTAATTTGAATAGGGAGTCAACAAAATATACATTTGATTCCATTATAGGAACTAGTCCTGCAATTTTAGAGGTTAAAGAATCTGCTAAACGTGCAACTCGGACCTCTTCTTATGTATTGATTGTCGGTGATACAGGGACTGGGAAGGAACTTTTTGCTCAAAGCATACATAATGCCAGCGGGCGGTTATCTGCTCCATTTATTTCACAAAATTGTGCTGCACTGCCTGATAACTTAATTGAAAGTCTCCTTTTCGGCACAAAGCGGGGAGCATTCACGGGTGCAGTCGACACACCCGGGTTATTTGAACAAGCTAATGGTGGAACCTTGTTGCTTGATGAAATTAATTCATTAAATTTAAATCTTCAGGCGAAATTGCTCCGGGTTCTTCAGGAAAAAACAATAAAGAGAATAGGCGATACGAAGGATACACCGATCGATGTTAGGGTTATTGCGAACATGAATGAGGATCCGATTGATGCTATTGCCAATAACCGATTACGAAAAGACTTATATTATCGGCTCGGTGTTGTAACAATCTTTGTCCCTCCATTAAAAGATCGAAAAGAGGATATTCCATTATTGGTAGCTCATTTTATTGATAAATATAATGAGCGCTTTCAAATGAATGTAAAAGGATTATCAGAGGAAGTCCATTTGTCTTTCCTTGAATATGATTGGCACGGGAATGTTCGTGAACTTGAGCATATTATTGAAGCAGCGATGAACATTATGATGGATGAAGAAGTCATCATGTACTCCCATTTACCCTACCAATATCGTAGCAAACTGCAGCTAAAAGAGAGAATGATGCCATTATCCACTGTCGATACATTTTTAAAGGAAAATTCAGATGTAACTATACCTTTAAAAGACCAAATGGAGTTATTTGAAAAAACCTATATTGAGCATGTCCTAAAGAAAAATGATTTTAATATTTCAAGAGCAGCTAAGTCACTCGGATTAAGCCGCCAAAGCTTACAATACCGGTTGAAGAAATTGAGTTTAGATAGTAAATAGTAATTTTTTTGCATAACATTTCCATTTTTTCATCATAATATAAAAAAAGATGAGGTGAAAATGATGGGACTTCTAAACTCATTTAATCAATGGAGAGAAACAAGGTATCAAAACCACGTAACCAATATGAAAGATTTAGGTAAGTGTCCAGATTGTCAAGGTCGTGGCTATACTGTTTACCCTTATAATGAATATGCCTACTATAATTCGTTTGAATGTCCCGGTTGCCAAGGAAGCGGACATTATACGGATTGGGAAGAATTGAGATAATTCCGTGGAAACATCAATCAAATAGTAAAATTTGAATTCTGCTCATTAAAAATGCCCAGTATCTTTCAAACTGGGCATTTTTCAATAGTAGCTATAGTAGCTTTACATTCGTTTCTTTATCATGTCTTGATACGCTTTTGAGGTCCTAACCTCTACGGTTAAGGATCCTTTTCTTACAATTGCCTTCAAGATGACTGGCGCACCTGTCGTATTTTTAAATCTAAAATCTTTACCTCCATAGGATACTGTCGCATCTCTTCCAGTTGGAACATACCCTACCTGTAGTGAATGATGGTGCTTTTCGATATAACTTACACCTAATTTGTCAATGGCATTAAATAAGGTGGATGACGTTTGACAAATACCCCCACCTATACCATCAACCAGTTTCCCTTCTAAAGCTTCGGGTGCCTTTTGAAACCCGTGGGCTGCGTCACTTGGGCCCACAGTCGTATTAAACGAGAAAGAGTCCCCCTCACCAAGAATAACATTATTAATGGCTTGTGCTGATAAAGCTATATTTTTCGATCTTCCAACGACACCGCTATTAAAATGAGTAGTGTAAGATGAGACTAAGACTTCCCCTAAATGGGCTGCATCTTCCACTTTATATCCACTTGCTGTCACATATAATGGCACTTCCACATTTCCACCTTTTACAGATGACTGAGTCACTTTTTCTATCAATTCATCCTCATCTAATATGGTTTGTGGTGTCCCTTTTATAACCTGGCCCATTCCATCTAGCTTATCTAGAATCATTCTCCTATCATAGCCAGGGGTTGTTTCCGTTCCCCTCGCTAATTCTCTAGCTATTTTTGAAATCTCTGCTTTATACTTTTCAAGGTCAGTAGAAAAGCCCAATTCCTTCGGATTAAAAGTTTTTATAGTTGCTTTTGTTGTCGGATCAATTATACTTACAAACACCGGCTTTTCTACTTCCTTTTTCTTTTCCACTTTTTTCTCTACTTTTGTCTTCGGTTGTTGCTCAGATGCCTTTGTCTCTTTAATCGGTTGATCTGTACAACCTGCCAATAACACAAAATTCCCAGCCAATAAAATTGAAATAACCCTTGTGAGTTTTCCCATGTTCCCCCATCTTTTCCCCATTTATTTATTAAATCTAATTATTTCCTTTTTCATTTTCACATACTATTTGACGTTTTTAGACTGGATTTGGTTTCAGATAGTATTCCATTTTTATTTTCATTTTCCTGCAATTAAAAGGAATGAAACCAATAGATTTTATTTTACCATTATCTCTCTTTAATAAAATTACTTTTTCTTATAATAAAAATATGGAAATAAAAGGTTAGTTAACAAATAGGATAAATAAAGGGATTTTTACGGTTTCTTATGTCTTTTGCGGATCAAAAAGGGGGAATGTATCTTGTTAGATGCCTTAATTCTTCTTGCCATCCTGCTATTGTCTTTGTTTCTTATATTAGGGGTTGTATCTTATTTTAAACAGAATGGACTAAGGTGGCTTTACTTTATCCTCGCATCCATTTGCTTAGTGGGAATTATTTTTATGTTGTTTTATCATGATTGGAATTTGAATTTCCTTGCCTATAACGACGAGGAGAAAAATGATCCTCCTAAAATAGAAATCCCATCTGGAAATGATAAACAAAATGAAACTGATCCAGGAAAACAACAAACTCCTGTCAAGGACTCCCCTTCAGTAGACGAACCTGATGAAGAAAAACCAGATCAACCTACCCCTTCCACTCCTGTAAACATTCAAATTCCTGAAGATGAAATCATTGAATATACAGTAGTAAAAGGAGATACCCTTTGGTCCATTGCATCAAAAGCTAGTGTAACTGTAGAAAAAATCAAGAATTGGAACAATCTCTCATCCGATACTATCTATGTTGGCCAGGTTTTAAAATTGTATGGAAAGAATGTTGAACCGCCAAGAAATCAGCCTAATCAGGAGACTCCTCCAACTACTGGTCCTTCTGTCATCATTTCTAATGGAAAAACAAACCAAAAGGAAATTGCATTAACATTTGATGCCGGGAGCGATGCAGCAGGTATCAGCATCCTTGATGTCTTAAAGAAGCATAACGTGAAGGCGACCTTCTTTTTAACAGGTAAATGGGTTGAGAAATATCCATCCTTTGCCAAAAGAATCACCAATGAGGGGCATGAAATCGGAAACCACTCATACTCACACCCTGATGCCGTCAAAACTACAGCCAATGCATTTAAACAGGATATACTGAAGGCAGAACAAATAATTAAAAACACAACCGGCAAATCACCACGTCCATTTTTCCGTTTTCCTTATGGGTCTTATAATACAGACGCTCTAAAAATTGTTGGGGAAGCTGGTTATTCATATAGCGTTCAATGGTCTCTTGATACAATTGACTGGCAGCAACCTTCTACTGATGTAATTATTGAGCGAATTAAAGGTGGTGCAAGTAATGGTGATATCCTTCTCATGCATATTGGAGGAATTAATACACCAGCAGCAGTCGACCAAGTTATACCATGGTTAAAAACAAACGGATACCAACTTGTGCCATTAAGTGAAATTTTGAAATAAGTTCTAATTACACCCAACTAAGCCCCAGCTTCTTATGTTAATTGGCATAAAGCTGAATAATTTACCAACTTTAAGGTAAGTTTAAACCTAGGAAAAATTTTTCTAGGGGTGCTAAAAATGTCCGTTTTTGTTTACCAAACGTTTATTATTAAACAGGATAAATTTAAAGAAGGAATCGATAATTTAAGAGAGATTAAAAAATTTAGAAATGAAAACTACAACCATAAGGTAGAGATTTTAACTCCTGTATCTGGGGAGGACTATACCTATGCCTTGCTTTCGACTTATGAAGGGTTAGCGGAAATGGAATTACAAAGTAAGAAAATGTTCGAGGACGAGGAATATTTAGAGCTTATTGGTCCTTTTTTTCTAGAGCATGTCGCAGAAGGCAGCATGTATACTCAAATTTATCGTTCATTAGGTGAGGTAAAAATGGCGAAAAAAGAAGAGAAAAAATAATTTGTTCAACAAAACAAACCCAAAGAGTTCCTTTGGGTTTGTTTTGTTGTTGTTACTATTCGAATGTTGATTAGTCTCGTTCTAAAAGTGCCGCCCCTGCAATCCCAGGCTTTGTCATTTCATAAATGTCTAAAATGAGATCCAGTTCCTCTTCCGTTAACACATCATGCTGTAAACAAAGCTCTCGAACTGATTTACCACTAATCGTCGCTTCTCTAGCAATTCGAGCTGCGATTTCATATCCTAAATGAGGATTAACCGCCGTAATGATTCCTACACTCTTTTCTACATAATCTTTCATACGGGCTTCATTTGCTTCAATTCCTTTTAAACAATGTTCAGTAAAGGAAGCGAAACCATTATTCATGATACTGATAGATTGGAGCAAGTTAAACACCAAAACGGGTTCCATTACATTTAATTCGAGTTGTCCTGCCTCAGAAGCTAGGCAAATTGTATGATCATTCCCAATTACCTGGAAGGCAATTTGGTTAATCAGCTCTGGCATGACTGGATTTACCTTACCAGGCATAATAGATGATCCTGGTTGACGTGCTGGAAGAGAAATTTCTGCTAATCCTGCACGGGGACCAGAAGCCATTAAGCGAAGGTCGTTTGCTATTTTCGACATATTCATCATACAAACTTTTAATGCTGCTGACACCTCTGTATAGGCATCCGTGTTTTGGGTAGCATCCACTAAATGTTCAGCATTAACCAATGGCAGTCCACTAATTTCTGCGAGTTGAATGACAACATCTTTAATGTAAGCTGGATCAGCGTTTAAACCCGTCCCAACTGCTGTTGCCCCCATATTCACCTCATATAAATGAGCCCTTGATTGATGGATACGGTTTATATCTCTTTCCAATACTCTGCTATATGCCTCAAATTCTTGTCCGAGTCGAATCGGAACTGCATCTTGAAGATGGGTCCGTCCCATTTTAATGACATTTTCAAACTGTTTGGCTTTTGTCTTGAAAACCTTGTTCATTTCTTTCATCGTTTCAAGTAACTTTTCAAGCATTCTTAGTGTAGCTATATGAATAGCGGTAGGGAAAACATCATTAGTCGATTGAGACATATTCACATGAGTGTTTGGACTTAAATGGTTATAAGCTCCCTTTTCATGCCCTAGTAACTCTAGTGCCCTATTGGCAATGACTTCATTTGCATTCATATTCATCGATGTACCTGCTCCCCCTTGGATTGGGTCCACGATAAATTGATCATTCCATTTGCCTTCAATGACTTCATCGGCTGCCTGACTAATAACCTCTCCTAGTCCACTATACAACCGTTTCGTATTCATATTTGCGATTGCAGCCGCCTTTTTAACCATCGCTAACGCTTTAATGAGTTCTTCTTGAATGCGATAGCCCGTTATAGGGAAATTTTCTACCGCCCTAAGTGTTTGAATCCCGTAATAAGCATCTGCTGGTATGTCTTTTTTCCCTAAGAAGTCTTGTTCTACTCTTTTTATGTCCGCTGTCATCTGTCTCCCACCCTTGTAAATAAAAATATATACTTGTATATAAACATTTTATTACACCAAAATAATAACAGGAAAACACTTTCTTTGTCTCTCTTTTAACTGTTATTTCATTAATAACAGTATTCATAGTAGTCTAAGTTTTCTTATTTTTTTCAAAATGTATTGCCAGTATCTTCTCTAAAACACTAGTAAGTGCTATGATATTCTGCGAGATTACTATTTACAAGGATGGATGAAATGCAGAAGGTTCTATATTTCGCGCTATGTTGTGCTTTACTGCTACAAACAGGATGCAGTTTAAAGACAGCTATTGCCAAAGATATTAATAAAACAAAATCAGTATCAACCATAACAAAACAAGTCCAGATGAGCAAAGTATCACCTAAAATGAAAGAAAACCCTTTATTCAAACCAAAGGCGGATTTATCAATAAGTGCAGTAACATTTGCTTCTAGTAATGCTGTTTTGACAACAACCAACCTTCCAACAGATGTTTCAGGAGTTAGTTACTTTATTTGGAGAACAGCTGACGGGGTGGAAAATGGCAAGTTATTTCCATCTACTGAAAAAGAGAAAGAATTATCGTTTTTATTTGGCCCGAAAGAATTTTCAGGAAAGCGCGGAGAGTATCAGATTGAGGTATACGGAAAGACAATAACTGGCTCGGATGAGCTTTTGGCTAAGTCAACTGTAACCTTTCAACAGCACGTTCCAATCTTAATGTATCATGCCATTGATGAATTTAATGGTGAGGGATTGAAAGAACTGTTTGTGACACCAGGAAATTTTGAAGCTCAAATGCAATATTTAAAGGATAATGGCTATACACTCCTTACGTTTGAGCAATGGGGAGAAGTTAATAAAGTCAACAAGCCCATTCTTGTTACCT
Source organism: Neobacillus sp. PS2-9 (assembly GCF_030915525.1). NCBI lineage: Bacteria > Bacillati > Bacillota > Bacilli > Caryophanales > Bacillaceae > Neobacillus > Neobacillus sp. PS2-9. The sequence goes on from NZ_CP133269.1 coordinate 3,293,162, forward strand.
TTGACGACGGGATGAAAAATAACCTGAATGCTTTTCATATTTTACAAAAATTAAAGGATGAGACATTCAATCCCACCGCGACAGAATATGTCATTGGAGGTTATATCGATAGCGGCTCCTACCGATTATCCACTGAAGATATTAAAGAAATGGTGAACTCCGGAATCTTCTCCGTTCAATCCCATACGATGTCACATGCAGATCTTCCAAAAATAACGAATTTTGAGGAAGAGCTACAAGTGTCAAAGGAGAAAATTGAACAAGTAACCGGGAAGCCAGTAATTGCCATTGCCTATCCATATGGTCATTTTAACGAACAAGTAGTGGAGGAAACAAAAAAATACTACAAATTTGCTACAACCACAAAGCCTGGCCAATTTATTGAAAAAGGCCAGCCAGATGAATTTTTATTCATGCATCGTGTCCGAGTCTCTTACTCCACCACCATTAAAGAGTTTGCTGCATTAGTTGAAACCAAATAGGAGCTTTGAAAGCTCCTTTTTTAATCAAGCTATATGAAAGAGTGATTGAATTTTTTTAGTAACTGACCAAAGACTTTACGTTCCTCTTCTGACCAATCATTGATCACTTCTTCTAATCTCTCCAACCGTGCTTGCTTGTGCTCCTTATAAACCTTGGTTCCCAGTTCGGTAATTTGAAGTGAATAGGCCCTGCCGTCTAAAGGATCAGGTATACGATATAAATACCCCTTTTGCTCTAAAGCAGCTGCTTGTCTACTGATGGTGGAGATATCCAGCTGAAATTCACCTGCTAATACTTTCACACCTGCAGCGCCTCTATTAGCGATTCTTCTCAATAATAGATAGGCAGAGCGATCAAGAGTACCTAGTCTTTTATGACTTGAAATAGAGGTTGAACGACGAATTAAGATAGCCAATTCCAGTTCAATCATTTCCAAAGATTGTTCATTCATAACATTAACCCCACAATTAAACAAATTTCTTCATACTTAATGATAACACAATGAAATTTTAATATATAATGAAGGACGACTATTCCCATCAGAAAACACTATTGACGTAGTGTAAAATAGTTGTATAATACAATCATGTACTTTCATAATACAACTAATTGAAAAACTAGGAAACCAATTAGGTATTAATTAAAGGCTGTGTTAAAGAACAATGTTGATTTTTACACCCTGTTGATTGGAGCGGAAGGCACGAAGACTCCTGTGGGAGTATGGTTCAGGGGAGACCCCGCAGGCGCATGCGCCGAGGAGGCTCGCCGAAACACCCACGGAAAGCGAAGTGCCTGGAGCGGAAATCAACAGGCTAGTTTAACAGAGCCTAATTAAAAATAAAGGTATAGGAGAAAGTAAATAAGAAAAGGAGAAATGTCCATGTCATCTTCAACACAATCTGTTACTAAAACACCCTCTGACAACACTAAAAAGGGAGGTTTATTAACCCAGCCAAAAGCCGTTTGGGCTGTTTTTTTTGCGAGTATTATTGCCTTTATGGGACTCGGTCTAGTGGATCCGATTTTACCAGCAATAGCGGAGCAATTACACGCTTCCCATAGTCAAGTAACGTTGCTATTCACCAGTTATAATGCCGTTATGGCCGTAGCCATGCTCATTACTGGAATGATTTCCTCAAGGCTGGGTATTAAATGGACCTTACTAGCTGGTATTGTCATCATTGCTGTATTTTCAGCACTTGGAGGATTTTCGAATGGCATTTGGACACTCGTTGGACTTCGTGGAGGCTGGGGACTTGGTAATGCCTTATTTGTGGCAACCGCTTTAGCTGCCATCGTTTCACTCTCAAATAGCGGAACAGCCAAAGCCATTATATTATACGAAGCAGCCATAGGACTTGGTATATCTGTAGGACCACTTCTTGGCGGCTGGTTGGGTGCTATGTCATGGAGAGGTCCATTTCTTGGTGTTGCGTGCCTTATGGTTATCGCTTTCATTGGTTTAGTTGTTTTAATGCCTAAGGCTACAAAAACAACTAACGTACAAACAAAAACATCATTATTAGATCCATTCCGTGCCTTAAAACACCGTTCCTTATTAATATTTGGTATTGCTGCGGCTTTATACAACTTTGGGTTCTTTACTTTATTAGCTTATGCTCCTTTTGTTATGGGATTGGATGAGCATGGATTAGGTTATGTTTTCCTCGGATGGGGTATATTATTGGCTGTTACTTCTGTATTCATGGCTCCAAAGCTTCAACAATGGTTTGGCACGATTAAGTCAATGTGTGCTATGTTAACACTATTCGCCCTACTTCTTGTTGCAATGGGTGTCTGGACCTCTACACAATGGGTAGTCATTGGATCAGTTATTTTAGCAGGAGCATTTTTAGGAAATAACAATACGTTGATTACAACTGCAGTAATGAATGCAGCACCAGTTGAGCGTGCAACTGCATCTGCAGCCTATAGCTTCCTTCGGTTTATTGGAGGCGCGATCGCTCCATTTACAGCTGGGAAACTAGCAGAACTTTATAATCCAAGTCTTCCGTTTTTAGTGGGAGCAGGATTTGTCTTTATTTCTGTGGTATTTATCTTAATAAATAAATCACATATTAACCACGTAGATGATGTCGAAATTGGTCATTAAAGAAAAAAATGGATCTCCGGTTAACCCGGCAGATCCATTTTTAATTGTTAATGGATATCCCTTTTCTTGAAGCGTCCTCCACGGACTTCTGAGATATCAGCGATTGCTAAAAAGGCTGAAGGATCTATTTCCTCCACAATGGTGGTAAGTTTAGATTCTTCAAGTCTTGTGATGATACTAAAGATGACCTTTTTATTATCCCCTGTATAGGCTCCTTCTCCATTAAGATAGGTTACTCCCCGTCCTAAACGAGCATTTACCGCATTTCCTATCTCTTCTGCTTCATCACTAATAATCCATACAGATTTAGATTCTTCTAATCCTGCTACCACGGTATCTATAGCCTTCATAGCAATGACATAGGCTAAAAGGGAGTACATGGCACGATCCCAGGTAAAGACAAATCCAGCTGCAGCTAAAATGAACACATTTATGAACATAATAATTTGCCCTACAGAGAAAGGCACTTTTTTGGTAATCACTAATGCAAGTATTTCTGTACCATCTAAAGCTCCACCATTCCGAATGACCAAACCTACGCCTATACCTAAGATCATTCCTCCAAAAACAGTGGCAAGTAGAATATCTTCTGTAAAGGGTGGAATTGGATGAAAAAATGAAGTGAATATGGATAAAACAATAATTCCATATATGGTAGAAAACGCAAAGGTTTTCCCCATTTGTTTATACCCTAAATAAACAAATGGCAAATTGAGGATGAATAGAAACAGTCCTAATTTCCATCCGGAGATATGAGCAAGCATAATAGATATACCTGTTATCCCTCCGTCGATGACATGGTTGGGAACCAAAAAGATTTCTAACCCTGTGGCCATGAGAATGGCACCAATTGTAATGGCTATTACTCGAAGAATCACTTTACTGAGGGGAAGTTTGCGGTGTTGGATAGTAGTTTTAGTGATTTCTGTCATTTAGTCACACCCTTCTGTAATTTCGCTTTAATGTATTCATTCTTTAAAGCACTATACTTATTATAACATATTTCAGCAAAAAAATGAACCCTAGTTCACTTTTTAACTTACTAGTAAGAGTTATATGGGGTAATTATATTCAATGAACAATATGTAAAAAACCGTACTCACTAATGTGAACACGGTTTTTTATTACTTTATCACTACACCATAATTTTACAAATATCATTTGTAAATTCAACTGGGTCCTGAATAGGTAATCCTTCTATTAATAGTGCTTGATTAAATAATAATTTTGTATACAGATCTAGTTTTTCTTTATCGTTTTCAAATGCTTCTTTTAACGATTGGAATACTTCATGATTTTTGTTGATTTCCAATACTTTTTCTGCTTTGATATTTTGGTTATCTGGCATTGCAGCAAGAATTTTTTCCATTTCGATAGAAATTTCGCCCTCAGTTGCCAAGCAAACCGGGTGTGATTTTAACCTTTTAGAAATTCTAACATCCTTCACTTTGCCAGCTAAAGTTTTCTTCATAAAGTCAAAGAGTTCCTGATTTTCGTTATCCTGTGTTTCGGAATCTTCCTTGCTCTCTTCCCCTTCGATTCCTAAGTCACCACTAGAAATTGATTTAAATTCCTTTTCCTTATATGTCATTACCATTTTAATTGCGAACTCATCGATATCATCTGTAAAGAATAAAATATCATAGCCTTTTTCAGAAACGAACTCAGTCTGTGGCAGTTTTTCTAATCTCTCAATTGAATCTCCTGCTGCATAGTAAATGTACTTTTGTTCTTCAGGCATATTAGAAATATATTCGTCTAATGTAACTAATTTCTTCTCTTTAGAAGAGTAGAACATGAGCAGATCCTGTAATACCTCTTTGTTAGCACCAAAATCACTATACACACCATATTTTAACTGACGGCCAAATGATTGATAGAATTCTTCATATTTTTCTCGTTCATTTTTTAAGATGCTCTGCAATTCACTTTTGATTTTTTTAGAAATATTTTTAGCAATCAGTTTCAACTGCCGATCATGCTGCAGCATTTCTCTTGAAATGTTTAGTGATAAATCCTCCGAATCCACCATCCCTTTGACGAAACTAAAATAGTCAGGAAGGAGGTCTGCACACTTGTCCATGATTAAAACACCATTAGAATAAAGCTCTAAGCCCTTTTCAAATTCCTTTGAATAATAATCAAATGGGATTTTTTCTGGGATATATAGAATCGCATTATATCTTACCGTTCCATCAACACTGATATGGATATGTTTGATTGGTTTGTCAAAACCATAGCGTTTTTCAGCATAAAAATTTTGGTAATCTTCATCTGTTAACTCACTTTTATTCTTTCTCCAAATTGGAACCATGCTATTAATTATTTGTTCTTCTTGATAGTCCTCGTATTCGGATTCACTGCCTTCCTTCAGTCTTCTATCAGTGACGTCCATTTTTATTGGATAACGAATAAAGTCTGAATATTTTTTGATAATCGACTTTAAGCGATATTCCTCTAAATACTCATCGTAGCTTTCGTCTTCTGTATTCTCTTTCAATTTTAAAATTATCTCTGTGCCAACTGAATCCTTTTCAACCATCTCAAGGGTATAGCCTTCAGCACCCTCGGATTCCCACTTATAAGCCTCGTCACTTCCTAAAGCTTTACTAATAACGGTAACAACGTCTGCAACCATAAATGCTGCATAAAATCCTACACCAAATTGCCCGATAATATCGTAGCCATCTTTTAACTCATTCTCTTTTTTAAAGGCCAAGGAACCACTTTTGGCAATTGTCCCAAGGTTAGTTTCCAACTCATCCTTGGTCATACCAATACCAGTATCTATTATTTTCAAGATCCTGTTTTCTTTATCTGCAACCACTTTAATAAAATAATTATCTTGGTCAAAACTTAATGAGTCGTCAGTTAATGCCTTGTAATAGATTTTATCAATCGCATCACTTGCGTTTGATATTAACTCCCGTAAGAAAATCTCGCGATGAGTATAGATGGAGTTGATCATCATGTCTAATAATCGCTTTGATTCTGCTTTAAACTGTTTTGTTTCCATTAAGACCTCTCCTTTATTTTCAACTTCATAAAAATATATGGAGGCTGTATCGTTCAGCCGCATCTACATTTAGCACTCAACAAAAGAGAGTGCTAACCACTATTTTTTAATAACATATCTAGTTGTTTTCTGTCAATATTTTTACCTATGAACTGTAAAATTGTGCCCTTTCACGCTTAAAAATCTTCATAACATCAACACCATAAATGCATACAATCTGCAAAATTTAGAGCTATGATGGGTTTGTGATAAAGAAAAGGAGGAAGTCAATTATGAAGAAATTTGCAGTTGGAATTATTAGTGCGGCTTTAATTCTTGGAGCAGGTACTGCAGTCTTTGCTGCAGGAAACACTGAATCTAGTAATGGAATTAGCTTTGAAAAGATGTTTCCTTTTATGGAAAAAATGTATCCTACCTCAACCAAGGAAGAGCTAAAGGAAATGTACAAAGCTTGCCATGTGAATGGTGGAATGATGGGTAGCAAAAGCGGAATTACAACGGATGAAACAATGATGAATAATTTTTAAAATGCATATGATAGAGGCAGACATAGGTCTACCTCTATTTTTTAGGTGATTTTCTTAAGCCACCTTATTTGTCTCACACTGCACACTATGTAAGATACCAATGATATTCCGGCTATACCAAGGGATCCTTTCCAAATTAAAGGATGATTTAAATAGGTCCCGGTAAAAGTGCCAATAACTCCAAGTATACCTAAATAAGACAACTGCTTTTTCTGATTTTCATAGATTTGAAATTGAAATTCTTTCTGCTTCTCAGATTCCTTTACCGCAAGAAGTTTATGTGGGATTTCAATCATTTCAGTAATAGCATGAAACACTTGGAAAATCGGCTGTGACTGAATCCATTTTAAAATTAGCTTCCATTTATTTTGGTTCCCTTGGTTCAACCACTCCATAAAAGCAGGTTTTGCAACTTCTAAAAACTCTTGATTTGGATTAATGGTATGAAGCATTCCCTCAATCGTAACAAAGGAACGCCCAAAAAAGATGAATCTGGTAGGAACTTGAATGGGAAGTGATTTTACCATTTCATTAAGATCTTTTTTCACTTGAAACAGATCCATTTCCTTTAACTGATTCAGATCAATTGAAAGTGCTTCTTTTAAAATTGGTTCCATCGTTTTTAGATTTGTTTCCGGTAATAAGAAGCCTAGATCAAACAAAACTTTTACTGCCATTGAATAATTCTTCGCTAGGATTGCCTGTAACAGCTCTTGGAAATTGGCAGCATCTTTTTTCGATATTTCCCCCACCATTCCAAAATCAATTAGGACAATCGTCCCATCTGATTTTACTAATACGTTACCTGCATGTGGATCTGCATGAAAAGTCCCCGCTTCTAACCACTGTGGAATAAAAATTCGAAAGAGCCGTTGAGATAATTCTACTCTATTAATAGAATGGCGGTCTAAATACTCCTCATCTGTAATCCTTGTTCCTTCCACCCAATCCATCACTAAAACCTGTGAGGTGCAAAGTTGCGGATATACATTTGGTATCATAAATTTTTCAATTGTTTGGAATCGCTGACGAAAATGGTTGACGGATTCCATCTCTTTGTAAAAATCAACTTCTCTTTCAATCACTGTTTTTAGTTCTTGGAACAACATTTTAAAATTAATGAATCCCTTTGGAACAGGTGCAAAATGGTGAGCAAACCAAATAATAATAGAAAGTGAACGAAAATCAGTTCGAATAATGGACCGTATGGTTGGTCTCTGCACCTTTACCGCTATATCCGTTCCATCTTTTAGTTTGCCACGATACACTTCCCCAATTGATGCGGAAGCTATTGCTGTTTTTTCAATTGATTGCAACTTATCTTCAATCGGACTCTCCCATTCTCTTTCTAAGACTAGTTTAATATCTTCCCATGGAGAAGGTGGTACTTTGTCAACTAAGTCTTGAATTTGTTCGACAAATTTACTGGGAAGCAAGTCTGCTCGTATACTTAGAAATTGACCTACTTTAATTAATAGACCCTCTAGTTCAAATAAAATCTGACGAAATTCTCTACCAATTCTGCCCCATAGATTTTCGCGCTCGGACAAAGGTTTTCTTGCCAATCGATACCAGTAAAATCTTAATAATACTGATAAAGCAAAGGATAGGATTCGCCACATACGGTACCAATTTCTATTAGGTTTCATTTCTAAGCTCCTCTCAAAAAGCTTGACGAGAAAAAATCTTTTTATAAATTTTACCAGTAACTTATATAAGCTGTATATTAAATTTTATAAAAGAAAAACCAGGCAGCAGCCTGGTTTTTGTTAGAGCGAACCTAATATAAAATAAAGTAGAAAGAAAAAGGCAATGACATACATTGTGACCGATACTTCCTTCTTCTGGCCAGTTACAACCTTAAGAATTGGATAGGCGATGAAGCCAAATGCAATCCCGTTTGCAATACTAAAAGATAGAGGCATGATCGCCATCATTAAGTAAGCAGGAAAGGCTTCAGTAAAATCATTGAAAGGTATTTCCTTAAGACTCTGAACCATCAAACACCCTACAATGATAAGGACAGGCGAAATAGCTTCATTCGGGATTATTTTAAATAGTGGCACTAGGAATAATGCTGGTAAAAACAACAAACCTGTCGTAAACGAGGTTAACCCTGTGCGTCCACCTGCAGCAATACCAGTAGCTGATTCTGCAGCAGTTGTCGTTGGACTACACCCCAACAGTCCTGCACTAATTACCGAAAAAGCATTGGCCTGAAAGGACTTTCGGAACTTAGACTTATCAGCAAGCATCCCAAGTTGCGCACCCATGTTTTGGAAAATGATAACCATTGATAATGAAAATACTGCTGTCCAAAAATTAACCGTACCAATCTGACTGAAATCAAAAGCAAAGAAGATCTGATCATATCCACTAAAGGAAAAACTAAAATCCTTAAGAGTCGAAAAATCCACGATACCAAGTAATGAACCAATGAGGGTACCAGCAATAATTCCGATTAAAAAATTCCCTTTCACATTACGCAAGAAAAGTGGAACCAATATCAGCAATGTAAGTAACGTTGTAAGGGTATGAGGGCTCCCTAAGTCACCTAGCTTAACAAAAGTTCCTTCACTTGCCACAATCAGCCCACCATTTTTCAATCCTAGGAAAGCAATAAATAGGCCAATTCCTGCCGTCATTGAGTTAATCATCGATTTAGGAATGGAACGTGATAGATAGACTGCTCCTTTTGTAACGGTAGTAAGCAAAAAGACGATACCTGCTAAAAAAACTACAGCAAGTGCCTGTTGCCACGATAACCCCAGCGAAAAGACAAGGGTAAATACAAAAAATGCATTATCCCCCATTCCTGGAATAATAACTAAAGGAGAATTTGCCCATAGTGCCATCAACATACAGCCCAAAAAGCAACAAATCACTGTTACTAGTGTTACCGCCTCATAGGGCATTCCCGCTTTACTTAAAATAGCACCATTTACGGCAATAATATAAGCAACTGTCATAAACGAGGTTAATCCGGCAAGTACCTCTGTCTTTATACTCGATTGTTCTTTTTCAATATGAAATAAACCATTTAATAACTTATTCAATCAAAGTTACCCCTTTTGTTTACACGAGTTCAAGGATGTAATTCGTGTTATAATTATGTTACCAATATTTTTAAAAGTTACCCAAACCTGAAAGGTTGTATGTTCATGATTACCAGCATCTCAGAAATTGCCATTTTCTCTGATATTCCTAATGTTGATTTACCCCATTTACTTCCACTACTTAAGGAAAAAAAATTTAAAAAGAATCATGTCCTTATGTTTGAAAATGATCAAGGTGATGATGTGTATATCATCCGCTCAGGAATGGTGAAAATTTATCGTAATCATGAAGGAAAAGAAATCGTTCTTAGCATTGCCATGCCAGGAGATATCGTAGGAGAAGTGGAAGCTTTGTCAAATGACAACCACCGAATTTCCTCTATTGAAGCCCTTGAAAATGTAACAGCTTGGCAAATTACGAAACAAGATTTCCTTTTAATTGTAGATAAGTATCCTTCTATTTTAAGGAAGGCCTATTTGATTCTCGTTGAGAGAACACGGATGTTAAACCGGTTAGTTCGCTACTTGACCTTTTATGATGTCCGTACCAAAGCAGCAAATCTGTTAATGGATCTCTATTATAATTTTGGAAAACCAAGTGATTCGATTTTTAAAATTGAATTTAAAATCAACCAATCCCTACTAGCAAGTATGCTGGGTGTCACCAGAGAATCCATATCGAAAACACTGGGTGATTTTCAAAATGAAGGTCTTATTGATATTCGCGATAAATATTTTTATCTACTAGATAAAAGTCGGTTAGAAGCCATGTGTAGTGAAACAGAGGAAGTTCCCACGCTTCGAAAGTGGTATAACATTTAATACCTATACTAATATACCAAATGAAAGCGTTGTATTTCAGTTATCCCTCTAACGAATATTTTGTTAACTGGTTCACAAAAATGAAGTTATCTCCATAACAGATTGTATTAGGTCAATATGCTATGCTTACTTTGGACAAGTGGGACACCTATTACAATTCTATGGGAGGAATATGAAATGAGTGTACATATAGAAGCAAAGGTTGGAGAAATTGCAGAGTCTGTCTTACTGCCTGGAGATCCATTACGGGCAAAATATATCGCTGAGACATTTTTGGAAGATGCAGTTTGCTATAATAATGTTCGTGGTATGTTAGGATTTACAGGTTCATATAAAGGAAAGCGTGTTTCTGTTCAAGGCACTGGGATGGGTATGCCTTCTGCATCCATCTATATTCATGAACTCATCACAGAATATGGAGCAAAGAATTTAATCCGAATTGGGACATGTGGTGCTATTCAACAGGATGTAAAAATCCGTGATGTCATTATTGCACAAGCTGCCGCAACGGATTCAATGATTATTCGTGACAGTTTTCCTGGATATGCTGTACCTCAAACCGGGAACTTTGAATTGATAAAAAACGCCTACGAACTTGGAGTAGAAAAAGGGCTTAATCTACATGTTGGAACTGTCCTATCATCTGACATTTTCTACTCAGAAAAGGAAGATCCGTATAGCAAGCTTAGTAAACACGGCGTCCTTGCTGTGGAAATGGAAGCAGCTGGACTTTATTATCAAACGGCTAAATTCGGTGTAAAGGGTCTAACTCTCTTAACTGTAAGTGACCATATCCTTACTGGAGAACATACCACTTCCCAAGAGCGTCAAAGCACTTTCAGCGACATGATCGAAATGGCTCTTGAAACTATTATTCGATAAAATTTAAGGGTAAGTACAAAAAGAGCAGCCCTAATGATAACAGTTTCCGTTTCCTATCGCAAAAACCCGAAAATGCAATCGAAAATGTAGCCGAATTTGTTCTGCCTTTTTTATCTGTTTTTTCAGTTAAATATAAAATGGCTCAGTTCACCATACTGAGCCATTTTTAATATCTTTTTTTTTTAGCTTGTTGATACAGATAGGTAAGGGTTTGAGATTATCGCTCCCTTTTCCCCCTGTCCACACCGTACGTGCGACTTTCACCGTATACGGCGTTCCAACTAATCCAATTCTATATACTTTGTGAAGCTAGTTTATTCCAAATCAAATTATATGATTTTTGCATGATTTTCGGAGTTCATTGACTTTTTCCTTTTGCTTATTGTTTAATTGTAAAACCTCAAACAAAGATTTGATTTTAATAACATCTTTTAGATGAACAAGTCGATGAACGGCTTCATGTAACACTATCATGTTTGAATAACAGTCATCCTTTGATATATGAAAAGGAATCTTATGATGACTGTGCCAATCACTTTTTCCAAGTTCTGCTCCAGTTACTGCACACTTTCCGCACTAGGCTTCTCAAAGCTAGTTTCATTCCAAATCGTACTCAAAGAGAACTTCGAGAACTTGTTCAGATATTATGGGGATTTCTTCTAAAGATATGCTTCGAGCTATCGCTGATAGCGAAGATGATCCTGAGAAACTCAGCAAACTTTGCTCGTCGTACAATGAAAAAGAAAAAAGAGGAACTTGAATTAGCACTTCAGGGCTACGTTAACCAACATCAACACTTAATGCTCAAAACGATATTAACCCACATTGATTTCCTAACTGAGCAAATTGAAATGTTAGATCAAGAGATTGCCCAACGAGTCAACTCTTACATTACCATCCCTTTTAAAAATCAATTATTTCTTTAATAAAATACCAAATTTACACAAAGGACTTGTTGTTATTTTCCAAAAAAACACAGGTATAAAAGTGTAAAAAGGTTGGTACTCAATGGTATAGATAAAATTAGTGCCGCAGCAACGATTCTCATGTACCATATACACCAGAAAAAAAAGAACAGTGGGACCATCACTGTGGTTTGGTCCTACTGCCCTTATTAATGAATACCCGTAAACCAATAAATAAATAGAAACATAACAATAAAGGTTAAAGCAGCGCCAATAATTGTTTGATTTCGTACATTTTTCCCACTGTTGATACTGCTTATTAAACTAACAAAATTTAAAAACCAAATAACACCTAACAGTGGAATTCCTATTAAAGAAAGATATGTCATCTATAAACCTCACTTTTCATCTTGGTATATTATGTTTTTATACAAAATAAAACTTTCTTAAGTAATTTTTCAACAAGATTATTGGAGGCTCAACAAGCTTATTAATAAGTAAGTGTTAAAGCATAGGACGCTGTGTCGACTGAACTTGTTGGAGTTATTGCTAGACCTGCTGGATATACTGAGACGGTAGGTGAACCAGAATATAACTTGTGTCCATATTCAATTTTAATATTGATTGTACCGTTATTTACTTTCGGGACATAAACATATTGTCCCATATACCCTTTGTGTAAAGTAAAATCTGTAGAGGCCCTTAAATCAAATTCGCCAGCAACTCCGGCACTTGGTTCCCAATCACTTGGAGAATAATCAATAGCGTAGTCAACCCAGTTTCCATTCCCCTGAGGGTCTTGACTATATCTATGTTGATGCTGGGTAATTGAACCACTACTTGTTGGAAGGTAAAGACCAGAACTTGAAGGAAAGCCAAAAGTCATTTTATCAACAAGTGTATAAAATGGAGATTTTAACCATTGGAAATTACCATAGATATAAAACTTATCATCATTTGTTCGATCCGATATGACTTTATAAACCGTTCCTGCTAATTTCATTGTAGTAGGTGAAATGGTACTCATAGTAGTAACATCACCTTGGGTATTATTTTCTCCTTCAAACGAGACTAATTGACTATTTGAATCTTGAATGAGCGCTCCATCCTTAACTAATTGCTTGGCTACCTCTAAGGGTAACTGGTTTATTTCTTCATCTGTATGACCAGTTACCTCTTTTAAAAAATTCTTTTCTTGTTTTGTTAATTTCTCAGATTTATAACCCGAATCAATATTTTTGGCATAACTTAAATGACCGAAAGAAAACAACGAAAGCAAAATTATTAAACTTAAAACTATTGAATATTTTAGTTTCTTCAAACTATGATCCTCCCAAATCTATTTCTTTCTAGAAAGAGTCATGATATTAGGCCTACCAGTAGTATAAAACGAAACTTGAAAATTTTTGTTTGATAACTACAGGGGATGAAATCCCAGGGGAAAACCACAGGGATGGTTCTCTTGGCTCAGAAAAAAGCCACCAGAACCATCCCCTTGACAAGTTTTAAAACGGCAGATTAAGATAAAGTACTAAAAATAGTTTAGATACCTTGCTAAATAATAGTGAATGCCACAAGGACCGCTTCTCCTGGTCCACAAAAGAGACCACCAGAACTGTCCCCTCAGTCCACGATCGCCGCAGCCATCCCAATCTTTAACTCTCGCCCCCTAAAGTTTAAGTACATTTGTTCACAAACTTCTATCAGGAATGTTGCACGTATCTTCAATAAGGGGTAGCGTCAGGAAAATGCGGATTTACAACGATAAGGAAATTCCAAATTAAAAAGCCCAACTTCTCTGCAAAACAAAATAGAGAAAGTGAGCTTTTCAGTTACTTCATTATTTTTATTTGAACTAATATAAAACTGCTAAGTAGATTTTTTAGCTCAGCTATTTATTGAATTCATTAACTGGAAGTAGTATTCAGATTTATGAGTCTTATTTAGGTTATACCAGGAATGTAATGTATCTGGTGCAAATACATCTAATTTTTTCAGTACTTCCATCGCAAATTCCAGAGGAGCTATTCCTGATGCAGTAACTAAATTCGCATCAGATACCGCAGATCCCACCTCATAGAACTTTTCTCCTTTATAGTTAGGACATACCATTTTAGTGTATTCTAAATTATTACTTGTATGCTTTCTAGTATCTAAGTATCCCATATTCGCAAGGGCCTCAGTTGCACCACAAATTGCAGCAACAATAGTGCCAAGCTTTAAAGGTTGGCCAATTCTTTCCAAGATAGGTTGATGAATTTCTTCACTCCAAGTAGTCCCTCCTGGTAAAATTAAAAGATCTTTACTATCAAGAGTACATTCATCAAGGGAAATATCTGGTTTTATGCTCAGTCCTCCCATAGTAGTAATCATTTCTTTATTAGCTCCTACTGTAATTACTTTTAAAGGTGCTAAATCTTTTTTGAAATATCTTCCTGAGTTTAGTTCAGCAATTAAATATCCATATTCCCAGTCCGACATTGTATTAAATACATATAGAAAAACTTTTTTTGTTTGCATCCAATAACACTCCAATCACAATTGATATAGCTATTATAATAAAACTTCCCTGACAGGTAACGTCAGGGAAGTTATCATACTTGATGAAATTTTATTAATTCCGACAGAACTTCAATAAGTCTTTTTTTAAGACTTATTGGCTCAATAACTTTAATAGATTTATTGTACGGTAAAAGTAAATAAGGTACATATGTATGTATCATATCTTTTTCAAGAAGAAAAACTGCTTGATTTGAAGTCCGTTCTTGTAAATAATGTCCTAAAAACCAATGTTGGCAAATATCAGCCAATACACTTTTATCCCCATAAATAACCAAAGAAATAATCCCTTCCTTATCTTCTATAGTAGGAAGAAGACTTTTTATAAAAAAGTCACGTGCTGAAAAATTTTCTGGCCGGTTAAACTTATTTTCGGTTAGCATTAGACTTTCAATTCGATCTACTCTAAAACTACGGATATCATTCCTAAGTTGACAAAATCCAATCACATACCACTTATTATTCCAAAAGATAATTCTGTACGGATCGACCAATCTATAATTTAATTGCTTTTCGCTACTTTTATGGTAAAGAATTTTTACTGAGTACCCGTCAGCAACGGCCTGCTCCAACTCCTTCAAAAAAGGTTCCATAGAGAGTGAACTTAATCGACTTATTACTTCAAGACTAGTTAAATGTTGGTTTATTTTTGTTTCCTGCTCTTGATTTGAGTATTTACTTAGTTTTGAAATGGCCCTATTTAGTGCTTCACCTCCATAATATCCGGCTTCTTCTGCAAAAACAGCAGCGTGAAATAGTGAAGTTTGCTCCTCAAAATCAAAAAAAAGAGGAGCCTCAATAAAATTGTTCAATAAAGTGTATCCACCGTTATGTCCTGGTTCTGAAATTATAGGTACGCCACTTGTTGAAATTGTATCAATATAACGATACACAGTCCTTATATTCATCTCTAACTTTTCTGAAATTTGTTTTGCAGTAATTTTTTCACCTGAACGAAGCATCCATAGAATTGCTAACATATTGTCAATTTTAGGCATATAATTCCACCACTATATAAAATTTATTATCTAATATATATTTCCGATTTTTGGTATAACTCATTAACTGTTCCTTTCCGATAGCTTTCTATAAAAATATGATCTCCAACTATATCATCTTGCCCGATAACGAACCAAGTTTCCTTCCAATCTCCGTTATTAGAGCCAACTAGTGATTGCTCTTCAATATCAACTCTGTAACCTGATTGTTCATTCTCTAGTTGTGAATTTGCAAAGATGGTAAAACCATTGTCAATGGAAATCTCTCTTTTTATTAATAAGTCTAACAACTTATACAATTCATTCATAAGGTCCTCCTACACAGTTTGCACCTATCCAGAAAAGAAAAACTTCTTTAACTAATCTGCACCGTTTCTACAATAAGGAATTCAACAAAAAAAGGCATTAATCCATCTTGGATCGATTCCCCTAACTCTCATTTGGAAACGATGTTTGGTATGTGTTTGTATAACTTAAAATTTTTACAATAAAGTCCATTAGCAGAAAACCATTTTTACGTCTTGCTAAATTAGTGCCATCGTTCAATAATTAATCTTCCTTTAAAATCGCAAAATCTTAGTGTCACGGAATTCTCCTTTAATTAACTTTCATTCTCGAGATTCATATTCACTTTCTTGTTTACCTTCAAGTAAAGCATAATAATGTGTTGATAGAGCATCAAGGTTATCAAAAATACCTTTAAATACTGCAAGATAGTTCTCCAAGTCCACTGTTACATTATCAAATGTATTGATATAGAACTGTGGTTCAAAATCATTGGTTAAAGAATAACGAGAAAATGTTATATCGTGAATGGTTTTAAAATTTCCCTTTTTTTCTATCGTTCGTTCGATTTTCCCATAAAGTTCATCAATGTACATCTCCAGACTACTTAACCTCTCGCGAAATGTTATTTGGTCACCTGAATTCAACTCATTTTCTAATTCAATTACTTTTATAAATAGCCCTTTTAAATTATGATTCGGTTCAAAAGTCTCATTCTTATTCAATAATAGATTTTGCTGCCAACAAATCGCCTTTAGATACACTTCAATGCTATGGTTCGTATTAAACAAAAGTGGAAAAATCAAAATATCGGCTTTTTTATCCCTATTATCTTTCAATATATCTTTTGCTAATAATAAAGCTGAGTCACTAAATCCTTTTGCAATAACGTTCATATTATGAGTAGGGTTGTACCTTTGAGTTCTCCAATTCATATAAGCATTTTTTTCAATTTCTCCATTGTATGAAAAAATGTCTTTCATTTAGTTATCCCTCCTTATCAATCTTCCACATTTTAACTATATCACCCATTCCAGAAAAAAAATCAAAATATCAGGAATTCTAGTGTCAAATGCTTTTATTCAACTATCCTGCTACATTTGTTAAATAAGGAATTCAACAAAAAAGGCGGTGAATCCTTATTAGATCACAGCACCCGTTTCTGAAAAATGCTTTATTTATTTACCTCTTTCAAAATTTCCTGTTGAAGTCTAAATATTTCCTGGTCTATTTCCATAAGAGCTTCGCTCAAAGCCCACCGCTTAGTATACATTTTCTCAAGTTCTGTTTCCTGTTTAGACACAGTTTTCAAACAGGTATCAATTTTAGGTTTTGAAGATGCTGAAACAAAAGAAGGGAATATGAAATTTAAGCAAGCCAGCACTACAATAAACGTGCGAAAATCCAAAGGTATCTCTCCTTTTAAGAAAGTTTACCTTTATCCTTTTGTATGATTTAATCACTTATACATCTTGAGCTAACCTGCCCGTTCGTATTATAAGGTTAACCAGATTAGTAAATATTTCTGGTTGACCATTTTTTATATGGTCTTATTATAACAGTAGCCAGGGTAGAACGTAACTGCCCGTGGGGCTTCGACCCCGTCAGCTAAACGGTTCGCCCCCTACTTGTAGAAACATGATTGAGGCTGGTTGGGACTTAGATCTCGTATAACAAGCGAAGCTGTGACACTGCATGGAGGATTTAGGGGTACTGGCAAATCACTAGTTTAGGAGGAGGATTTAGAATGAATCCAGTCGTTGGTCTGGATATTTCAAAAGGGGAAAGTCAGGTTCAAGCATTTTTAGATAAAGGCAAACCATATCGTAAGAGTTTTAAAGTGTCTCATACTGTTGAGGGGCTTAGTTATCTAGTAACATTTCTGGAGGATGTAAAAAAAGAATCTGGCAAGAAGCCTTCAATAATTTTAGAAGCTACGGGGCATTATCAAACACCAGTAGTTCATTACTTGGAAGAACGAGGTTATTTATTAATTATCATCAATCCATTGATTTCCTATAAGGCTAGATCATCAAGCTTAAGAAAAGTAAAGACAGATGCCATTGATGCTTATCTTCTCTGTGAGTTGTTTTATAAGGAGGAATTAGAGCCTTATAAAAAGCGTGGAGTCCAGTTATTAAACCTTCGCAACCTTACTAGGCAACATGAAAATATTACTGGTGTGATGATTCAAACAAAGCTTCAATTTCAGGCAGTGCTTGAACAAGTGTTTCCTGAATATAAAGGGGTTTTTGGAGATTTATATTCGGTGGTGTCACTTTTAACTCTTTCAGAGTTCCCTTCTTCTGAGGATATTTTGAATGCAAGCGAAGAAGTAATCACAGACAAGATAAATGTTCTTTGTAAGAGTCGATCAAGCAGGTGGGCAAAGGAAAAAGCGATTCAACTTAAAGCTGCGGCTTCACGTAATCATTTTGAAAAGACAGTCTATCAGAGTCATATTTTAAGCCTTGGTATGTATATTAAAATGATTCTTCAATACAAAGAGCATCTAGCAAAGTTAGAGTCAGAGATAGATGCCCTCGCTAAAGGTATTGAAGAATATAATATCATCAAATCTATTCCTGGTATTGGAGAAAAATCGCTGCAACGATTATTTCAGAGATTGGGGAGATAGATCGATTTAATGACCCTAAAAAGCTTGTAGCATTCGCTGGAGTTGATCCTAGTGTCTTTGAATCTGGTAAGTTTTCTGCCACCAAGAACCGAATTACTAAAAGAGGATCTAGTAGACTTAGACATGCCTTGTATATGGCTGTTCGTTGTGCCATTCGTGATTGTCGTAAAAAGAAAACAACGGATGAAATCATACCCCGCAATAAAAGAATGCGAGAATTTTACGATAAGAAACGTGATGAAGGTAAGCCTTTTAAAGTAGCTGTTATTGCCTGTGTAAACAAACTCTTACATTGGATATTTGCCCTTTTAAAGAACAGAACGGCTTTCCAAGATATAGATTAAAACCTATATCTAACTAAATAACACAAAACCTTCCAGATCAAAACAAACGGAAGGTTATTTGGCATGCTTATTTTTAGTATAGCATGATATATTTTAAGTTTTTAATGAAAAATATTGACAAACTATTAGCTGGTTTAGCTCAGCAAGAAAAATGACCGCCGTAGCGATCATTTGCCGAAATCTCATATGTAACTCCAGCCCCCTTTAGTTGAAGAACCATTTTTTCCGTGGTACCGGGTAATATTCGCCGGCTACAAGTTCCGAAGGTACGGTTTCTTCAATTCGTAAAAGGTCGTCTGAACTTAAGTTCAGGTCAACTGCGCTGAGTGAAACATGAAGTTGTGACTGTGTTCTTGCACCAATCAATGGGATAACATCCTTTCCTTTGGATAAAACCCATGCGATGGCAATCTGTGCGATGGTTGCTTGCTTTTCTTCAGCAATTTCACGCAATGCCTCTACAAGGGCTAAATTCTTTTCAATATTTTCCTTGGTAAACCGCGGACCATTACTGCGTTTATCATCCAAACCTAGAACCCGATCTTTTGACCATGTACCGCTCAATAAACCTCTTGAGAGAACACCATAAGCCGAAAGCGAAATACCTAATTCCCGTAGAGTTGGCAAGATATTTGATTCGATGCTCCGATTAAATAGTGAGTATTCCATTTGCAGCCAACTAATAGGATGTACAGCGTGTGCGCGACGAATTGTATCTACTCCTACTTCAGAAAGACCAATGTAACGCACATATCCCTTCTTTACCATATCAGCAATTGCACCAACCGTTTCTTCAATTGGTACGTTTGGATCGATGCAGGCTGTGCCTGGTTGATAAAGATCGATGTATTCAACACCTAGGCGCAGTAGGGTATCCTCAAGGAAATTCTTTACTGTATGAGGGTGGTTATCACTCTTTCGATGACTCTTGCCCTGAGAGTGGAGCTTGCCATCGAATTTTACTGAAATGAACGCATTTTCCCGTTGGATGCCTTGGAATGCTTCACGGAGAAGTAATTCATTGTGTCCATCGCCATAGAAATCTCCTGTATCAAAGAGTGTAATGCCTTCCTCAAGTGCTGCGTGGATTGTTGCAATACTTTCGCTTCGTTCAGCATTACCATATAGCCATGACATCCCCATACAACCTAGACCAATCTCAGAAACCAGTGGACCGTTATGACCAAGTGCTCGTTTTTTCATTGACACATTTCCCCCTCGGCAGTCTCAGTGATCCAATCTGTAACCAATTTCGTTCTGAAATCCCGCCCCTAATAGCATATCGAATAATAACAATAGAACAACTAAACCAACAAAAGACATAAAATATTGAAAGAGGACAATCCCTATTACATATTAATTCTTCATAAATATTCACTACTTTAACATTACCATAAATCGGTAAAAAAGCGGGAGATATTTAAAGCTTCTTGTTGAGCTAGTCGAGTAAAAGGGAACCTCTCTACCTTACGGTAGATTGTGTTCTCCCCCCTCACAGAACCGTGCTTGCACTATTAATGCACACGGCTCCTCCTAGTCATCATTTACAGAATATAGCTTATCTCTTTTCTTAAATCATAAATATTCACTTTGATTCTTGGTGAAGGTAGTGGATATTTATTAAGGAAGAGCCTAAATTTATCCCATGTAAAGGACTTCCTTTGGCTTCTTCTGTTTAGCTATTTAAATAGTAAATACTCGATTTTCTCTTTGAAGTTGTTAACAGTTTGGGTATTATCTGTGATGCAATAATAGTTGTAATAACCTATAAGTGAGCGTTTAAATCTATCCATAATTGTATGAATATCTTTATTTCTATTAGTCTTCAGCCATTCTTTAGATTCTCTTAGTTTGCTTTGGACTTTCTTCCTGCTAGATTTTCGTTTTACTCGAAATTTCCCTTGTTTGCTTTTCCCGCAATAGTGGGTAAACCCTAGGAAATCAAAGGTAGCTGGTTTACTGTTCCCCTCTCGCCTTGCATTATTTTCTGCGAACCGACCGAAGGGAATTATTTTAGTTTTATCCTCAGCTATTTCCAGGTTAAATTTCTTTAATCTCGCTTTTAATGAATGGAAGAATTGCTCGGCTTCACTTTTATTCTGAAAACAACAAACAAAATCATCTGCGTATCTTACTATATATGCCTGGCCTTTACATTGTTTCCTAACCACTTTCTCAAACCATAAGTCCAGAACATAATGGAGATAAACATTGGCTAATATCGGAGATATTACTCCACCTTGCGGTGTACCATTATCTGTCTTGTACTTCTTCCCTTCTTCCATGTATCCACCTTTAAGAAACCTGCTGATTATTATCAGAAGGTTAGGGTCAGCGATTCGAAGTTTTAAGAATTCTATCATCCATTTGTGGTCCACGTTGTCAAAGAAACCTTTGATATCCACATCCACTACATAACTTACTGACCTCTTTTCAATATAATAGTTCAGTATTTTCAGCGCATCATGGCAGTTTCGATTAGGGCGGAACCCAAATGAACAATCTAGGAAATCATTTTCATAAATGGTATTTAGTATTTTGGTAATACCCTTTTGTACAATTTTATCCTCATGTTCAGGTATCCCCAAAGGTCTTTTCTTGTTTGAATTGAGTTTTGGGATATACATTCTTCTTACTGGAACAGGTCGATAACTTTTGCTTTTATGCCTACTTACTAAATCCTTTATGTTTTCTTCCATGTGTTCGCTATATTGTTCTTTAGTCGTTCCGTTAACACCAGTCGCCTTTTTATTAGATAGTTCATGATGACACTGTGTTAGCGATTGCTCATTTAATAAGTGTGCAAGTGATGTGAATTTCATTTTAGGATCAGATTTTGCTAATTCTGCTATCCTTAGTAGTTTTGTTTCCATTTATTATACTTACCTCTGTGTGTAGTAAATGTGTCCCTAGTAAGAGTGATAACTGGTAGCTAGCCTTTCCTCCATCGGCATTACCCAACTTCATAGGTACTACGCTGCTATCCGACTCCCTACACGGCATTTGGTTTCCTTGCTTGTTATCGCTTGTACACCATACTCTTCAATAAAATAGAAAAGACCGGTAGGGTCTCCCTAGTTGCCGTATCATATCAATGTGTAACGTGCCAAGGTCTCTGACTCCAGAGAGGTTTTATCCTTCTTGCCTTTGACGAAGGATAAAATGTTGCTTTCTACACGCAGGTAAGGCATCAGCCCTCTCGGTTTACTAACGTTTATGGAGCTCAATCCCTTCAACCATTTGGCTTTCGGCCCGCTACCTAACTGTCTACGCTTAAAGACTAGAGTTACCTATAGTCCTCCAAGACTCGCTACGAGCGAATGGCTAGTTCTTACTCGGCGGGAATCCCACCCGCTATATGATACGACCTATGCTCGGCCGCACACCTGCCCCTTTACTTGAATAACGATAATGAAAAAGGACTGTGAAACAGCAGTCCAATTGTTGATTTACTAAAGCCACCACGTTACTTTAAGTGCAACTCATCTCAATCTCCTACTAAATTTTGAATGAAGTTTTCTTGTTAACTCACTAGAAAAGTGGGCATTATATATATGCAAATTATTAATTTTAAGGAGTGATAATATGGCTGATATGAAAATAAATGTGAATGCTTTTTGGGATGGTGGGGTTACAGGAAATGGCACACTTAAAGCGGAGTACCTTGATACAAAAATCGCTATTCCTACATCCTTAGGAGGTAGTGGTAACGGAGCAAATCCAAAAGAGGTTCTCGTTGCCTCTGTAACGACGTGTTATACAGCAACACTTACTTTTGTACTCGAAAGCAGAAAACTGCCTGTGGCGGAACTTACAGTGAACTCTGAGGCAAATATATCTGATAATGAGTTTAAAATTACCCATTATCCTAACATCGTATTATCTGCTGAAGCAACTGAAGAACAGATTCAATCTGCACAAAGAGCGACAGAAGCAGCAGATAAAGGGTGTGATGTCGGCAATATATTGAAAAAAGCAGATGTTAAAATTGAAGTTCAAGCCAAAGTTACTTCCAAATGATATTATTTATCCAAAGATGTAAAACTTCATTTCTTAGACCTACAAATTAATACGGGTCTTTTAAAAATCTCTATTTTCTTATTAAGGTAAAGGTGGCGAAACTGCTGCCTTTTTTAGTGTTGAAAAACTAATACATTAAACAAATCCTCAAAAAAGCCCTTGTTCCACTATCCTGCCACGTTACTTCAACAAGAAAAAATGACCGCCGCAGCGATCATCATCCTTAACAAAAGCACCCGTTACTTTAAGTACGATACTTCACAAACTTACTCAACGAAAAAGGCAATGTCCATTAAACATCGCCAAAATACTTCTATAATATATTAATCTTCTGTTCCTAATACATCTGTATTTGGGGGCTCATAACCCATCTGACGGAGCATTGCTACTATTTGTCCCTTGTGATGAAACTCGTGAGTGATGGTGTGTATTAGCAATTTACAAGGAGTAATAGATAATAGTTCAGGTGCTTCTCTCCAAGGGATTTCTCTCTCAATTAGCATGTTTAAATTTTGTCCATGTAGTTCTAATAATTCATTTACTATTGAATCCACTTGTTCAAATCGTGCTATTATTTGCTCTAAACTGAGATTTTGTAATTCTTCCCTTGGAGTAAGTGGTTTTTTCGTCTTCAATAAAACAAATGAGCCAAGCCATGCAACATAGCAATCAGCTATGTGAACCAATGTGTCTCTTACACTTTCCCAACCGAATCCATTTGTATGTGTAAAATAATTAGGATCTAATTTCCCACAAAAATCTAACAGAGTTCCTCTAGTCTGTCGAACCCATCCATATTCTTGTTGAAGCATCCAAACACCCACCTTTAACAGATATAACTACTTATTCTATACATGTATAGAATAAACCTTTCTTTACTGACTAAAAAAGGATCGCCGCAGAAATCCCTTCTTAAACTCAAGCACCCGAAAGTTTAAGTGCAATTCTTCACAATTTGCATTGTCCTTCTACTCTCAAATCTCTCTAACGTATTCAAGAAACAAGGATTGTTCAACATCACCTTCTTCCACTGGAACGGGATTCTGTTCTTCAGGCAAAAAAATTTTAAGAGAGAAACCCGAAACTTGAAGTGTTCAGTTCAGCAAGCGAAAAAATACTGTATTTACAAGGGTTTTTCCCTGTGTTTTACTTGAGTTAAAATCCCTATAGAATGGAGTTTTTACCATGCCATCTTATCAGCCAATGGCGATTGCCTTACCGTGTTTAGGTCCATCTGACTTGGAATCCTATTTACAAAAAGCAACAGAAGAATTTGTTCAACTCAAAACAAATGCAACGGGCGGTAGGGAAAATGTTGTGATTACCATCTCCGACTGGAATATAGACGATTATGAGCAATTATCGCCCTCTCACTCCGACTTTGAACTTCCTATTCAGTTGAAAGTTGAATTTATGGATGACCACTTTGACTTCAAAGGCAATAAAAACCGAGTGGATATGGGTATTGTACTCCGTGGACTTGAAAGTTTCACTTTGGAGCCATCAAACATGATAACCTATCAGATTTTCAAAGTAGAAGCCACTCCTCACGTCCTTTCCGATAAAAGGGACTACAAACACCTTCTCTTGAAATGGATGGAATATTTGAGTTCCCGTAAATTGGGTTCCTATAGTGAATAATGTTTACAAAACACTCCTACAACTGTTTTCCCTCTCCCCTTATTGGAAGCCAGTCAGTTTCGAAAACTTCGGTAACATCGGAGTATGTAAAATAGAGAAAACATGGGGGTTTTATAAGTGAATATTGACTATTCAGGTTGGAGACATTTAAAGGAAATGATGGAAGGTTATGAAGACGAATATGTCTGTACCAGTGGTATAGCAACTGTCCCTGTGGATAAAATTGTGGGTCTAACTTACGAAACAGGATTAAGACAAGAACGACTTGATAAAATAGAAAAATCGATAAAAGCTAACGGATATGACCCGAAGCGGTTTGGTAATGACATAGACTTAATTTTATTTCCTAATGGGGAATATTGTGTTCAAAGTAATGGTAACCATAGAACATACTTTGCAAAAAAAACTGGAATGAAAACTGTTGAGGCTAATGTTGACGTTATAGTTCCGAAATCTTCACTTTCCCAGAACCAAATTAATAGTATTGAGTCGTTGGGTGATTTTTGGAAACGTAGTGATAAGTTAATTGAAATTGCAAAGGAACTTGGTTTGATTCCTTAAGGAAAAAGCTCCTCCACTTTGTTTTAAAAGTGTAAAGGGGCTTTTTCTGTTTATATTCAGAACCTTCTCAAAAATTGGTGAAGTACAATTTCGCTTGTTATATTAGAAATCCTTCTTAATCTAATCTGCTCGTTACTTCAAGAAGAAAAAGGTTTGCCTGTTATTCCAACATAGCTCCCATTAGCTGAACAAAGTGCCATTTATTACTTAATCTGTTCGTATTAATCATTAACTTTTGTCTATAACTTTAATAAATAAAAGTGCAACCAGCTATGGTCGCACTTTATGATAAGAATTGATTAATTTAAGTTCCTTTTCAGATTTACCTGATTCAGAACAAAGTGAAAGTAAATCTGCGTTAACCGCATAAGTAAATGTATCCTTTGTTTTTATTTCTTTCTTGTCATTGATAATTAATTTATCATATTGTAAAGAAATTTTTATATGATGGGTATACGTTCTGTGGTTTTCATTAGGCTTAAGCTGCTTTATCCAAACATGAATTCCTTCTGGTTTTAGCTCTCCCCATCTTATAGAGTCTGCATGATATTTATTATGGTAATAATCGACCAAGCTATGACGCATCCATACCTGCATTGTGTCATATATAAACATCTTTGTAGCTTGGTCCTTCACTTCATATTTCTCTCCTCCTACTGCTGTAACTCTAGCAGCCGAAGCATTACCAGCAGTTAAGAAAAATACTGTGACTAACATTAGCACTACTTTATTCATAGCAACCACTCCCATATTTTTATATGATTAGGGTTGCCTAAATGATATTTTTTATTGCATTCGCAATAGAAGTTAAATGTACAACTCGGGTGTTCTTTCTTCATCAACAAAACTGCCCCGTTCGTAAGTACATCAATTCAAAAACTATATATCATCTTAACATATATATCCAATTATAACGTTCATTATGAACATTTTTATGTAAGACAATTGCGATAGGAAACTCAACCCGTTACTCTAATGAACTGCTCTTTCATTATGGAATGATCTTAGTTGTTCTTGCTTTTTGGGCGGTTTGTTGTATCCGATTTTCTAAAGGCTTTTTCAAAACAAGGGCTAGAAGGAAACTTACAGCTGCAAAAGCAAGAAGATAGATGATGTCTTTAGTAACAACCTCTTTTACCATTCCGCCAACAGTCTCCCGAAGCATACTAACAGCGTATGTAAATGGCATGTAGGGATTAATTGCTTGAAAAACTGGAGAGGTCGTACTTACCGGGAACGTCGCACCAGAGCTAGAGATTTGCAGCACCAAAAATATAATCGCTAATCCTTTTCCTATATTTCCAAACACGGAACATAATGTATACGTAATAATGATAAAGACTATGCTGACAAGAATGCTTAACAGAACAAACCAAAGTTTATCGACTACATAGGTGTGAATTAAAAACAAATCACCTAAGGAGACAATGGCAGCCTGAAAAATTCCGATAGTCAAAAAAGTCAGGAGTCTTCCTAGATATAAATGATAACCACGATATGTACCATTAGAATTCTCTACATCTACTCGGAGTGAGGCTATTAGGAGAGTCGCTCCTACCCATAGTGCCAGCATCGTATAAAAAGGTGACATGGCTGAACCGTAATTAGGAATAGGAAAAATCCTTTTTGTATTTAATAAAATTGGGCTAGAAAGAAAGCTGCTCTCTTTTTCAGGGTCATGTTTAAGAAATTCAATCAGGTCACGGATATTCACACTTTTCTCAAATTGGCGGAGCTTATCTGCTGCATTTCTAATTTCTGCCTCGAACCCAGGAAGATCATTCCTGGCGAAATCGGCTGCTTTATGAATTAGCTTTTCCACTTCGGGAAGTTTTGTACGCACTAGGTTTGCTGCTTTTCTAATATCATCCTCAAGTTTTGGTAAATCAGTCCTTACAAAATCAGCTGCTTTATGAACTTTTTGTTCAACAACAGGCAAATCATTACTAATAAAACTTGAGGCTGAATTCAGATCGTTTTCCACTGTGCTCACTTTCTGCTGTAGACCTACATGAATTTCTTGGATTGTTCCTTGAATTTTTTCTAATTCAGCTTGTAACTGATTTAACCCTACCTGATTTTCATCTGTGTTAACCTGGTCCGTTTCCTTTACCCGATCAATGGCCTCCTTTACTTTTGTTTCTATATCTGAAATGCTCGCTAAAACATCTGAAATAACGGAAGTGGTCCTTTTCAAATCATTCATCTTATCTTGAAGCTCTAGTATTTTGTCACCAGCTTCATGTATTCGAGGTAATGCACTTTCAACCTTTAATATACTTTCCCCTGCTTTTTGAATGTCTGGTATTCTTTGTTCAAGCTCTATCACTTTCTGCCCTTTCTCATGCAATTCAGGTAACTTTCCTTCAAGTTCAATCGCTTTTTTCCCCATTTCTTGAATCTGAGGTAAAGCCTTTTCAAGTTCAAAAATTTGAGTTTCTACCTTTTGGATATTTGGCAGGTTTTTCTCTAACTCCACACCCACCTTATAAAAACCAGAAAAAATAGCATTCCCGACCGTCTTAATAAACGCCTGACTAATTTGAGCGGTAACACTTGAGGCACCCGAGCTAGTGATTTTTGGTGCAACCGCATTAATTTTTTCATTTACTCCAAATTCAATTTTGGGTTTTTGCGGATTGATTTCTAAAATACTAGTTAATTTTTGAGAGAAGTCCTTTGGAATTAGCAAATAGGCATAATATTTTCCACTCTTTACACCATGAACTGCCTTTTCCTGTTTGACAAATACCCATCCAAGTTTATGATTAGCTTTTAATGTACTTATGATTTCATTTCCCACATTAATCCTTTTCCCATTAAGCTCTGCACCAGTATCTTCGTTCGTAACTGCCACTTTAATACCTGAAGTATTGCTATATGGATCCCACATAGACTTGATATTAATCCAGGCATAAGCCGACGGTAAAACCATAAGTGCCACAATTAAAAACAATACGGTTGGTACTCTAAAAATATTGACCCAATCAGTTTTGTAAATGTGCCAAATTTTTTGCATCCATTCTCACCCTTATCATTCCATACTTTCCTCTATTAGCTTTAGGAAAAGGATTCAAATTAATGCAACAATCAGTGATAAGAAGTTTTTTTAAAGTAAATAAAAAGACTGCCTAAGGAATTTCTTAGGCAGTCTTTCTTGTTTATTTTTCTGTACTTGTGCTGTCCGCTTTTTTATAATCATATTTCGAGCGGTCAACTGGAGTAAAGTTTTCAGGGGTATAGAATCGTAATAAATCACCGTTTACCACTTTATCAGAAAGTGCTAATTTTTGCATAACTGATTTCTGATATTTTTTTGCTTCTTCTATTCTTTCCTGCTCAAGTTTCATCCCTGTAGTTGAGTCATAGAATTTACCATCAACCGAAGTAATGGTTGGACTCACAAAGTCACCATTTCGGAACGGTACAAGGTCATCATGCTGATCTGATAACAAATCAGTTCCAAATTGAACATAATCTTTTGTGTCTGTTCCTAGTAAGTGAAGAAGAGTCGGAAGAATGTCTATTTGTCCACCATATTCATGGTTCACTCCACCTTCCATCCCTGGTACACGAATGAATAAAGGTACTCGTTGTAAACCAGAGCTTTCAAAAGGAGTAATTTCTTTTCCAATAATTTGTTTCATCGCTTTATTATGATTTTCTGAGATTCCATAATGATCACCGTACATAATAATAATGGAACGATCATAGAGTCCAGATTGCTTCAAGTAATCAAAGAATTGCTTTAAAGCTTCATCAGCATACCTTGCTGTCTGGAAGTATTGGTCAACGGATTTATCACCTGTTGTTGCCGGTGCAATCGTAGCATCCTTCGCAGGAATTGGATACGGATAATGATTGCTGACAGTAATAAACTTTGTATAAAATGGCTCTGGCAATGTTTCTAATAATGGAATGGACTGTTTATAGAAAGGTTTGTCCATTAAACCATATTCAGCCAGGTCTTCAGAATTCAACTGATAATAGTTGCCATCAAAGAACTTGTTATAACCTAATGACTTATAAATTTCATTCCTGTTCCAAAAGCTTCCTGAATTCCCGTGGAACACAGCGGACGTATACCCTTGTTGGCCTAAAATGGCTGGTGCCGCTTGGTAAGTGTTAAGCCCTTTTGTTGTAAAAGCGGATCCCTGTGGTAATCCATATAATGAATTCTCTAGCATAAATTCAGCATCTGATGTTTTACCTTGACCCGTTTGATGGTAAAAGTTATCAAAATATAGAGTATTCTTTTCATTAACTAATGAATTTAAGAATGGTGTAACTTCTTCCCCATTTAACTTGTAGTTAATAAGGAAGTTTTGCATGGATTCAAGATGCAAGTAAATTACGTTCATTCCTTTTCCAGCACCAAAATAGTTAGGGTTCGGCTCAGCATAGTTAGATTTTGTATAGTTAATCACTTCTGTCATATCATCACTATTTGCCATAACTCTTTGTGCAGAGGCCTTCGTGCTCTTAACTGCATCATAAATAGTATAATTGTACATTCCTAAATATTTAACAATATAATTTCGATCAAATCCTCTTGTCAATAATTGAGGTCGATCGACTTCTGCTAGAGATAAATTGGCGCAAGAAATCGCTAATGACAATGAAAAAAGAACAGAAACCTTTCTTCGATTCATATCCTTGATTTCAATTTTAACCAAACGAAATGCAAGCAATCCTATTAAAATAACAATATCAATAAAAAATAAAACGTCATATGGTCTTAATAGAGAAGTCACACTTCCACTTACATCTCCAAAGTTTTGCGTCTGAGTTAAAGTTGGCAATGTAATAAAATCATTGAAGAAACGGTAAAATAACACATTCGCATACAATAAAAAAGACATAAGAAATTCGATAACAATAAGACCTATATATTTTTTTCTTCCTTTAAGGAAAAATGATAAACCTAAAAAAAGTAACGAAGATCCTAAAGGATTGAAAAATAACAGAAACCTTTGTAAGGGATTTTCTATTCCTAAATCAAATTGTGTTAATTGAATGATATATGTTTTAACCCAAAGGAAAAAAACAGTCAAAAAGAAAAAGCCAATATATTTATTGAAAATACTTTGACCTCTGTGAAGTAATGTATTCATTTTTTTACACCTGCCTTCTAGAAACGTATTATTACAAAATATTATTGATTTGGATATATGTGATTAGTTCCAAATCACCTAACATCTAGCATACATGTTAATTATGAACAGATTATGAACAAACCAAGAAATGTTGGTACATAATTGTAAATTAACCCCCAACAGAGTGAAAAGAAAAATAAGAAGCAGGTTCCCAAAGGAATCCTGCTTCTTCTATCATTAATGCTTCATATTTGAGAGTTGGTTCATACACTCCTGAACAAGTGTGACTCCTTGACTCATGGCCGCCCCGCCTCCAAGTGCTGCGGCCACTCCAATTGTTTCAAAAATTTCTTTCTCAGTACAGCCTTGATCAATGCATCCTTTTGTATGATAAATTATGCAATATTCATCCTGCGAATAGACACTTATTCCAAGCGCAATTAAGTGTTTGTTTTTTTGAGAAATTTCTCCTTCTTTAAAACACGCACCCGTAAATTCATTGTAGGCACCAATTAAATCTGGCATCATCTGCGTGTAGGTTCCAATTCCTTGTTTATAATTATTCAAGTGTGTTTGGATAGAATTGTTTACTCCTGCTTGTTCCATTATTGTTCTCCCTTTCTTTCCACTTTAATTTAACCACTCCATTTTAGGTTAATTATTTTCAGTGAATTTATACTTTCAATGCAATCACGCGAAATGAATTTTTTTAGTCATACAAAACATTAATTATTTTTATTCTAATGGACAAACTAATTGATGTGCTTCAAGAAAGGTGGCACTTCAAGTGAATAAATTATCTTATAATTTAAGGAGGGTTACGATGGGAATATTAAATGGAAACCCTAAAGAAGAGCCTTTACATTACGGAGAAGTGTTTGATATATGGGCTTCTCTTTTAGCTGGAAATAGCTTGATTGCTGGGTACCAAACAATGCTGAACCATGCAGGTGACGATGATTTGAAAAAGCTAATCGTCGAAGCAATTGAAAACTGCCAACAGGAAAAAAAGCAAATTGAGGAACTTTTAAAGGAAAACGGCATTGGATTACCTCCTGCAGCACCTGAACCTCCGGAAGCATGTTTAGAGGATATTCCAGTAGGTGCAAGAATTCCTGACCCAGCAATTGCTGCTGGTCTGTCTGTTGATATTGCAGCTGGATTAGTTGCCTGCAGTCAGGTAATTGGTAAATCAATTCGTGAAGATGTTGCTATGATGTATGGTCAATTCCATGCTCAAAAAATGGCACTTGGTGGAAAGGTATTACGTCTAAATAAAGAAAAAGGCTGGTTAATCCCACCACCCCTTCATCTAAAGAAACATACTGATTGCTAATGAATGAATCTAGAAGATCACGATACGTTGTCGTGTTCTTCTTTTTTTAATTCGTTTCACTTGAATTTTTTTGAAAATATGGTATTCTAAACTTAATTTTTATAATATTCTTTATATTCAAAATACAATATATCATAATTTAATAAATTAGAATGGGGTGGATGTAAAAATGTATCAATCGCAAGGTGGGTCTGCTGAATTAGCCAACTCAACTATTTGTCACAGTTGTGGTAGCGTTACGGTCCTTTATCCAGAAAAATCTACCGGTAAAAAAACTGGCATGGCGTTTGTTGTTTTTGGATGGTTGTTTGCAGCTATTTCGTTTCTATTTCTTCCAATTGTTTTCGGAATCTTAGCGCTAGTTATGGGCTTTATGACGTATATTGACAGAAGTAAGGTCCATGGGGCTGTATTGATGTCCTTTGCAACTGTTGGATTAATCTTTGGCTCACTAATAAGTATTGTAGTAGCAGGAACGATGTTCATTTAGCCTTAGAGCAAAAAAATAACCCCTGATTTGGGGTTGTTTTTTTGCATACTTGAACATTACCTCATGCTCGTATAAACTCTTCAACAATTTCACTTCAATTTAATTTGCTATAGGTGTCCGAATCAAAGGTTGATTCGGACTGCTTTTATGCAGTCAAAGGCATTCGTTTCCGAATGAGAAGGTAATTCGGACACCTTTGATAATTTCAATGGCATTCGTGTCCCAATCAGTGGGTGATTCGGACAGCTTTGATACTTTCAATGGCAATCGTGTCCCAATCAGTGAGTGATTCGGACAGCTTTGATACTTTCAATGGCATTCGTGTCCTAATCAGTGGGTGATTCGGCCAGCTTTGATAATTTCAATGGCATTCGTGTCCCAATCAGTGGGTGATTCGGACACCTTTGATACTTTCAATGGCATTCGTGTCCCAATCAGAGAATGATTCGGACAGCTTTGATGTATACAAACGCATTCGTGTCCCAATCAGAGAATGATTCAGACAGCTTTGATGTATACAAACGCATTCGTGTCCGAATCAGAGAACGATTCGGACAGCTTTAATAAATACAAAGACATTTGTGTCCGAATCCCTCTCACATCTGATTTGCCTTCACTACTTTCTGAAGGATTCTGTCCGAACAAAACAAAAAAAAACACATTATTTCACATGCGAAATAACGTGTGTTATCCATATAAAACCTATTTCCCTTTAAACCCACTTCTAAACTGATCATAGTCGGTTTTAATATAATGAAAAGCGGCTGCATTTCCACCGTGGTCAGGATGTGTTTTTATTAATAATTTTTTATATCCTGCTAGAACTTCCTTAGGACCTGCTGTTTTTGAAAGTCCTAGTTTTTGCCGATAATTGGTCTGCATTGGAGGAGGCGGAGTATGCGTCTGCTCTTGTTCTCTTTTAGACCCTCTAGAAAGTTCCTCTTTAAGCTTTAACAGTTCATTCCGCAAATCAATATTCTCTTGAAGTAATTTTTTCGTTTCCTTTTGTAATTCATTTTTTTCTTTGTCTATGTGGGCAATCTCTATTTTTAGTTTATTTCTTTGCTGTATTAATGTATTGATTGAGTTTTGATGGAGCTTTTCCATACCTTCGATATGCTCATCTTGTGCTTTAATTTTGACTTTTAATTGGCGGATGATCTTATCCTGGTCAGTATGACCTACTCGCTTTGTGGCTATTTCCTTGGGAATCGTTTCTGTGACGAGCTTCCCATTGCCTACATTCTGAATCTTGCCTTCTCTAAGCCATAGTCTCACTAATGGAGTACACATGCCTTCCGGGACACCTGCGTCCATTAACATGTCAAAAGCTTGATCGGTATCCTCGAGTATGTATCCGGATTTTCGAAGTCCATTGCCTTCGTAATTAATCTTTCTTTCACGAAGCCAACGCCGGACCGTTTGAATACAGATATCCTCTGTCACTCCTGCTTGCCTTAAAAAGTCAAAAGCTTGGTCTGTGTTCACAATGCCCCACCATCCCCTCGTCATATCTTATGTTATTAATAATATATAAGTATATGGATTATGGGAATGGATAAAAAAGACTACAACTAAAGCTTCGTTCGTAAACTCCAAAGTTCAGGAAAAAACTTCTGATCCACGACTCTTTTTAAATAGGTTACACCCGAAGAGCCTCCTGTCCCCTGCTTATGGCCAATAATCCTTTCAACGGTACTCATATGATTAAAACGCCATAACTGTTGCTGATTACCAATATCGACTAATTTCTCAGCTAATTCGTATAAATCCCAGTATTGGTCAACATGACGATACACTGTTAGCCATGCTTCTTCTACACTGGCATTGGGTTCATAGTTTTTTGATAAATCCCTCTCGATAACCTCTTGATCAATAGGTAATCCACGTGCAACTAGAGCATTGATTGCTGCATCATATATACTTGTTTTACGAAGCGCCTCTTGCATTTTTTCGTATAGCTCCGGTTGATGCTGATAGACTGCTAACGTATGAACATTTTTGTTTCCTAAAGCAAATTCAATTAAACGATTTTGATAAGATTGGAACCCAGAAGCTTTTCCCAGTTTATCTCTAAATTCCAAGTACTCTGAAGGGGTTAAGGTAGAAAGCACACTCCATGACTGTATTAATTGCTGCTGTACTCTTGAAACTCGTGACAGAATTTTAAATGATGGTTCCAGGTCATTATTGCTTATATACCTAATAGCTGCTGTCAATTCATGTAATATTAATTTCATCCATAGCTCACTTGCTTGATGAATAATAATAAATAACATTTCATCATGGTGATCTGATACCAGATTTTGACTAGATAAAATATTATCAAGATGGAGGTAATCTCCATAAGACATTGATTTTTGGAAATCTGTTTGAATCTCATTTTCTAGTTCTATATTTGTGTTTTTTTCTTGGGTACTCATGGTATTTTTGCCTCCCCGATTTTGATTAAAATCCTGCTAATAACGTAATAAACATTTTCGGTTAAGATATCCTTTGTTTTCTATTAGAATTTTGAGTGGATGCTCTCTTTTTAAAAATATAATAAGTAACTGTTAAAAAAAGTAACCATGGAATACCGAATTGAAGCATGATTTTAAAGTCTGTAAACCAAGTTGTAATCATTAAACTCAATAAAAGGATTGCTCCAATAATCGTTAAATATGGGAAACCTACCATTTTGACAGGCAATTTCCTGCCGCCAGATTTCTCCCACTTTCTTCTGAAAAATAAATGGGAAACAAACACCATAAACCAGGTGAAGATTGCACCAAACATGGAAATTCCCATCATAAATGCATATGAAGAACCAGGTAATACAGCACTAACTAAAGCAGCGAGAAAAATCCCCAGTGTAGAAACAGCCAGTGCTCTAAGAGGAACTCCTTTTTTGTTTAATTTCCCTAAAAATGCTGGAGCATCATTTCCTTTGGAAAGCGAAAACATCATACGAGTAGAAGCATATAATTGGCTGTTCATAGATGATAGGGCTGCTGTTAAAATAATAAAATTCATAATTCCTGATGCCCCTGGAATATTTAAGAGATCCATTACCTTTACGAAAGGACTTTCTTCCACACCTGCTGATTTCCACGGAACGATCATTAGCATGATGCCAATTGTCAAAATATAAAAGGTGGATAAGCGGAAAACCGTAGCTTTCAACGCTTTTGGAACTGCAACATCTGGATCCTTCGCTTCACCAGCTGTAACCGCTATCAATTCTGTGCCCAAAAAGCTAAATAAGGAAATAAAAGTCGCAACCCACACTCCCCACCATCCAAATGGTAAAAAACCTCTGTCATTTACTAAGTTCTCTGGTCCCAAATTCGATTGGTGTGTACCGCCAAATAAAATATATGATCCAAGTAAGATGAATCCAACAATGGCACTTATTTTAATCATGGAAAACCAATATTCAAATGTGCCAAAAGCATTTACACTTGTAGCATTTACATAAATAAGAACTGCCGCAAACAATACTATCCAAACCATTCCAGGCACATGAGGAAACCAGTACTTCATATATACAGCAATCGCACTTATCTCTACCCCAACAGCTAGAACGTTAG
Organism: Neobacillus sp. PS2-9; assembly: GCF_030915525.1. Taxonomy (NCBI): domain Bacteria; kingdom Bacillati; phylum Bacillota; class Bacilli; order Caryophanales; family Bacillaceae; genus Neobacillus; species Neobacillus sp. PS2-9. The sequence continues at coordinate 3,328,506 of NZ_CP133269.1, forward strand.
CAACCCAATAAGAATATTTCACAAGATATCCTGCGAGTGGGCTAACATATTTCTCAGCAATCGTGCCAAAAGCACCTGTAGTAGGGTGAGCAACCGTCATTTCAGATAGGCACCCCATTAAAAGGAGGACGATAATGGCACCAACTCCATAGCTTAGTAATACACCTGGACCTGCTGTACTAATGGCTAGACCGCTCCCCAGGAAAAGACCCGTTCCAATGGCACACCCCATGGCAATCATCGAAAGCTGGTTGGTTTTTAATTCACGCTTCAATCCATTTTGAGAATTATTTCCGTTATTCATAGGAATATGTTTGTTCACTATTTAGCTCCTCCTCAATTAAAGTATCAATGTAACCCATCTCTTTATGCTACGACTTCTCGTTCATTCTCAAACTTTTCATATTGTTTTTCCGCCATGATTTTTTTAAGAATTTGCACGACCTCAATAACTTCTTTATAAGAGGTATAAAGTGCAACTGGTGCAAGACGAATAATGTTAGGAGCTCTAAAATCAGGTATAACACCATTTTCTTTCAATGCTTTGCATATCCTTGCAGCTTCATTATGTTCTAAACTAATATGACCACCACGTCGGACATCCTCTAAAGGGTTCCCAAAACTGAAACCCATATCCGGTACCTCATGTTCCAACAAGTCCATTAAATATTGATTAATCTTTAATGACTTTGAACGAATATTCTCAATCCCCGCATCTGCAAAAATCTCCAAAGCACCAAGTAAAGGTGCCAGACTTAAAACATGCGGAGTCCCAATTTGATAGGCTCCTGCAGATTCAGCGGGTGTTAAAGTATGTTCCATGTCAAATTGCTTCTCTTTTTTAGATCCAAACCAGCCAGCAAGACCAGGATTTGTTCCAAAGTGTTTACTATTTACATATAGACTCCCAACACTGCCTGGGCCGCCATTTAAATGTTTATAATTGCACCAATACGCAAAATCAACACCCCAATCACTAAACGAATGAGGTATGGCACCTATCGAATGGCATCCATCAAATCCAATTAATATCCCTCTTTTGTTAGCCTCGCTGGCTAATCGCTTCATGTCTAAGATTTGACCGCTGCGATAGAGTACCGTTGGCAAAATAATTAAAGCAATTTCTTCCGTCATTGCTTCAATAATATCTTCTTCTACTAAAAAACGACCATCCCGACTTTTCACACGAATTAAATGTGTCTCTGGGTTATACCCGCGAATGCGAAGCTGACTTTGGAGAGCATAAATATCAGAAGGAAAGGTTAATTCATCCGCTAAAATTTTCGTCCGCCTACCTTCAGGCTTATAAAAAGTTGCCACAAGCTGATGCAAATTGACTGTTGTCGATCCAGTAACAATCACTTCATCTGCTGAGGCGCCAACTAATGGCGCCATCATTTCCGCTAACTTTTCCGATAAAAAAAACCAGGGATGTTTCCCCTTTGTCCAACCATCGATACCATGCTCTTTCCAATCTGTTAAAGATTCCAATAGTGTACGTTCCGCTCTTTTTGAAAGAAGCCCCAATGAATTCCCATCCATATAAATTGAATTTGGCTTTATGTAAAATTCTTCTCGAAATTTATTAAGGATATCTTCTTTGTCCAGTTGTTTTGCGTATTCTAATGTAAACTTCATTCGAAATGACCTCCAATCTTCCATTACTAATAGTGATTACCTATATTAATTACAGGAGAATGAGACACTTCCTAGGTCTGCAAACTGTGCGACAATCGTATCACCCGATTGAAAGCTTATCGCTTCAGTTATTGCACCGCTAAGAACGATGTCGCCTTTCTTTAGGCCTAATCCCTTTTCTCCAAGCTTGTTTACAGCCCATGCAACAGCAGTGGCTGGATGGCCTAAAACAGCTGCGCTAGAGCCAACTGTAGCTACCTCTGAATTCTTAGACATATAAACGCCAATTTCTTTCAGATTAAGAGTCTCTGGTGATACCCACTTGTTTCCTACAATGAATTTGGAGGAAGAACAGTTATCTGCTACCACGTCAACGAGTGTAAATTTAAAATCTAAATAGCGGCTATCGATAATCTCAATAGCTGGTGCTACATATTTTGTTACTCGTAATATGTCCTCGGCTGTTACAGAAGTACCTTGAATGTCCTCTTCAATCAAGAAGGCAATTTCAGGTTCTGCCTTCGGATGGATAAACTCGCTAAATTTCAACGTTTCCCATTCAGGTGCAAGCATATCATCCATTAAGTAACCATAGATTGCTTCATGGACACCCATCATCTCCTGCTTCGCCTTACTAGTTAATCCGAGCTTGACACCAATTCGGCGTAATCCTTCTTGTTTTTTTCGTTCGATTAATTTCTGCTGTATTTCATATGCCTGTTCAAATGTGAGGGAAGGATAATTAGTGGTGATTTTTTCAATTTCTCGTTTTTCCTTTTCTGCAGCTAATAGGTATTCAACAATTTCTTGTTCTGTTCCTTGCATTAGTGTCATGATTGAACCTCCACTTTTTTCTTATTGGCCATTTCAGCCGCAACATCAAGGATCATATCCTCTTGACCTCCAACGACCTTTCTTTTGCCAAGTTCAAGTAAAATATCACGTGGATCGAGGTTAAATCGTTTACTTGCACGTTCCGCATGAAGGAGGAAGCTGGAATAGACACCTGCATATCCCATAACTAAACTCCCCTTACTAATTTCCTGTGAGCCAGGAATTAAGGGCTTTACAATATCCTCAGCAAGATCCATCATTTTGTAAATATCAATTCCCAAATCGATTCCCATTTTGTTTAATACCGCAACTAACACTTCTGTTTGTGTATTTCCTGCACCGGCTCCTAAACAGCGAACACTTCCATCAATACGAGTGGCTCCTTCTTCAATCGCAACCAGTGTATTGGCAACGGCAAGTGATAAATTATTATGAGCGTGAAAGCCAATTTCAATATCTAAAGACTCTCTAAGGGCACGGATTCGTTCGCGAACTTGATGCGGTAATAATGCACCAGCGGAATCCGTCACATAAACTGCTTGTGCACCATAGCTCTCCATGAGTTTGGCCTGTTCCACTAATTTTTCAACTGGTGCCATGTGCGCCATCATAAGGAAACCCAATGATTCCATGCCAAGTTCTCTTGCCATTGCAATATGCTGTGCGGATACATCTGCCTCTGTAACGTGGGTTGCTACCCTAACCAATCCAGCCCCAAGTCCGTGAGCTTGTTTCAATTCATGGACAGTACCAATTCCAGGAATCAGCAATACGGCAATCTTTGCCTGTTTAGATTCCTCTACAGCGGCTTGGATTAATTTCATTTCATTTACCAATGAACGCCCGTACTGGAGTGTTGATCCGCCTAAGCCATCACCATGACTCACCTCAATATAATGCATTCCCGCATTATCCAAAGCACGGGTTACCGAACGTACTTGTTCCTCTGTGTATTGGTGTGCAACGACGTGACTCCCATCCCGTAAACATACCTCGGTAATTTTGATTGGCAGGTCTTTATTACCATTCATCTTTCTTAGTCCTCCCTTCAAATAATTAATCCAATGTAGCAGTTCCAACTGTTTTTTGTTCCAATTGGACACGTGCAAAATCTTCAGCTACTTTTGTCGCCGCAGCTGTCATGATGTCTAAATTGCCTGCGTATTTCGGAAAATAATCTCCCGCACCTTCCACTTCTAAGAAAACGGTCACTTTATTTCCATCAAATAATGGCTCTTGTTTTAATCGATAACCAGGGACATATTGCCTTACAGTGTCTATCATTTCATTAATAGATTGCAGAATGTTGTCCTTTTCCAAATGTTTCACTTCGCAAAAAACGGTATCTCGCATAATTACAGGCGGTTCAGCTGGATTTAAGATAATAATTGCTTTCCCTTGATCAGCTCCGCCAACCTCTTCAATCCCTCTTCGTGTAGTTATGGTAAACTCATCAATATTTGCCCTAGTTCCTGGTCCTGCGCTCTTGCTGGAAATGGTCGCAATGATTTCTGCATATGTTACATCTGCAACGCGATTAATAGCATAAACGATCGGAATTGTCGCTTGACCGCCACATGTTATCATATTTACATTTGATTCATTTAAATTACTATCAATATTTACAGCAGGGCATACAAATGGACCTCTAGCAGCAGGCGTAAGGTCAATAGTTAGTTTCCCTAGTTCTTTTAATACTTTTGCATGTCTAACATGTGTTTTTGCAGAAGTAGCATCAAAAACGATATCTGCAAGATCAGGCGAATCTACTAATGCCTGAATTCCATTTGAAAAGACTCGAAGTCCTCGGTCCTGTGCTCGTTTCAAGCCATCCGATTCTGGGTCAATCCCAATCATGGCCGTTAATTCTATCCAATCACTTCTTTCAAGCTTATACATAAGATCCGTACCAATGTTACCAGAACCAATAATTGCCGCTTTTATTTTTTCCATGATTAAAACCTCCCCTACTCAAATGTGACAGAAACTGTTCCTAATGGGCCGAATTTTGCGGTAATCGTATCGCCAGCGTTTACTGCAATGGCACCAGAAAGTGCTCCAGGAAGAATGAGCTCACCTGCTTTTAGGTGAATACCAAATTCATGCAATTTATTTGCTAACCAGGCCACTGCTTGTGCTGGATGGCCAAGCGCAGCTGTTCCGGATCCGGTAGCCACAAGCTCTTCATTTTTATAAAGAACCATTCCTTGCGTTCGTAAATCCAGGCCTTCAATCGTGGTTAGCTTAGTTCCGACGACAACCCTTGCTGATGATCCATTGTCTGCCACTGTATCAACCAAATTAATTTTCCAATCTGTTATTCTACTATCAATAATTTCTATAGTAGGCACCACATATTTTGTAGCCATTAATACATCGAGATAATTTACATTTGGTCCTACTAAGTCGTGTTCTAGAATAAAACCAATTTCTGCTTCCACCTTAGGACTTATGAATTCAGCTATTTTCACCGTTTCACCATCTGCTATTTTCATATCATTTAATAGATGGCCATAATCTGGTTCATTCACACCCAGCATTTGCTGCATCGCTGCACTTGTAAGCCCTACCTTCTTTCCAATAACCTCTTGCCCTTCTTTTATCTTTCTATCAATCACTTCGAGCTGAATATGATAAGCATCATTCACATTCAACTCAGAATAGCGTTGTGTTAAGGGAGCTACTGAATATTGATGATTTTCTGCATCAAGTAATTCATGAGCGATCGATTCTACTAAAATTTTCAATTGAACTGCACCTTCCTTTGCTATATTTATAGATAAGCTTTGTTAAATTTGTCTGTTGATTTCCGCTCCAGGCACGAGCGGTTCGTGGGCGTTTCGGCGAGCCTCCTCGGCGCAAGCGCCTGCGGGGTCTCCCCTGACCCGTACTCCCACAGGAGTCTTCGTGCCTTCCGCTCCAATCAACAGGTTAGAAAAATCAACACTGTTCTTAAACACAACCTATAGATAAAAAGTGGCCAATATTAGCCACCTTATCACTTTCCATCTTATAATTTCATTGTTATGGTCTTGGCCTCTGTATAAAATTCAAAGCTGTGGCGGCCGCCTTCCCTGCCAATCCCGCTAGCCTTTGAACCTCCAAATGGAGTTCTTAAATCCCGATAGTACCAACAATTGATCCAGAACAAGCCTGAATTAATTTGGGCAGCTACACGATGGGCACGTCTTAAATCATTTGACCAAACGACGCCCGCTAGGCCGTAGATAGAATCATTAGCTATTTGAATAGCCTCTTCTTCCGTTTTAAACGGAATGACTACTAAAACTGGGCCGAAAATTTCTTCCTGAGCTACTCTCATTTTATTATTTACATCATAGAGTACCGTCGGCTCGTAAAAATTCCCCTGTGTTAATCCATCTACTCGCTTGCCGCCAATTGCAAGCTTTGCACCTTCTGCAATTCCAATTTGCACATAATCGTCAACAGTTTCTAAATGGCTTTTGGATATAACCGCACCCATATCAGTACTCTCATCCAATGGGTCACCTACTCTGATTTTCTTAACGGCTGCTACAAATTTTTCGAGAAATTTATCATAAACGGTTTCCTGCACTAACAATCGTGAACCTGCTAAACAAATTTCTCCTTGATTTCTAAAAATCGCCTCAATCGAGCCCGCAACCGCTTCGTCTAAATCTGCATCTTCAAATACAATATTGGCCGATTTTCCACCTAATTCTAATGATACGGGGATTAACTGTGAGGCTGCATTTCTCATAACGGTTTTACCAGTTGAGCTTTCCCCAACAAAGGAAATTCGACGAACGTTAGGATGAGTAGTCATTGCGGTACCTACTGTTCCACCTGGTCCTGTAAGTATATTCAACACTCCTGGCGGTAATCCTGCTTCATTGGCAATTTCACCTAACATGACTGCACTAAGGGGAGTATAGGATGCCGGCTTTACAATTACCGTATTTCCTGCAGCTAAGGCAGCAGAAGCTTTCCATGTCATTTGCATAAAAGGTAAATTCCAAGGAATGATTAAACTTGTTACACCTGCAGGAGCATATTTTGTATAGCTCATATGCTTGGATTGTTCATAATGCTCATGATGGATATATTTAGCCATTTCAGCGAAAAATCGTAAATTGGATGCTGCTCTAGGAATATCAAAATCTCTGCTTTCTTTAATTGGTTTGCCCACGTCTAAGGTTTCGATTAATGCTAGTTCATCTACACGTTCCATCACTAGGTCAGACATACGGCAGAGAATTTTCGCTCGCTCCTCAACTGGCATTTGGCTCCAAATACCACTTTCATAAGTTCGTTGTGCAACTTGTATAGCTCTTTCTACATCCTGTTCACTTGCACTTGCGACTGAAGCTAACTTTTGATTGGTTGCTGGATTAATAGTGTCAAAGGTTTCTCCTGAAATAGCATTAACGTATTCCCCATTAATAAACAGCTTTGCGTCATTAATTTGTAGTTGTTTTTCAAGCAATTTACTCATCATGTTCACCATCCTCGACCTCTAGAATCATCTCAACCTCAACTGTGTTATTGTGGGGCAACTGTGCCATCCCTACAGCAGATCTCGCATGCCTGCCCTTTTCCCCAAACACTTCTACCAATAAATCGGAGGAACCGTTCATTACTTTAGGCTGAGCTGTAAAATCAGGAGTACTGTTGACAAACCCAAGAATTTTTACCACCCGTTTTACTTTGCTGAGATCACCCAGTTCATGTTTAACAACTGCTAAAAGATTAAGCATGCACTGTCTCGCGGCCTGATACCCAACCTCTATAGATACATCTTCACCAAGTTTTCCACGGTATTCATCTGTACCCTGACCCGAGGTGAAAATAAGATTCCCTGTCCGAACACAGCTTACATAATTTCCAGAAGCGGGGCGAAGAGACGGCAACTTCAAACCAAGACTTGCTAATTTCTCTTCTGGTGTCATCACTTTTTCAACCATCATCTCATCTCTTTTCCTGCTAGATTAGTTGATTAACCGGTAAGTTTAAGAATCGTAATGCGTTTTCACCTAACATGGCTCTTTTCTGCGCTTCAGTAAGTGTTAAGGTATCATCAATGATCTTCCCTGGTGGAGTTTCACGGAGTAAAAATGGATAATCGGACCCCATAATCACTTGTTCTGCTCCAAATTTTTCAACTAAGAATTTAATATTCACCGGGTTATTGACGATCGAATCATAGAAAAATTTCTTTGCATAAAAACTTGGCGGCTTTTCCGTCATCTGCAAGTGCGGCCACACATTCCATCCATGATCAAGTCTTGGAAGGATGTAAGGAAGTGAACCCCCGCCATGAGAAAAACAAATCTTTAATCCAGGAAATTTCTCCATCACTCCACCGAGGATGAGACTTGCGGCAGCTAATGCTGTCTCACTTGGCATGCCCACAGTATACATTAGGTTATGAGAGGCCAATCGATCACTTCCCAATGTTTCCCATGGATGAACGAAAATAGGAACATTCCATTTATCACACATCGCAAAAAAGTCTAAAAACGATTCATCATCAAGGTTTTTCCCGTTTATATTTGTACCAATTTCAATCCCTTTTAACCCAAGCTGATGAACACAGCGATCCAATTCACGAATTGCAGCCTCTACATTTTGCAGAGGAACAGTACCTAACCCGATAAACTTGGTAGGATGCTGTGAAACTGTCTCTGCGATAAAATCATTTTGAAATTGAGCCATGGCTACTGCTTCTTCAAGTGGTGCCCAATAAGAAAATGTAACAGGAATAGGCGATAAAACTTGAATGTCTACATTTTCTTTTTCCATATCACTCATTCGTTTGTCAGGGCTCCACACTTGATCAGTCACTTCTCGAAAAACTTTGCCAGCTACCATAATATTGGCACCACAAGAACAGGTTAGCTGAAGTACAGGCCATCTATCATTTTGGTACTTAGTTGCAAAGTCCGGAAAATTTTCAGGGATAATATGTGTATGAAAATCTACTCGCATTTCCATTCACTCGCTTCTTCTGGCATGATATGTCCACAGTTCTTACATGTACGAAGTTCTAGACTTCCATTAAAACCGTTGATCGCTTCTTTCACTTGAACCTCAATATTCGTCAATTGAACGGTAACTCGGTGCATTTCATGGTCACATTCATCACAGAACCATACAAAATCCTCTAATTCACCTGTAGCTCTGTCTCGCTCGATTACAATACCAATCGTATCAGCAACACGATGTGGGGAATGAGGAACATTCGGGGGCAGGTGGAAAACTTCCCCTTCTTTCACCGTAATAACTTCTCGCTTTCCCTCGTTATTAATAATCTCAACGTAGCAATCACCCTTAATTTGATAGAAAATCTCTTCAGAAGGGTCCACGTGAAAATCGCGTCGTTTATTCGGGCCACCGATTACCATAAACATTAACTCTGAATCCTTCCAAACGACCTTGTTATTAACTGGCGGCTTTAGTAAGTCCTTGTTTTCTTCTATAAATCCCCATAGGTTTATTGGCTTTAATGAACTTGACATAAATAATCGTCTCCTCTCATTATTCAGGTATGCTAGATTTTGGGGTTCCCCCAACGATCCAATTTTCTGCCGGAATTTCATATAACAGAATCCGGATCTTGTCACGTGGAACACTAAGATTCTCAGCAATGACATCAGTAATATCTTCCACTAGCTTTTTTTTGACTTTTGCTTCTCTGCCTTCTACTATTTTCAGTTCAACGATTGGCATAGACTTAATGAACTATTCCTACTAATTTTTCTTCTGACGATTTTAATGCCTCCTGCATGAAGACCACTTCTTTAGCTAAGGCTGTGATTCTGGATTGTACATCAGAATCTATTATTTCATTCTCTTTATTTAAATGATCATTATTAACGTATACGTACCCAGGTGCTACAAACGCCCGGAAAAATCCTGCAATTGGTTTCAATTGATTTTCAATCACAAGGTAGTGCTGATATGTTCCGCCTGTTGCAACAAAGCCCATTACCTTATTACGAAAATCTTTTGGATTAATCAAATCAAATAAATTCTTGAGCGGACCTGATAAAGATCCTTGGAAAATCGGTGTACCGATAATATAAAAATCAGCGGAATGAATGGCTTCAAGAACTTTTTTTGTGTCATCGTTGTAGGATGAGGGATTTCTCCCATCACAGAATTGGACGTCATAATCTCTTAAATCCAAGAGTTCGACTTCAACATGGGGATTGTATTTCTTTGCTTCCTCAAGTACCTTTTGGACAACAATACTGGTCTTCGCCCCAATAATAGTGCCTGAAATTCCTAATAGTTTCATATAGTAATGACCCCCGATTTATACCTAAGCAGTATTTGTTATTCTATTCCTGCCTGCCACCCCAGCAATGAGTAAGACTGCTGAAAATCTCCTTCTGAAATAAGCTGGCGGATTCTTGTAGATGAAATACGTTTGCCACTATTACAGTAAACAGGTGACGCTACATTTATCGAAAAATACTTTTGTAAAAGACTAACATCACCTTTTCTATCTTTACCAAAATGAAAATCGGAACCAACGGTAATTTCAATTGGATTAAGTTTTGATAATTCATAGATAAAATCCTCAGGTGGACGAGTTGCATACCATTCATCAAAGCTGGCAACAACCACATAATCTACACCTAACATCGAGATTCTACCCAACTTTTCCTCAATAGGAGTTAAGGTTTGAACGCCATTAAAAAAATGTCGAGGAGGCGGATCGAATGTATACACTACACTGGGAACATGAGAAATCCGGCTTTTTTTCACCGCCTGCTTAATCACAGCTTGATGTCCTTTGTGGACCCCATCAAATGCACCTATGGCAATAACAGAACCTGATAGTGTCAGGACTCCCTCTTTTAGCGTCTGAATCGTTCACACCTCCTCGTTATTTAATAATTAGTTTATAAGCTTGTAACTTCACTTTTTCGTTCAAATATTTTCATAGCTTCATCAACAAGCTCAAAAGAATTTTTCCTTTTATGGTTGTTATAGAAAATCGCTCTTTTACGAATTGGGTCCCCAGTATAATAGCGTTCATATTGAAGAAGCCTTTGACCAAATGCCTCACCGCATAAATCCCACGCTAGTTTAAAGAGATGAACGCGTTCTTCCGCGGAAACTCCTTCTCTTCCAAGATAATACTTCTCTAAATCCTCTCTTAATTCTGGATTCTCAAAGTCAGCATCCGTAGGAGACATCAAAAGCCCACCAGCACCAATAATTTGAATCACCTCAATCGCACGTGGATACATTTTTGGCAGCAACCCTCGGATGGTTTCTAGTGGAGCATACGCTGGCATGACCTCACCAGATGGAAGCTTTTCATATTCATACTCTGCAATCCGAAGCAAAGCCCTAATGGATTCAACCGATTGAACTAATTCTCCTAAATCATTTTGAACATTTAGGTATCCATCTACGCCAATAGAGTCAGCTATCTTACAAGCCACCTCAGTAGCAAATTGAAGCTTAATTAACCCTCTAACACCCGACTGATGTGCTGGTTGCTGCCCAATTCCAGTCTTTGGATAAAGTAGATTAGCAGCTTCAACATTGTTATAAAGAAATACTCGATCCCATGGGACTAAAACATCGTTAAATACTAGAACTGCATCCATTTCTTCGAATCTCGATGCTAATGGATGGTCGTAAACGGATCGTTTACCATCTTGCATGGCTTCACGACATAAAATGCGAAGACCTGGTGTATCAAGTGGAAGAGCAAAGGCAAGCGCATAACGCTCATCCCCTGGTTTAAACCCAGGAAAGGAATAAACAATCACTTCGTCAGTAATCGGGGCAAGAGTTGCTAACATTTTGGCTCCTCTGACAACTAAACCATCTGGAGTTTCTTTCACTGCACCTAAGTGGGTAAACATATCCTGTTGCTCATGCGAAGATTTACTCCTGTCATTTTGAGGGTTAATAATCGCATGAGTTAAAAACAAGTCATGATCGCGAACATGTTTGAAATAGGCGCGAATATTTTTACCCCATTCAGGATTATATTTATCCAAGAACTCTGAATTGCTCGCCATGGAAGTAACGACGACATTTAGGAAATCAGGCGTTCTTCCCATTAAACCAAATGTTGCTTTGGCAAATACCTCAAAAGTTTTTCTTCGAGCATCTAAATCTTGATAACTTCTAGGCATCAAGAATGCATTCGAGATTCTTTCACCAGTTTCTTCACAAATATGTGTAATGTCCTCTTGATATTGAGAATCATGCTGTAAATCATACAGCTTTGCCATTTCAAGAATAGGTTGATTGAAAACAGGCTCTTCAAAGACATTTTTAATTCTTTTTCCCGATAACCAAACTTCTGGATTTCGGGCTTTTAGTGCTTCAATATACTGTGCTCCCGTGCGAATTCCCATAAACATCCTCCTCTAATTTCATAATGTCATTATAAAACTGACCACCTTGAAGAAATGTAGTCTAATTAACATTTTTGCTGAATATTTTGAATTCAACTAACCTATATTGATTTTATATTTAAATTCTTTTACACTATTGTTAAGCTGTTAACATAAAATTTTTTTTTTGCCAATTGTTATGAGATTTTAACATTACAAACCAAGTAAGCTATAATAAAATGTAAGCGTTAACAAAATACAATCTAAAATTTCTCTACCTAAGCAATTAAATTACACTTAGGAGTTGATTTGGTGGCAATCCTGTTTGACAGTGATATAAATTGGGAGTCATGTTTGAATTTTGGTACTAGGCAATTTTTTAAAGAAAAAACTTGTATTTACCAGCAGGGAACTACGGGGGATAGATTCTATTACATCCAACAGGGGTTAATTAAAGTAACGACAACAACTGCAATTGGAAAAGAGCGCTTGTTAAACATCGGCATACCTGGACAGCTATTAGGTGTTCAAGCAATGGACCGTCAGCCTCACTTTACAACGGCTACTGTTGTTAATGACTCTATTCTCTATTTCTTTTCATGTGAGCATTTTCAAAAACTAATAAAATACCAACCCTCCATTTTAAATATGTTTATCAAAACCGTCATTCATAAAATGCACATTCTTGCTGATAAAATATATTTAGACACTCTTTTACCTGAACAACAACTCTCTGTCATCCTTCTGAATATTTGTTATGAATTTAAGAATTTTGAAGTTCCCCTCACACAACAAGACCTAACTAAGTGTACAGGATTAACAAGAATCACCATATATAAAATATTAAAACAATGGAAAGAAGAAGAAATCATAGAGATTCATGGTAAGAAATTCATTATAAAAAAACCCGACGAATTAAAAAAACTGCTTGGGAAGGTGCTGATATGAAAAACCTTCGATATGCATGGAGTCCGTATATAAAATATGGAAAAAAACTTCAGACAGAGGAAAATTCAGTCGTTTATCACCAGGGAAGTGAAGGGCGAGGATTTTTTTTCTTGTCTTCTGGGGGAATCAAAATCTCACTTCTATCTCAAGAGGGAGTGGAACGAACAGTTAATTATGTTCCAGAAGGGATGTTGTTTGGTGAGCATGGGGCTAGAAAGGAAAATTATTTAACTTCTGCGATCACAACCTGTCCATCTGTAATCTATCATTTTTCGGATGAAGCATTAATAACTATTTGTACCGAGCACCCTGAAGCTGCATGTATTTTTACTAATTCACTAATCTATAAATTTAGGATATTAGCAGAAATTATCTCCTTTCTTAACTCTCCTGTTGAACAACAGATGGCCCATTATCTATTAAAGCTAATTAACGAAAATGGGAGTTTTTCTATTGACCAAACCTCATTTGCCCGATACATAGGTACCTCAAGAATCACAGTAAATAAAATATTGAACAAGTGGAAAAATCAAAAGCTCATCCGATTATCCAATCGAACGATAGACATTCTGGATATTAATCATTTAAAAAACATTCGAGACTCAGGTGCCACTCACATTTCGAATTTGGATATCTTAATGTTAACAATGTAGCGATTAAGAAAAGGCAGACTCATATTTATATGGTCTGCCCTCTTTATTTTAGTCAAGCTTACTTCTTTAAGATGTGGTTACTAAGTGACACAAGCATTGATTCTTCAATTCCATCGACCACCATACGTGCAATTTTCTTAGCACCATTTTCCTGGAAATGTGTGTTATCCTGGACACCATTTGGATAGTTCATATTCTCTTGGGCATCCAGCCATAGAAAGATATCCTTCGTTTTTTCTGGTCCAAGCTTTTGGAACAAAGCATGACTTTTTGCAGTCAGGTCGATGACTGGTACATGTTCTTCTAATCCAAGTTCCTTCATCGCAGCCGGATAATCACCGTGCGTCCTGCTTAGCACGCCTTTTTCTGTAAAATATCTTCGTTCAACTGGTGTCACAAGGACAGGAATAGCCTGTTTGGCACGGGCAGCATCAATATATTGTTTTAAATAGTTTTTATAGGTTGAATTGGGCTCTGTATAACGGGAAGGATCCTTTATTTTTTCATCATTATGCCCGAATTGAATAAAGAGGTAATCTCCTTTTTCAATCTGATTAAGAATCAGTTTAAGTCGCCCTTCATCAATAAAACTTTTGGAGCTCCTGCCAGGTGTTGCTTCATTTATTACAACCACTTGATTATCGAAGTGTTTTTCTAGGACCTGTCCCCACCCCGCCCTAGGGGATAACGAGCTCGAATAATCTGAAACTGTGGAATCTCCGGCTAGATAAATCGTTATTTTTTGTATGTTTTCTTTTTTGGCAGACTTAACAAAACTGCTTCCAATTATTGATATAAAAAGTAAAAAAACCAATGAAAACAGGGCTATTTTTCCACTGTATCTTTTCTCCATGTTGCTCCTCCAAGATGCGATAGCAATAAAATTTTGTTTCTTATGTTTATGTATGGATATCTAATAATAATTCAATAAACCAATTAATTGCAATAAATTATGTACTAATTCACGGTTCCCTTTATGGTTTATCTTAGATGGACCATAATCAAAGAAGTGTAAGCTTTGCGGTATAGGCTTACACTTCTTTGACAGTAGCAATGTACGGCAGATTTCGATAATGCTCTGCATAGTCAATTCCATATCCAATTACGAATTTATCAGGAATAACAAACCCTACATAATCTGCTTTTAAATCGACTTTTCGGCGCTCAGGTTTATCAAGTAAGGTACAGATCTTCATAGATTTCGGTTTGTGAAGCTCGAAATGTTCTTTTAAGAAGCTTAATGTTAACCCTGAATCGATAATGTCCTCGACAAGCACCACATTTTTCCCTGTAATGTTCACATCAATATCTTTTAACAAACGTACTTTTCCCGTAGTCTCCGTTTGATTTCCGTAACTTGAAGCGGCCACAAAATCAACGGTCACGTTTCCTCCAAGCTCTCGAACTAAATCAGCTGCAAAAACAAAAGCACCCTTTAAGACAACAATAAAAACAATCGATTCATCTTGTAAATCCTGCATCATGGTTGCGCCTAATTCTTTCACTTTTTGCTTCAATTGTTCTTCTGATATTAATATACCATCGATTTCGTATCCCATAATCTCACCTTTCAAGCTTGTATAGACTCACAATGACTCTATTCTATACAATTTGTTGTAATTTATCATCTATGTAACAGTGAGATATTTAATTGAATTCTCCAAAATAGCTAAACGGATCAATTTCACTTTTACTTCCTTACTAAGTGAGAGCCATTCAGATTTATCAATTCTCAATTGATATCCCTCCATTTATTATTCTTGCTTTATAGTTCATATTATTCCTATCTTATAAAAATTTCCATTACAGTAATCCTTTTCCCATATATTTATCGGTTCTAACCTCTTTTTCATTTCCATTTTTCTACATAATCTGCGGCATACAAAAAAGCCTTGGCAAGTTCCAAGACTTATCGTTTTTTATTGATCACGGTTAACAATATAGTTCAATAAGTGCTTCAGAAAAGTGGTTTTGTGCGGTACCTCATTTAATGCCTCTATGGCGAGACAGTAATGTTCCCACATCTCTTTTTTAGCACCTTCACGCCCGAGGATAGATACAAATGTGGAATTGTTATTATCGGCATCTTTACCAATAAATTTACCCAGCAAAGTACTGTCCCCTTCTACATCAAGCAGGTCATCCTTAATCTGAAACGCAATCCCGGCATGATAAGCAAATTGCTTTAGACCTTTCATTTCATAATCATCTGCTTGTGCAAGAATAGCTGGCATAATTAAGGATGCTTCGAAGGCAATTCCCGTTTTATAAAAGCACATAGAATTCAATTGTTCGAGTGTTAGCGGCTTACCTTTGGAACCTAGGTCCATCGCCTGTCCCTTACACATGATTTCGGTTACTTGAGTTGAATATTGAATTAATGTAAGCACTGTTTTCGAATCAAACTGTTCAAGAGATGCTTGTTCCTCAATCGCCTTTTGTGTCAAAAAAAGACCAGTTAATTCCGCTGTAGCAATATTATATTGTTTATGTAGAGTTGCACGCCCTCTACGAAGTGAAGCATTGTCCTGCGATGGCAAATCATCGAAGATTAGTGAGGCGGTGTGCATGTATTCTAGCGATCTCAGTAATGGAACAATGGCAGTTTGATTTAATCTATATTCGTTAACCCCCATGACCCAAGTCATAATGGGCCTCAATCGTTTTCCATCTCCAGCTAAACTATAGTTGGCAGCATCCACGATTGATTCATTAATTTGCGAAGAATTCTCGGTCTTAGAGATGGTCAAGATATTGTTGATCTGATTGCGAACAGTTTTAACTGTATCTATAAATTCATCCTGTTCTTTCCGTTGGTTCCTAATGGTGGTAATGATCTGGTCACGAAGAAGTTTATCAAAAAAATCAACATCATCCGCTCTTCGAATCATCGTTTGAATGACACCATTGAATTCTGAATCCGCAGAAGCAAATAATTTCATCACTTCAGAATATTTTTCCTTCCCTATTCTTGCTTTGAATCGTTTGAGACCATTAATTGCTCGATCAAGAATGACCTCACAGGTCAGTAAATCCGAGTCATACACGTTATGGATTAAATGGCTAATTACCGCCCAGTATAGTTCAAACGGATTTATTAAATCTGATCGCAACCCATGATATTTCAAATAATAAGTATACGGAGTTACTGCCCCTTCCTTCATGTCATCAAACATATCGGCAAAATCATCTGCCAATTGGTTATATATTCCATAAAAGAAAGCTCTATTGTCAAACCCTTCATCTTCAGAAGCACTGATGACTGATCGAACAATTAAGCGGGATGAAGAGGATTTTAAAATAATTGGTATATAAATGTCTTCATTTGTGTAGCTAGGGTTAGACAGATCTTTTTTTCGGTCCACTTCCTGTGATTGAAAAAACACATAGGATTGTTCAAAGAATGTGTTCAATGTTTCAGAATGCTGATAAGCTTTAATATACTTATAGGCCTCACGGAGTTCAGCATGGATAAATTGAATTAGTTTCAAGTTATCACCGCCCCAACTGCCCAATTCTGGAACAAATCCTGTAATAAGTGTGGTCCGTATCAAATCTGTATATTGTTGTTTCTCTTGAGTAGACAAGACGTTAGAATCTAGAAGATCATCAATAAAAGGATAGGTCAAACCATAAGAGTATCCGAGTCTAATCGCTTCATTTAGTTTCACCGTACGTTCATTTGCTGATAGAGTATTGTCCAACTCTTCTATCACGTGCATCAATACTCCGGCAATGATTTTGATTAGCTTTCTCTGGGCATGTTCCGCGTCCATCCCCTCCGGAATATTGGAGGATACTGTCTTTAGTTTGTCCATCAGCCAGATGAAAGTAGATTCAATCCCTTCCTTCTGTGCCCACCTGTACAATCCTGCCATGCTGATTAGGCCCGACTTTTTTCCTGAATCAGACGTTGTTAGATGATTTTTCAAACTGTCTACGACATTTAGGATTCGAGTCTGGGTATCTGGTGATTGAAGAGATTTTCCTAAATCCCTCATATAAATATAAGAAATACTTCGGTGTAGATATGAATCTAATTTCCCTGTTACATCCATCCAGCGGATATAATTGGAATAATCTTTGGTATCCGGTTTATTCTTTCGAGATCCCAATAACGATAACAATGGATGTCTCACATGGTTCTGTTTCCAAACTTGAAAATCCTTCGTTAAGGTTGGTATATAGGTTTTTTTTATTACCTGGTCATACAGCGACTGAAAATAGTGAGCCGCTCTTTTTTCCGCCAGTTGATAGCATTCATCGACATTCTTTGTGTTTTCCACATTAATACTATTCATACATTACCTCTACTTAATAGTGTCAGTTACAGGAATCACCTAGGTACAACATTTTTTCAAAACTAACAAAATATTATTATGTATAATCGATCGCTAACAACTTTATAACCCACATTTTCACTTATTCTATTATTTTACTAGATTTGACAAAATGAGCCAATAGAAAGTACCTTTCACAGGAATGGAAGCTACACATACAATGTCATCACGAAGATTGTATAATTTACTAAAAGAGAGGTTCCTCATGTACTTTATAAGAGAAACTTATTCGATAACTCCTGGAAGAAGACCTGAGTTTAACCATTTCTTTGATAAGTTCTTGAAGGCTAATCAACTAAAAAACGGGGCAAATCTTTTGGGTTGTTGGAACACGGAGATGGAGAATGAGATTTTGGTCATTTGGCAATACCCAAGCTACGATGACTATTTGAACATCCAAAAGAGAGTCAAAATGGATGACCTGCATCAGAAAACAAAAGAACAACTATTAAAGTTAGGAAAGCTTTATTTGGATTTCCATCAAGAAACTTTATCTTCAATAGGTGACCATCAATCTCAAAAACAAACAGTGACGGTTAGTGGTTATATTACAAATGAAAAGGAAGAAACGTTACTGGTTAGAACCTATTGGCGATCAGATACTTGGGAACTACCCGGTGGAGGAGTTGAAGATGGCGAGACATTAGACACCGCACTGTGTAGAGAAATCTTTGAAGAAACTGGGATAACGGTTAAGTTACTAGGCGTAACAGGGGTTTATTCAAATGGAAGCACGGTTTCCATCGTTTTTCACGGCAAAAGTACTGGAGGAGTTTTAAGAACATCTGAAGAAACACAGGATGTTCGCTTTGTGAAACTCGATTCATCTAATGTCAATCAATATATAAAACGAGGAAAGTTTTTACCTAGAGTACTAGATGCAATGAAGGGATATTCCATCCCATATGAAGCATTTAGGGTTAGGCCCTATAAACTTTTGGAGAGGTTAGAGGGAATAGCTATCCAAGATGAAACATAAGAAACAACTGAGAGTTATTCGATTCTTGCTTAATCGTCATAACTCTCTTTGTATATTTATCTATAGTTTACTAATCTCAAAATCAACTACCGCCACGCCATCTACTATTTCCCCTACCAATTGAACTGCCTCCAAATGGTTGGGGTGAAGCTGATACGCTGCTAACATTTCACGATTCTCAAATAGCATACTCATTCCAAATTCATAGTCAGCAAATTCCTGCTCAACTGTAGTATTTAATCCGACAGACACCGATTCCAGTCCAGGAATGTTACCCTCAAGAGAGCGAAACCGATTTACCAGTTCATTTTTATCTATTTCCTGAGTCCCTTCTTTAAATTTAAAGAAGACAAGATGCTCAATTTGATGCTTCATTTTATTCCCTCCTTAGTTTGTATTTAGTAAGCACCTACTGACTCACTAAAAAGTGAATTCATATAATTTACGTCCGCACTAGAGAGATTAATGCCAGAACCTAAACAGCTATCTTCTATTTGTTCCGGTCGTCTTGCTCCGATAATGACTGAGGGCACACTTTTCCATCGTAATGACCATGCAATAACAAGTTGACTCACCGTACAACCGTAATCCGTGGCAATTGGCTTTAATTGTTCCACTAGTTTCAGAGTTTGAAGGAGTCGATCCTTTTGAAAAATTTCTTCCTCACTTCGCCAGTCCCCTTTCTCAAAACGAGGAACTTCTTTTAATTTACCGGTCAGTATTCCCCTTCCCAACACTTTATAAGGAAGGATAGATGTTCCTTCACTTTCTGCATAAGGAATAATTTCTTTTTCTACCTTTCTATCTAATAAACTGTATTCCACTTGATTGGTGACGATGGGTAGATAGTGACTTGCTTCTACCATCTGCTCAATAGAAAAATTAGACACTCCCACGAAACGAACCTTTCCCGATTCAACAAGCATACTTAAAGCCTCCATTGTTTCACTCATAGGAGTATCTGGATCCGGCCAGTGCAATTGATAGAGATCAATCTGATCAACTTTAAGTCTCTTCAAACTATCTTCACAAGCTCGAATTACATAGTCCGGTTTCAAATTGTTCCTTAGATTTCCTGCTAGGTCCCATTCCAACCCTACCTTCGTTGCTATGACTATGTCTTGCTTTTTGGAACCCAATTTCTTTCCTAATAGTTCCTCCGCATAGCCAAAGCCATACATATCCGCAGTATCAAAAAAATTCACTCCCAAATCTACGGCACGGAATATCGTTTTTCTTGCATCCTCTTCATTAACCTTTCCCATTCCATGGCCAGAAATCGGCCATGTACCGAAACAGATTTCTGAAACATTCAGCTCTGTTTTGTGTATTTTACTGTACTTCATATATGCCCCCCGTTAATTGGAATCTTCAATAATGGACTTATTTATTCTTCATCGTATGTTTCGTTCATCTCACTACTGCAATCCCAACATACCGATCTATTTCTTTCCATTTTAGCTAACTCACTTCCACAACAAATACAAACATCATTCATAAAATTCTCCTCCTCGTTCATTTTCTGTGTAAAAAAAAACAGGAGAGCGCAAATATTTTTCAATTGGCTCTTCTGTTTTCAAACAATTAATTTTGAATTACCATTTTTTTAGCCCTAATAGTTTCTCACCTAATTCTGTAAGTACCGCTCGATCATATTTTACTTGTTCCCAATTACGCGGATCCCCTGGGAAAGCGAATCCCTCAGGCTTAATTCTTTCACTCCAAGATTGGATTCTTGTTTCTCTTAAGCCCTCATTATTTTCTTGCGCTGGGAACATAGAAATATATTGTGCAATTCGTGCCTTTTCAGAGTAGTTAGGGCGAATACCATGTGGCTGCATGCTATTAAAGATGAGTAAATCTCCAGCTTTGGTCACCACTTTTGTTGGAGTAAATCCTGTAGTGTCTGGCTTATAAGGATCTCTATCGGCAGGCTGTGTTTTTACCCAATCATCAAAAGTGCTATAAAGTTCAGGAATACACTGGAATCCGCCCATATCTACATCCGTATCGACCAGGGATAGAACCCCTTGTACATTAACCGGGATTGGATCTAAGGAAGTATCTACATCCCAATGAATGAATCCTTTATATTCATGGCCTGGTTTCATGGGAAGGTTTAAATTACAGCGGTCAATACTTACCCATAGCTTTTCAGTACCCCAAATATCAACAAAAGCATTGTAGATCTTCTCATACATACGGTTATCCCATAAATACTGATGGTTATATAATTCAACCATTCCAGTGTTCATCAGCTCTTTCATTGCCATTTCACGGCGGGGAGCTGTGTACCATGTGGAGGAATCATTAGGGTCCTTTTCTTCAAATTCCCAAATTAACTTTACTAAACGTTCAATATGATCTTGTGGAATCGCATTACGAACAACAACATAGCCGTTTTCCTTCCAGAACTTCCAATCCTCTTCACTTAATACTCTTAACGGTTCGTTGTTCTTGCGTTCATTTAAGGGAATCTCTATTTCAAGGATATTATTTAACTTTTTTTCTGCTGTCATTTTGTACTGCCTCCTTAATTATCTTTGATATATTAATAAGCAAAGCTTACTTGCTAGTGAATTTATCCAAATTTTCTTTTGTTACTAGTTGGAAAGGGATCATATTGTCTTTGTCTACTTTTTCACCCTTCGCTGCTTTTTTTGCCACCTCAACTGCCATTTTTCCTTGTGCATCTACATCCTGAAAAACAGTTGCTGAAAGTTCTCCTGATTTAACTGAATTCAAAGCATCTGGGATCGCATCAATTCCGATTACCTTGATATTTTTCAGTTTCCCTGCTGCACTCAGTGCTTTTATGGCACCCAATGCCATTTCATCATTTTGCGCAACGATTGCATCAAGCTTCTGTGATTGAAGCCAGTTTTCTGTTAACGATAGGGCCTCTTCACGCGACCAGTTGGCTGTTTGTTCCGCAGCAACTTTTATATTTGGGAAGTCTTTTAACACTTTTTCATTTCCTTCCGTTCGGTTTACTTCAGCTGAATTGCCATTAGGTCCATGGATAATGCCAATCTTTCCTTTTCCACCTAACAAGTCTGCGATATGCTTCATCTCAATTTTTCCAGCTTCGACATCGTCAGACCCCACATGTGCTGTTGCTTTGTCTTCATTGGAGACTACTGCGAGCACAGTAATAATCGGAATATTTGCTGCGACAGCCTGCTCAACAACTGGAGCACTCCCATCCTTGTCTGCCGGATTTAAGATAATAGCATCCACTTTCTGATTGATAAGATTTTCGACTTGACTAATTTGATTTTCTGCTTTACCTTCTCCATCCGATTCAATTAATTGGACATCAGCAGATTTTGCATATTTTCGAATGGAATCTTGTAAATTAACAATATATTCATTTTGCAAATTCTGGTACAAGACACCTATTTTGAGCTTTCCTTTTGCAGTTCCACTTGCTTTCTCTTCTGCTTTTCCTGAACATCCACTTAATATCCCTAGAACGATTAATAGGGCTGCTGCTAATACCTTCCACTTTTTCATACACTCACTCCTTATATTTTTTATTGGTGATTCTTTTTATCAAGTAGAACCGCAATGACAATGATGGCTCCTTTTAATATTTGTTGATAGTAGGAAGAAACATTTAATAGATCTAGACCATTGTTCATTACTCCAATAATCAACACTCCAATCAGTGTTCCAAGTAAGCTCCCTACTCCGCCAAATAAACTAGTTCCTCCAATGACTACAGCTGCAATAGCATCAAGCTCATACCCCTGGCCGAGAACAGGTGATCCTGACATAATTCTTGAGGAAAGAACCATCCCCCCGATTCCAGCTAATAATCCGGATATAGCGTAGACTCCAATTTTGACAGAGCTGGTGTGAATGCCTGATAGTTTAGCAGATTGTTCATTTCCGCCTGTTGCAAACACATGTCTACCGAAAACAGTAAAATTGAGAATAAATATTCCTACTAAAACAATGACCAAGAAAGCAACTACAGGAATAGGAAATCCTAAGATATAGCCGCTGCCAATATTGTTATAACTACTGCTTAAACCAATAACAGGGCGACCATCCGTATAGACCATAGCTAGTCCTCTAGCTGCAGTCATCATTCCTAAAGTCGCAATAAAAGGTGCAACCTTCCACCTAGCAACTAAAACACCATTAATTAGTCCACAAGCTAATCCGACAGTAATTCCGATGATAATTGGGATAAAAATCGAATAACTGCTGTCTGCTTTAGCAAAGCTTGCAGCAACAACGGCTGAAAGAGCCATAATGGATCCGACAGAAAGGTCAATCCCCCCAGTAATGATCACGAAGGACATACCAATTGCTACAATGCCAATGATCGAGACTTGCCGCAAAATATTGATTATATTGGTAGATGTTAAAAACGATTCAGATGTAATAGATAAGATGATAAACAAGATGGCAAAAGCAATATATATCCCATATTTCGCAAAGAGCTTTCCTGTCCCCCCCGTTTTTATTACCGTTTGTGAATTTACTAAATCCATTAGACTAAATTTCGCTACTTCTTCTTTTTGAGGGTTCATCCGATTTTTTCTCCTTTCTGAATACCTGCACAACATGCCATCACTTTTTCCTGGTCAAACTCCTCTCTGGTAAACTCTCCAGTTAATTTGCCTTCACTCATGACAATAATCCGGTCACAAATACCAAACAATTCAGGCATCTCTGAGGAAATCACAATCACGGATTTACCCATACTTGCAAAATCGTAGATAATTTTATAGATTTCTGCTTTTGCACCAATATCGATTCCTCTAGTAGGCTCATCTAGAATTAAGATGTCAGGATGATTTAATAGCCATTTAGCAATAACAATTTTTTGCTGATTACCCCCACTTAAATTTTTCACTAACATGTTACGATTTGGTGTTTTAATCTTTAAAGAAGTTATTTGCTGGTCTACTGCACTATTTTCTTTTTTTCGAGAGATGATATTTTTAAAGGAAGTAAACTTCTTTAAATTAACCAAACTGATGTTGTCTCTAACTGAACCTGTTAAATTTAAGCCTGTTTGTTTTCTATCCTCAGTTACTAAGGCGATTCCATTTTTTATTGCATGCTTAGGGTGTTTATGTAGCACCTTTTTTTGATTGATATAGATTTCACCACTGTGGGGAGGATTCACACCGAAAATACTTTCGACCACTTCGGTTCTCCCTGCACCTACCAGTCCTGCAATTCCAATCACCTCCCCTTGATGGACGGAAAACGAGATATTTTCAAAGTAGCTCTTTCTTGTAAGATTTTTTACCTCCATGAAGACGTTTTTAGTTTTCGTTGTTTTTGTTTGATACACTTCTTTAAGCTCTCTACCGACCATTAAGGAAATAAGTAAATCTTGATTTAACTCTGCTGCTTTTTTACTGTCGATATAACAACCATCCCTTAATACAGTTATTTCATCTGCAATTTTAAAAATCTCATCCATTTTGTGAGAGATATAAATAATAGACTTGCCTTGAGAGGTTAGCATTTTAATAATTTCAAACAGTTTTTCCACTTCTCTATCCGTGATTGCAGAAGTTGGTTCATCCATCACGATAATATCCGCTTGATTCGAAACCGCTTTCACAATTTCGACCATTTGTTTATCTGATACAGAAAGGGAAGACATTTTTTTATCTGGGTCCAATTCAATTTTCAATTGCTGAAATAGCTTTAGTGCTCTCTCTCTTTGATCCTTCTTCTTGATTACCTTACTCATTCCGAAGGTAGGTTCTCTGCCAAGAAAAATATTATCTGAAACAGTCATCTCAGATACAAAACTTAACTCTTGATGGATCATACTAACCCCACTGCGTAAAGCATCACGAGGATTATTAAGCTCTACTTTCTCCCCTTTTAGAAATAGTTCACCTTTATCTGGTTTATAGATACCGGCAAGTATTTTCATTAGTGTAGATTTCCCTGCTCCATTTTCTCCCATGAGTGCATGAACAGTTCCTTTTTTCACATAAAGGGAAACCTCATCAAGTGCTCTCACACCTGGAAATGATTTTGAAATCCTTTTCATTTCGAGAGCGTACTCCTTCTTCTCTTCCAACTGAATGTTCACCCCTTCTTATCAAAATCTGATTAGTTAGAATATTACTATCGCCATAGTGTTAATACAATTAACTATCGTGCTAAGCTTGAAATAAAAACTATAATATCTTGCTATTCACATTGTTGTTACATGTTAATTTTCCAACTAGTCCATTAGTAACAATTCAAAAAATAAAGGTAAAACATCAAATAACAGGTATTTTAATTAACATTTTTGTTATAAAATGAAAAAAAGACATCAAAATTCTACATATCTTGAAAATTGGTAATCTAAAAGATGTTGTTTTTCTTCAGAAAAAAACTTTAATATCTTGCGGTAGGCGAATTATACTGCTAAAGCAACTAAATGGAGGATGAGATGATGGGGAACTCTATTAACAAGGTTTTCAACGAGGAATATGTAGATTCACCTTTAAAATTTAATAATCCCCCTGTCCTTGCCTACTCTGGGCAAGTTGGCGGTAATCCGAATTGGAATTTTCCGAGTCACAAACATGATGATTTAAGTGAAATTATTTATATTTGCGAGGGAGAAGGAAACTTTATTATCGATAATAAAAGTTATACTGCAAGAGAAGGCGATATACTCATCTACAATTCGGGAGTCATCCATGAAGAATACTCGAATCCAACAAACCCGCTCAAGACCTTTTTTTGCGGTGTCTCCAATCTTGCTATTGATCAGTTAAAAGATCTTGATATTATCCCTTCAAATCTAGAACCAGTAATTCAAAAAAATGAATATTCAGAGCAAATCGGAACCTATTTAGCACATATATTTGAAGAATCATCCCTGCAAGCTGCAGGTTATGAAATCATTTGCCAAGGCTTATTGACCTCTTCTATTGCATTAATTCATAGAGCTATTAAGCTGCAACATTGTAAAAGCGAAACAAAGGAAGCCCATACCCTTGCCCATCGCATAAAAGAATTTATTGATAAGAATTATAAAAAAAATATTAAGCTTGAGGACATAGCAGATGAATTATTTATTAATAAATACTACCTATCACATGTTTTTAAGGAACAAATGCAATTGACTCCAATCAATTACTTAATTAATCGAAGAATGGGAGAAGCCAAAAACTTGTTAGTATCAACGGAGTTAAAAATTGGGGAAATAGCAAGAATAACGGGGTACGATAATCCAAACTATTTTACGCTTTTATTTAAAAAGATGACAGGCGAAACACCTAAACAATTTAAGGAAAGCCATCGAAAAAATCTATATTATCATAATAATTAACACTGAAAAAAGAGGAGAACCATTAATTAAAATAGTTCTCCTCTTTCAATTATTAAAGGATGAGCTTAGGTTCTTTAAGGTATGAATTCTTGCCGTTAGAAGGAATACATCTTCGTAATTATTTTGTACGTATTCATCGATAATGCTCATCCCTTGACGAAACTGTTCAAGAAGATAATAGGTGTACTTCCCGTCCCAGTCGAACTGATTGATTCTAAATAGTTCATCAGAAATAATTTGAAACTTATACTCCTCTGTTAGAAGTTTAATTTGATACAATTTATCCGCTTGCACCCTGAAATTATTTTTATTTTCATGTTTCTGCTTAAGAAACTTTATAAAGCTATTGATATTTTCAGCAAGAAGAATTGCTTTATTCCTCTCGTGTATCATCTCTTCCTCTCCTCTCTGTCGAAAACTAGACCTTTATGAAAAGTGTATGTCCTGAACCCTTTTTCTAACACTCTATGTCTATCTAAAATAATCTAGACTAGTGTAATAACCCTTGCCATTTTCTATTATTTTCATATTTTATAGTAGGTCCTATTGGAAAGGGGGGGAATGTCAGGATGGATTTAACCTATGAGCATGCTCAACAATTAAAGCTAGTTGGAAAACTGGTACGTTTTCGCAATGCTAATGGCGAATGGGTTGTAGGTAAAGTGACAAAGATAAAGCAAGATGGACTAGAAATAGAGGAATTTGGTAACCACAGCTCCAGTGACGGCTATGGATTTGGTTTCTTTGGCCCTGCGCGTTTTTTTGGATGCCATTGCTTTGTACCTTTTGTAAATGTATCTCTTTTCAGTTTCTTTTTCTTTTAATTGGAAGAGATTTAATAATTGTTTAATAGGTTTCATTTTGGAGTACACAGGGAATGTATAGGATAGAAACATTGATTCACTGTTATACTTCCAAAATAGGAGTGATAGGCATGGACAAGCAATTAAATGAACAGACAATTGAAAATCAGATTTACAAAAACGGTGATTCCCTAACCAGCTTTGATGATTTCAGGGAATTTCTAAGCGGGAAGGTTCAATTAGGTGAAAGACTAGGATTGGACGAAGAACAATTAGCCAACTCTGCACAAAAAGTTGCTGATTACCTAGCTGCAAAAGAATCACCTAAGAATTCCGAGGAGAGATTATTACAAGAGTTATGGAGGGTTGGTACCGAGGAAGAGCAGCATAAGCTGGCACATATGCTTGTCCGTTTAGTTCAGCAGTCTTAAACACATGAAGAAAATAAAACTGGCTTGGTTTTACTAAAAAAACCAAGCCTTTTTTTGTAAAAATCAAAGTACTAATAGATATTGAAGTTGATTCGGTGAAATTGGTGTAATGGCCATTATACGATAACCGATGCTTAGCAATTGCGATAAAGTTTCTGCACAATTGGGCCGAGGATGCTCGATTGGTGCGTGAAAACTTTTATAAAGATTTATGAATTGATTATCTGTTGTACAATGAAGCAATATAACATGTCTACCGGTCCATGGTTGACCGATGATTGGTTGTGGATGCAGTTCCCTCATATTGAACACCCTCATTAATTGATACAATAGACTATGAGAAACCACTCGTCCATTGTTCTTGAGGAATAACTATGATTGAATCTTCTTTATGATCCCTTGATAATTTTCTTCACTTATAATTCCTAACCATTTACACAGGAAGGAATTTACTAAAATTTTCTTCTTCATCCGTCTAGTTATATACATACGAACAACTCCGCTTTTTCTACATTATATTCTTTATGTTCAAAAAAGTTTCCTTCATCCAAAAAAATTACTTAAATCAAACAAATGGACAAAAAGAAGATAGCCTCCTCATGTATAGGAAACATTTTCTAGCAGGACAAGCATAAGATTGAATAACAAACTTTTGCTGAAGGGAATGCTTCTCGTGACTACTAGTAAATCCAGATTAACTGCTTCAATGTATGCAACGATGTCGATTAGTTTTTGGGGAGTTTCATTTGTATCTACCAAGGCTGTTTTAGGAAAGCTTGACCCCTATTCGTTGCTTGTCCTTCGTTTTGGAATAGGAGCCTTATTTTTGCTGTTGTTGTTACTTGTGCTGCGGACCCGGATATTCATTTCTTTAAAACATTTGCCCCATTTAATGATACTTGGCATTCTAGGAGTGTTTGTTCATCAGGTGCTTCAAGCAACAGCGTTGTTAACGATTGATGCTTCCTCTGCTGGATGGCTCATTTCCTTTTCACCTATCTTTACAGTCATCCTCTCTCTTCTCTTTTTACATGAAAAAATAAGCTTCACAAAGGTCGCAGGGATGGTCCTTGCGATTACTGGTGTTTTGCTAGTCACTTCGACAAGAAGCGGACACTCCTTCCAAATAGCTATGAATATTGGCTTTTTTCTCATGATACTTAGCACGCTAAATTGGGCTGTTTATTCGGTGCTGTTAAGAACCTTAAAACTCCCTTACCCTCCTCTTTTGGTGACTTTTTATATGAGTTTACTTGGCCTAATCCTCACAACCCCTTTTATCATAAGGAATAGAGGATGGGAATCCCTTTCCCTTTTGACCCATACAGAATGGGCTCATTTGTTGTTTCTCGGCATTTTTGTTTCAGGCATCGCATATTGGTATTGGGGAAAGGCACTTGAAGTGCTGGAGGCTTCAAAGGTATCTATGTTTCTCTACTTAGAGCCAATCACAACCTTAATTGCTGCGGTTCTACTTTTACAGGAGAAAATTTTACTCATAAGTGTTGCTGGAGGAATCATAATTATTATTGGAGTCATTATTGTTAATGGACATCTGATGCCTATGTTGTTCAACTTCTTTAAGAAAAAACGACTATAGGAGGAGTAATACTTCATGACTTTTACAAATAGGATTAAGATTATTTTAGATCCTTTAAAAAAACCATCAAAGGACGAATTAAAAGAGGCTCTATTAAAACTTGATATAAAAATCGATGATCTTGCTAGCTTGCCAGAACCATCAAAGGGTAAACCGTACAATCGAAGGCTTCTTTATAAAAATGATGAAGTTGAACTGCTTGTAATGAATTGGTCGCAATTAGAGTGTGCCCCACATGACCATGGCCATTCCCACGGTTGGATCCAAGTCCTGTCCGGTACCTCGCTTAATTCGGTTTATGAGGTAAAAGGCAACGGCTTGCCTACCGAATTGTTTCATCAATACCATCATCAAGGAAAATATTTCTATGCACCGAAGAAAGCTATTCATAAAATGCAAGCTTCCCATAAGTCCGATTTAGTCACTCTCCACCTATACTCCCCTCCCATCAAAGGTATGATTGTCTACGACCTACAAAAATGTGCGGCCTGTGTGGTATCCGATGATTGCGGAGCATGGTGGCCTGATGAGCAATATCAGAAGGTGAAAGAGATACAGCTTAAGAGGGTTGGAATTATTGAAGAATAATAGTTTACTTAAAAAAATCCCTCTGCAATTATTGTAAAGGGATTTTTACTTTATTTATCTATTGTAAATTAATTACTGGGCCATTCACTTGCTGATAAGGGACGTACTCTAGTTGAAACTGCGCATTCATTGGCAATTCATAAGCAAGTGTGCCCGTGACACTACTGCCAGGATCTAGTTCACCAGATGAGAGGGTTGTATCAATATCGATCATCAAGAACGGCTGCATATATATGTTCCCTTTGCTATCCTTAACATTGAAGAAATGGGGTGCAAACCGCACCTTCTCTTTTCCTGTATTTTTCAGTTCAACTGTAATGATGAAAAATTCATTTCCTGCCTTAGGTTTTTCTTCAGAGGTTCCTTTTGATTTTTCTACCTTTGTTACCGTTAGTGTCGAATCTGTTAGTTTAATTTCTTCCCCTACTGCATGTGGTTTCTGTTTCACTGGGCTTGAAGTTTCTTGTGCTAGTGGCGAAGTGGAAACAACTGGCTTAGTGGATGTAGATTTCTTATTGGCACTAGCCGCCTCCGGAATTTTGGCCTTCCCACCTGGTTCATAAACAGTCACTAAACATATAAAAATAACCACTAACCCCCAAATCAAACCCTTCCTGCTAAAAAACTTTCTCTTAGATTCTTTACCAACAACCTCCGAAAATCCATGTGGTTGTTGTTCTTTTTTCACGAATTCAAAAAGATGCTTTTCTGGTTGAATGGGTGAAGAAATAATTGCATCCTTCTTTTTCTTGTTTAGGACAAGCGTTCCATTCATCTGTTCTTCCAATTCTTTTCTCATCATGTTCACAATTAAGATAACAACGAAAAAGCCTAAAATTGGGGCAAAAATCATCCATGGTGCTCTCATAAAGTCATGAAAATTCTGGCCAATTAAACCAGCCCACTCATTGGTTAAAGACGCTGCCTTCGGCGGTTCTTCATACCCAAACGTTCCTCCAATTGTCTGACCGCCAAGAAAAAAAGAAAAAACACCTAAATGCATCGTGATCTGGAGGGCGCTTAATAACTGTTGGAAGGTAAATAAAACCCCATACGAGCGAAAATAGGGCATCAAATGTTTTCGGATTATATGAAACCTACTAGCCCCCATTAAATACGAACTCTTCACAAAGGATGTTCTAACCAATTCATCTGTAATATCTGATGCAAAAGTAGTAACCGACGGGAAACCAAGAAAGACTAGCATTAAAATCTGATAAGTAACAACCGAGGACATGGGACTTTCAAACGATCCATGCACTGGCAACATTAAAACAATTCCTAAGAATATAGTCGGAATATATCTAAAGATAACGAAAAAGTCCTTAAAATACTTTTTCAAATAAGGGGCATAAATGGATAAGAAAACACCCATTGCCCCTCCAAATAGGACTCTCAAGAGGGCAACAACAAGTGCTGTAACTAACGTGTATTTTGCACCATACAACATAAGCAAATGCATATCCTGTCCGTTACGGTCCGTTCCCATGATATGTCCAAACGATGGTGGAAACGGGGCTCTCCCAAGCACATTGCCCTCTTCATCGGAAACTAAGATTTGTTTATTAAAATCCATTGGTCCGTAAAGTGGATATAAATAACTTGCTAGAAAAAGAAGGAGGAGGAGAGCTATTCCTATAATCGTTTTTTTATACTTCCTCATAAACTAACACTCTCCTTCCCTTTAAAAAACGTGAGCACCAAGAGACTTATGGCTTCTATAATTAAAAGAGGCAATGTAAACAGTAGTAGACATATTACTAGTAATAAAAACTCGCCCATTCCCATTGCGATTGGAAAAGTTTTCGTGAAACCATTGATGTTAAACATGAACTCCAAAAGATAAAGATTGGAGAGAATAATCCAAATGCTTGTTCTCAACTGAATGATAAATAGTGGGAAGATGTTACGAATCATATGTACAATTAAAATCCTACTTTTCCTAATTCCTTTTGCCTTAAGGTATAAAACATAGTCCCTAGACTCTTCCCCCTCTAAGGCCTTAATTAGAAATTGCATAAAAAACAGGGTTGGGAGGAAACCGATTGTTACGATGGGCACAAAATAAGGCTTGTGACCAAAGATGCCATATAGCTGCAAAAATTTAAGTCCAGTAGTTTTATAGAGAGTTATTACGAAAAACATAAATAGAAAAATAATGAGTAAATCAGGAACGGACTCAAAAAAATTAATAACTTTCTTAAACATGTTTCCTATTTTTTTTGGTGCCAATTGGACCATAATCGCTCCTAGCATGCCAACGATGATAACCACCAATATGGAAGCAAATACAATGGTCATCGAATAACGATAGCTTTCAGCCATATTTATTTGTTCAATTAAACCTATGAATTGAGGATCTTTTATTTGAGTCAATTTGTGAATATTAATTTCAACAAATTCCCTAAACGGTTTAAAGTTGATTGTTAGTGTTTTTCCTATTCCAATTAATGTAGGTAGTGCAAAAACAAACAGGATTCCTGAAATCATGAGAATAATCCTTAGGGGCAGATCCAAATATTTTTTCATTTTTTACCTCTCTTACATTTATATTGTCCGATATAGATAACTCTAAAGGAATTAGACGTGTCTGAACTGGTTTTTTGTTCACATTTTTGTAAAAAAAGTAAAATTATTTACAAAAATTAATCATTTCAAAAAAAGCTTGCCGATTAGTCTATTCAACGACTTAATCAGCAAGCTTTTTCTATCATTAAAAATATAATAATGCCACTTTTTCTTTTGCTTCTAAGTTTTGAATCATTGAGTACCAAGATTCTGGTTTATTAGATAAGACGGTATAATAGCGTTTCAAAAATTTCACTATTAAATCTGATTGCAGCTCATTCAATTCTCCATCCATTGGGAGGAAACATAGATCTAGACCTGTGACAGCTTCCCCATCATTGTTCCAGGACGGGTGAACATATGGAAAATCCAAACGTTTGTATCCAAGGTGTGCCAGCACTTCACGACGAACATAAGGATCCATCGGCTTAACACCGCCAAATTCATAGTGCTCTACACGATATGGATCATAGATTTCAGCAAACATACCCATCAGTTTCTTCCCATTCGCTGCTGCTAATTCATTCAGGTCTTCTAGTCTTTTATTCGCTAAAAAGGGACCTATGCCCAAGCCTGCTTGGCCAATAATTGTAAAATCCGTCATTGCTACATTAAAATCTTCATAATAACGGTACTCAGTTGCGCCCACTACTTTTCCTTCATGAACAGCGACAAAAACACGGATACCTGGATCTTCTAACGGTTCTTTCCAAAGATCAAATTCTAGTACTTCTTCTGGGGGGAACACATCTTGCATTAATTGATGCATTTGTTTAAATAACGGATCGTTGATATTGGTTATTCTACTATATTCCATTGGATCATCCCCTTTTCTTTATTTTGAATGGGAAAACGGATTTTTCCATTCCATTAGAGTCCCATAATTATAGGATTCTTCATCTTCTAAATAGTTTGCTACTACCCTTACAGGGGTACGACCGCAACGGAGGAGAAAAGTAATAACTGGATCCTTTAATTCTCCTTTTACCACCGCATCGATATATTGTTCTGGTGTCATATCATTCGCATGTTTGTGATACCCCGGCATTCTTCCTCCACCAAGCAATCTGTTCAATCCCAAATGAACAACTACATCATACATTGAAAACATTAGCCACTTGCCTAACCCTAATTTTCGAAATGCAGGTCGGACACCAATATCGACTACGTAAAGAGTATTTCCATTTGGGTTGTGGTTACGAATATAGCCATTATCCGTTATTTCCTCCCAGGAATGCTCTGGATGTTGAGGATCAAAGTCCACTAGCAATCCAGTCATAGATCCAGCGATTTCACCATTCACTTCAATACATAAAGCTCCTTGCGGAAAAAGTGTCACATGGTTTTTTAGTTGCTCTTCATTCCACCACAATTCAGATGGAAATGGAGGAGGAAAACTTTCCTGTTGAATACGTATTAAATCAGGAAAGTCCTTTTCTTCATAATTTCGGATGACAACTGGAACAGGTTTGTCTTGGTCGAAAACGAAAAATTCTTTTCGATACATGAGGATTCCCCCATTTCATTGTATAAATCCTCTTATTTTGTTTCCCAATCTGGGTAAAGATCTGTGCGTCGGTCACGCCATGTGGTAACCGATCCTTTTTCACGTACTTGATATAATAGCTCTAAATTCAAGTCAGCTGTAACGATCATATCCTGATTAATCTCACCTTCCACCAAAATCCCTTTTGGCGGGAATGGAATGTCATTTGGTGTGATGACGACTGCCTGGCCAAAATTGGCACGCATGAAATCAACTGTTGGCAGCGAGCCGATCGTACCAGTAGTGACAACATAGACTTGATTTTCGATGGCTCTTGCATGACTTGTGTAACGAACACGGTGAAAGCCGTGGCGATCGTCAGTACATGATGGACAGAAAATAACATCTGCCCCTTTCGCCTTTGCTATACGAACGATTTCCGGAAATTCAATGTCATAACAAGTTAACATAGCAATGGTACCTTTTTCTGTCTCGAATACCTCAAGGCCCTCACCTGGACTCATATTCCACTCATTAACTTCTGTTGGAGTAATATGCAGTTTTGCTTGTTCTACCACTCTTCCATCTGGATAAAACATATGTGCAACGTTATAAAGGCGATCACCTTTACGGATCACGTGTGTTCCACCTATAATGTGCATCTTATATTGTTTGGCCAGTTCAATAAATAATGACCGGTACTGATCGGTATAATCAGGTAGTTCTTGGATGGTTAATGCTTCCCCTTTATCGTTGCCTATTGACATAAGCTGTGTAGTAAAAAATTCAGGGAAAATGATAAAATCGGATCCAAATTCTTCTGCTGTTTTGATATAATGCTCCACCTGGTCTGCAAACTCTTTAAAAGAGCTAATGGTATGAAGATAATACTGAACGGCTGATACTCTCATTTGCATACAATCCCCTTCTTTCTATTTGTAATAATCATTTAATCCTATTATTAGCGAAATGAAAAATTTGAACAAGTACGCACTTTTTCATTACATAGTGTAAAAAACTATACTGTAAAATTTATATAGTTTCCCCTACCTTATTTTATTAGTATAAAATAATCTTTTCTTTTTCATACTAAAAAGAAGAATTACCATTACACTTTTTCTAAAGTGAACAAATGGGAGCTTATATCAGTGGGGGATGCTTATGTTTTGGAAAAAGGGTAAAAGCATTGCTAATGATAGTAGTGACGCACAACAACCTGTGCAAAGGAAGATATCACTAGACTCTCTAAAACAGGTTTTAGACAATATGGACGATGTAGAGATAATCGAACGCACTACACTTAACGATCAAAAAGTTGTCTTAATCTATTTAAAAACCTTAATTGACCAGGAACGTTTGAATGAATTGATAATAGAACCTGTTATCCAATGTCCACATGCCATGATTTACGAAAGCATAGCCACACCTAAAGTATTGAAGATCCAATCACTTGAAGAGGCACAGAAATTACTCCTCACCGGTGCTGTACTTCTGAATGATTGTATCCAAGAACAATGGTTGGTCATTCCTCTTCCTAACGAATTAAGTAGGGGGATTCAAACCTCTGAAACAGAAACAATTTTATACGGTGCAAAAGATAGTTTCACTGAACAATTAGAACCAAATATCACCCTCATACGCAGAAGACTTCCTATTACTGAATTAAAAACAGAGAAATATAAAGTAGGTTCATTAAGTGAAACAACTGTTGTCCTAATGTACATAGACGGGTTGACCAATCCTGAATATATATCAATAGCAAGAAAGAAAATCTCTGAAATTAACTTTGATTTATTTTTCGATTCATCCCAGGTAGCGGCATTTATGGAGGAACATCATCACAGTATTTTTCCACAATTCCAACAAACTGACCGCCCAGATGTTTGTGCTTATTCCTTAGGGCTCGGTAAATTAACTATCTTGGTAGAGAACACACCGTTTGTATTAATTGCACCAATCACCTTTTTTCACCTTTTCCAATCTCCTGAGGATTATATTAATCGTTGGCCGGTTGCAAGTTTTTTAAGAGTTATTCGATATTTTAGCTTTTTTCTGTCCGTCACACTGATACCATTTTATGTTGCATTAACAACCCACCATTATCAAATGATTCCCTTACAAATACTATTTGTTTTAGTGGAATCTAGAAGTAAACTACCTTTTACACCATTTTGGGAAGCATTAGTGATGTTAACTATTCTTGAAATCATAAAAGAAGCGAGTTTACGGATGCCGACCAAATCAAGTCAAACCTTAGGGGTGATTGGTGGTATAGTTATCGGTCAAGCAGCGGTTCAAGCGGGTTTTGCGAGCAAAGTATTAATTGTATTAGTTTGTATTTCAACCATCTCCTCATTTTTAGTACCAAACTATTTGATGACGAAGGCAAATACACTCATTCAATTTGGTTTTCTTCTCCTTTCATCCTTTTTTGGTGTTTTTGGCATTGCCATGGGAGCAATTGCCATTTTAGCACATCTAAATGGTCTTACTTCCTTAAAACAACCCTATTTTTCACCAATCGCTCCATTTTACTGGAAGGACTGGATCGATCTCTTTATTAGAGGGCCTTTAATAAACATGAAATCCCGTCCGGATCATTTACACCCTTTACAGAAATGGAGATACAAACGAAGGATGTGATTCAAAGTTGACCACATTTTCCTTATTTGATAAATCATCTAAATTTGACGGAATCTATGCCTTTTTCATCGTGAACCGTTTCCAAATGCTTTACCTATTTTTTTTAATGCCTACCTACTTATTACATCCGTTTATGATTTGGGGCATTGTTGCAATGGCAATCTTTTCCCAACTCAATATAAAGCTGTTATGCAAATGGCTAGAATCAAATTATGCTAAAAAGGGATATCAAGGTTTTGTAGAGCTTTTTGGTGTTCGAATGGTAAGGCTTTTGACTTTTATAGGCCTAATATTGATACTAATTAAAATAACTGTGATCACACTCGGATACTTAGAAGTCATTCATGATTTTATTTTCCCATCAATGAATTCAAATTGGATTATTTTTTTCATTCTTCTTACGAGCTCCTATGTTGCTTCACTAGGAATGAAAAATACCATACGGTTTGTGGTAATTGTTTTTTTATGTGTTTTTTGGATAATTTTTTTATATTTTCCCTTTTTTATTCCACCAATCGCTGCATTACATGATTTGTATCCCTTGATACCAACAAATTGGACAACTGATTCATGGAAAGGATTGTTACTCATTTGGTCTTCATATTCAGGACCAGAGTATTTAATCTGTTTAATTCCTTGGATCAAACCACAACAAAAAATGAGTAAATATTTAACTTATGCGAATGCTCTTTCTACTTCAGAGTATTTGCTATTGTTTATTGCGAGTTTATTCTTTTTCGGTTCAAATTATTTAAGTAAAAGTAAATACCCTATTATTCATATGATTCGATACTTACAATCTCCCATGTTTGAACGACTGGATATTATCCTGATTTCACTTCATATGTTTGTATTGGTGTTTGCTATATCCATTTTCATGTTATGTATATATGGGGCTACAAGAATCATCCTAAAAAAAACAAGTACCCAACCTTCACGTATGGGTTTTGCTGTCACTTGTATTATGTTATTTCTCTGCTTTGTAATTGTGAATAATTGGATTTGGTCCATTGAAACCGAACAGAATTTTCTCCTGAATATTCAAATTTGGTTAAGTGGAATAACTTACTTTATCGTCCCAACATTCTTGCTCCTATTGACAAAGCTAAAAGGGCGTGTAAAAGCATGAGACGCAAGAAAATGCTTTTAGTTTGGGGAATCTTTGTTTCATTAGTCATGATTCCAGGATGTGCCCCATTTGTTGAGAACAACACAATTGAAGATATTGCCCCTGTCACTTTTTGGTCAATTAGTAAAGGCGAAAAAGGAAAAATAAAAATGAGTACATTAGTCCCTCCATTAGTAAATGAGCCAAAAAGCTTATTAACACTAGATGTTGATCTCCTTAAACAGGGAGGAAAAGACTTTAATTTAAGATATTATCGTGAATTGAAGGTTGGACAACTCCGTTTGTTTTTAATTCATGAGGAATTAGCGAAACAAGGGATTTTTCAGTTGATTAACACGCTATTGACAGACTATGATGTTTCGCAACGAATGTATTTAGTAATCGTTAAAGGTAATTTTGACGAATATATTAACAGACAAGCAAAGAAGCAAGAAAACCTTGATTATTATCTATATCGGATGCTAAAACACTATGAGAGGAAAAAACAAGGTGAAATGACCATTGTCAATTTGCATGAATATAAAAATAAGCTGTTTTCACCATTTTCAGATCCCGTTCTTCCTGTTTTCACAGTAGCGAAAGATAACTTTACTTACGAGGGGACTGCTTTTTTTAGCAATGATAAATTAATAGAAACGGTCACAAGTACCGAAGATCAAATATTTCAACTTCTTGACAATGATCACTATTTGAAGTTTTTTCCAATACCAAAATTAGATGTGGTTATTGGACGACTACGCTCAAGAGTAAATGTGGATTTAGATAAAAATCTTTCCCTAGTTACAATAAACGTGAAACTAAATGGAAGAATTGAGGAATATCAAGGTAATAAAAATATCCTTAACGGAAATGAACTGATGCAGCTTCAGAAGG
Organism: Neobacillus sp. PS2-9; assembly: GCF_030915525.1. Classification (NCBI taxonomy): domain Bacteria; kingdom Bacillati; phylum Bacillota; class Bacilli; order Caryophanales; family Bacillaceae; genus Neobacillus; species Neobacillus sp. PS2-9. Next base: position 3,366,681 of record NZ_CP133269.1, read on the forward strand.
AAATTGAAACTGAATTAGAAATGAAAACTACGGACCTCATAAAAAAAATGCAAGAGCTTAAGGTGGATCCTCTTCAAATCGGGACACATACCCTTAGCCCCTTTTCCAAACCCATCAGCGAAAAGGTATGGTTAGCCGCTTGGGGAAAAATGAAAATAAAAGTTAATTATCAGCTTTATTTTGAGGCATTACAAAATACTAAAAATAATTATTAAATTATCATGAAAAGAGGTTGACCCCCTTGGCCGGAGTCAACCTTAGATTACCAGTTAAGATTTACCTAATCGACTCTTGTCTAACTAAAGGATTCAACCCAGCAGTTTCCATATAATCTTTTCCCCAGTTATACATAGCATCGAGAATCGGCATCAAGCTTCTTCCTTGTTCAGTAAGGGAGTATTCTACTTTTGGAGGAACCACGGGATAGACTTCGCGATTTACAATCAAGTCTTCTTCCAGTTCTCGCAATTGATTAACTAGCATTCTCTGCGTGATCCCTGGCATAAGAGCTTTCAGTTCACCAAATCGCTTCGTTCCCTCTTTTCCTAGATGCCATAGTATAAGCATCTTCCATTTACCACCGATAACGGAAAGAGTTAATTCTTTTTCACAATTAAACATCTTATCCTGCATTCGCGACATTTCACATCACCTCCATATTTATTATACCCCACAGTATACTTTTTTCACTATACAAAATAAAAGTCTGTACTTGTAATATACTCCCATACATTATATATTAGCAGTGAATATATAATTCTAATCTGCTTTTCAAGAAAGGAGTTAAAGAATGATGGAACAATTTAAAGCATTGATGGTAGATAAAAATGAAAACGATTTTTCTGTTCAACTCAAAAATATTACCTTAAATGAGTTACCTCAAGGTGATGTTTTAATCAAGGTTTCTTATTCTGCGATTAACTATAAAGACGGTTTAGCTAGTATTCCGAATGGAAAAATCATCACAAACTATCCCTTTATTCCAGGTATTGATTTAGCAGGGGTAGTCGTATCCTCTCAAGACCCACGTTTCCGTGAAGGGGACGAAGTCATTGCAACAAGCTATGAAATTGGTGTTTCCCATTATGGTGGTTATAGTGAATTTGCCCGAATTCCTGGTGATTGGATTGTCCCATTACCAAAAAATTTAACGTTGAAAGAATCAATGATTTTGGGGACAGCAGGTATTACTGCAGCCCTCTCCATTCAAAGGTTAGAAGATAACGGTTTAACACCAGAAAAAGGAAAAGTTCTTGTTACAGGAGCAACAGGCGGTGTAGGTAGTTTAGCTGTTTCCATGCTTTCAAAAAGAGGATACGAAGTAGTCGCTAGTACTGGTAAAAATTCTGAGCATACTTTTTTAAATAAGATCGGTGCAAAAGAGATTATCTCTCGTGAAGATGTCTTTAACGGTAAAATCAAGCCCCTTGATAAACAAATTTGGGCTGCGGCGGTTGATCCAGTAGGGGGAGAGACACTTGCATCCATCTTAAGTAAAATCCAATACAATGGTTCTGTTACGGTCAGTGGTTTAACTGGTGGAGGAAGCGTTCCTACCTCCGTGTTTCCGTTTATTTTACGTGGCATAAACCTTCTCGGTATTGATTCTGTTTATTGTCCAATGGATGTTCGGCAAGAACTATGGAATCGCATGGCAACCGATTTAAAACCTTCTACTCTTTCTGAAATTATACAGAAAGAAATTACACTTGAAGAATTACCTGAAAACTTGCCTACTATTTTAAAAGGACAAGCAAGAGGTAGAATCATAGTAAAGATTTAATAAAACAATAGAGAGGGACCCAAAGTCTCTCTCTAAAGGAAATTACTTTCTTAACATGACAACATTTTTTTCTAGATCCAGAGTGATAACTAAGTCAGTCATTCCAACAAACAACCCATTTTCAACGACTCCCGGTATCATGTTAAGCATTCGTTCTAACGTCTCAGGCTGAACGTGCTCAGGAATTCGGCAGTCAAAAATATAGTTTCCATTATCAGTAATAAACGGAGTTTCACCGTTTAATCGAATTTCCGGGACTAAACCAATGGCTCTAATATATTTTTCCGTCATTTCATAACCGAACGTAATAACTTCTACAGGCAATCGAAACGCACCTAATTTCTCTACCACTTTAGATGAATCAGCTACAACAATAAATGTTTTAGCTGCTCTCGCAATGATTTTTTCTCTTAAAAGTGCGCCGCCTCCACCTTTGATCAGTTCCAATTCTGGATTGACTTCATCTGCTCCATCAATAGCAATATCTATACTATCTATTTCATTGAAGCTTGTAAGTGGAATGCCTAATTCTTTGGCAAGTTCTTCCGTTTGAACAGAAGTTGGAATAGCTTTAATGGAAAGGCCTTCATTCACTAGCTGACCAAGCTTTTGTATGGTATAAAAAACTGTCGAACCCGTACCAAGCCCCACAACCATGCCATCTTTAACAAACTCTGCTGCTTTTTCACCGACTATTTTTTTATCAACAATTTTGACACCCATCAAAACTAGGTCCTTTCTTTTCATAAAGCATAATTATCATTGTTCTAATTCTTTGCCAAACTTTCGTGATCAGTGGCAGAGGGAGGTTGTTCCATCCATCCCTTTTCTATTAATAAATTTATACCATCTTCAGCAATTACGGCAATTTCGGTATTCATTCGTGCGTAATCTGCCGTTAAGTCTCTTCTTTGTCCCATTGATAATGCCTCACTATAATAAGCAATGGCTGCAGAAAGCAGTGTCGCTATATGAAATAGCATAAGTTTATCTGAAAAGGGTGGAACTGTTGAATCTGTTACCTCTGTTTCAAATAACTTTGGAACATGAAGATTCTCCTCTTTTAACATTGAACTTAGAATATCAAAGTGTTTAATACAAAGCTTACGAGCACGTTCCATATAATCTCGTACATCTTTAGATTGACAAACTTGACTGAATCCTAACTCCAATACCATTTTCACCATTGTTTTCTGCATATTAAGATGCACACCACTGATTTCAATTGCGTTAATAGGTCTACGTTTCCCGAACCAACCAGTTAAATAATTTTGCTTCCTAACAAAATCAATCTTTTGTTGATTGTTTAAAGTAGGAGGTTTGTTAATAATTCCCTTATTTAAGGAAACACTAGTTACCCTATCATATAGTTCCAATGTTTGCGAAGTACATTCAATAAAGTATTTTCTTACATCCTCTCGTATACAAACACTAGTGGCACCAGCATATCTCGTCAAACCGTGAATTGTCATAATATGTAAATAAACAATCTTAAATGTATCAGTAAATAAACTAGGAGCGTCTACTGTGACATCTTCGTCTGTAAAGCCTATTGGAATTGGAAGATTTTCTAAGGATAAGAATTGCTTCGTTTTTTCTAAATGAGTTTCTGATAATTTTAAGGCAAATTCCAGTAAATTGCGAATATCTTCATCCTTTACATCATGTAACATATAGCGAAGAATACATCGTGACAAACTGTCATTAACATATTGTGACCAAATGACAGCAATTTCTGATGCATTAATTTTAGTATGGTGATTAACTTGTTCCATTTTATCATCCCTCCTAGCAATTACAGATTAGGATAACCATTTACATTAATTTTATTTGGTAAATGTTCCTGGCAAGATAATAGAAGCAGAAGTTAAATAGGGAATTCATACCGTTTGAGATTCCCTATTTAACTTTCTAAAAAACATACTCCAAATAAATTTTTATCATTTTAATTTGTTATTTCGGAAACTAGTGAGATCTCTCAACACGAGCACTTAAAATGTCTTCTGTTGTGATTTCAAGTAATTTCTCCAGGAACCTTATTGTTCCTATTATATTTTCCTCCGTTTTAACGTTTTCCATTTTCTTATCAGCTATCAAATCATTAAGAACTTTTCTGAAAGCATTGCTTTTTATTAGCCACTCTCCAATCAGTTCCTTTGTTGCAGATCTTTCAAATTCATTTTTCACAGCAAATAAACTTTCTCTATTTGTTTCTATTATAGTAATAGCATTTAAATCAGAATTCATACGCATCTTAAAATATCTCTTTTCACTATTATAATAATTTTCATTTCTTAACCGAAAATACTCTACACCTATAGTGATTTCGTAATAAGAAGCTGTCTCTGTAACATATTGAATGTCTTTCACTTCAACATTTTTCAATAGATCTAGATAAGTTTCTATACCATACTGAGTATTTATCATTTTTGCATCCAATACATTCATGAACTTCACATCCTTTTCTACCATCATATTCATTGTTTTCATTGCCATTTCACAAATAATGCGCTATTTTTCTTCACCTATTTTTATTGACTCTTTTTCTATTGGCTCTGTTAAACGCGCCTGTTGATTTCCGCTCCAGGCACTTCGCTTTCCGTGGGTGTTTCGGCGAGCCTCCTCGGCGCTAGCGCCTGCGGGGTCTCCCCTGAACCATACTCCCACAGGAGTCTTCGCGCCTTCCGCTCCAATCAACAGGGTGTATAAATCAACACTGTACTTTAACACAGCTTTTCTATTAAATGTGACAGATGTAATTCTGTTAGTTTTTTTCAACAACATGTCCACCAAATTCGTTTCTTAATGCAGCTACAACTTTACCTGTAAAAGTATCGCTGTCTAATGAACGGTAACGCATCAAAAGAGACATTGCGATAACAGGAGTGGCTGCTTGTAAATCTAAAGCTGTTTCAACTGTCCATTTCCCTTCACCAGAAGAGTGCATAATCCCTTTAATTTCATCTAGCTTTGCATCTTTTGAAAATGCACGTTCAGTCAACTCCATGAGCCATGAACGAATAACTGAGCCGTTATTCCACACTCTAGCCACTTTTTCGTAGTCAAAATCGAACTTGCTTTTTTCTAACACCTCGAATCCTTCACCAATCGCTGCCATCATACCGTATTCAATTCCATTGTGAACCATTTTTAAGAAATGACCACTCCCTGCTTTACCAGCATAGATAAATCCGTTTTCGACAGCTGTATCCTTGAAAATAGGTTCCACGATGCTCCAGGCTTCAGGGTCTCCACCAATCATATAACATGCTCCATTACGAGCACCTTCCATTCCACCAGAAGTACCGGCATCCATAAAGTGAATTCCTACTTCCTTTAGCTGGTTATATCGGCGAATGGATTCCTTATAGTGAGAATTTCCAGCTTCAATTACGATATCTCCAGTGCCTAATAATGGTGTCATTTCATCAATTACTGAATCTACCACAGCATGCGGAACCATAATCCATACAACTCTTGGTTTTTCTAATGATTCAACAAGTTCTTTTAAATCAGATGTACCTTTAGCACCGTATTTCTTTATTTCTTCAACGGCACTTCCATTTACATCGAAAGCTACTACTTCGTGCTTGTTATCAATTAAATTTTGACCTAAGTTTAATCCCATTTTTCCTAAACCAATTAATCCAACTTTCATGTTCATTTCCTCCTTAATAATCTAAAAATATTCTTCATCTTTTATTACTACCACCATTTATATCCTTCCTCTGCCAATAATTGATGGGAAGCATCTGGTCCCATTGACCCGGATGGATATAATTGAAGGGGAATTGTATTTTCCTCAAAAGCCTCTAAGATAGGCTGTACCCATTTCCAAGACAACTCCACTTCTTTCCAATGTGCAAAGAATGTAGAGTCGCCACGCATTGCATCGTAAATTAAAAGCTCATACGCTTCAGGAACATCTGCTTGCTTAGCAGAAAAATCAACATTGACTGGTTCGATTTTTCCATTGTTTAATGGGTTTTTACTATTTAATTGTAATGAAACACTTTCGTTTGGATTGATTTCAATCACTAAAAGATTTGGCGCAGTTTCATCTTCTTGAGTCCTATACAAATCCTTTAAAGTATTTTTGAATTCAATCACAATTCGGGTGGATTTCTCTGTCATTCTTTTTCCTGTACGGATATAGAAAGGAACCCCTCTCCAAAAATCATCATCCACATATAAACGGGCAGCCACAAATGTGTCATTTAAAGAAGAAGGAGCAACTTCAGGTTCTCCTGTATACCCAACAACTTGTTTACCTTGGATTTCACCAGGACCATATTGACCTCGAATCACATGATTCACCACATCCTCTTTCTTTAATGGACGAAGTGATTCTATTACTTTTCTCTTTTCATTGCGGATCTCTTCTGCATTAATTTGTTTTGGCAGCTGCATTGCTGTCATCATCAAGATTTGCAGCATATGATTTTGAAACATGTCGCGAATAGCCCCAGCTTGATCATAATAACCAGCTCTCTCTTCAACCCCAACTGTTTCGCTTGCAGTAATTTGCACATTTGCAATGTATTGGTTGTTCCATAATGCTTGAAGCACTGGATTTGCAAATCCTAAAGCTTCCAGGTTTTGTACCATCGGCTTTCCAAGATAGTGGTCGATGCGAAAAATTTCTTCTTCATCAAAAGCTTTACTTAGTTTATCGTTTAATTCTTGAGCTGATTTTAAGTCATGTCCAAACGGTTTTTCGATAATTAGACGTTTCCAACCTTTAGTAGAACCTAGACCACTCTCTTTAATGTTGAAAGCAATCACATTAAAAAACTCTGGAGCAACAGATAGGTAGAACATACGATTTTCTGGAATATTCAATTCTTCTTCACGTTGTTTAACGAGTTCAAGTAATCCTTTATATCCTTCAGCCTTGATAGCATCTACATGGCTATACCGAAAGGCACGGATAAACACTTCAAGGTTGGAATCGTCATTTAGTGATCGTCTAGAAAATGTTTTTAAAGAATCTTTCACATGGTTTTGGAAATCAGTATCTGATAAATCTCCTCTGCCCACCCCAATAATTGAGATGGGCAGAGGTAATTTTTGATCCAAAAATAAATTATATAGAGCCGGGAAGATTTTTCTTTTTGCTAAGTCCCCTGTCGCCCCAAATAAGACAAATGTCATTGCCTCCATTTTACATACCTCCAAAAATAAAAATTTTACTTATGCTTTCTTAAAAAACTACTTGATAGCCAACCCCTGGCTTAGCATTTTTTATTTGAACCTGCTTGTACCGTAATAATGATGTCCCTAAAATGCGAATGACCACATTTTGGACAATAACCATTATTCGATGTGAAGGTTAGGCATCTTGAACAAACTTTGTAATGCTTTGCATGTAACCCGAACATACTATTCACCCTTTCAATGTAGTAAACTGAATGCGGAAGATCAGATGACTGACCAATAACCACAGTATTTCGTGAATCCAATGTTGCAACAAGATGTAAGTATAATACCTACATTTTTTCAATGGAAGTACGCACTTTTTATTTAAATAGTGATAAAAAAATAACATAATAACAAAATGTATACTAAAGGAAATAAACTCATCTATTTTTGTGTAAATAAATAAGAAAAGCGCAAGCGCCTTGGTCAGCCCCGAGGGGCTAGGCGCTGGAGCTGGACAATTCTCAAAGTCGAATTTTATACTTTCCTATAAAGTTAAAAAGCCAGGGTGAGCATCCTCTCCCTGGCACCAAAAATATATGTGAAATAAATTTGTTGAGAACAGTATTCATTCAATCCCCCAGCTAGAAATGTCTTTATTAATAAGAGATTTTTATAAACAACATGACAATTTGGGCAATTATCAAGCAACTTATAAGAAAATAGGCCATACGCAATGGTGCATTGTTTCTTTTAAAGTTAATAGTAAGACTATATAAGCGGTTTGTCTTATAGTATACTTTTTAGCACTATGTAAAATAAAAGTGCGTACTTTTATTGTTGTTATATACGTTGTATACTTGCAATTGTTCAGCGAGAGGACATGATATCCCTTATTGCTGGCAGGTACAGATAATGCACTAAAAGGATAATATTACTGTAAAAGTATTATTACCCTTTGGAGACATTATCACTGTACACATATAAAAAAATTATAGGAGTGAATATAGATGGAATTACAATTAGCATTAGATTTAGTCAATATTCCAGAAGCAATTGAGCTGGTAAAAGAAGTAGAGGAACATATTGATATCGTTGAAATCGGTACACCAGTTGTAATTAACGAGGGGCTTCATGCTGTAAATGCAGTTAAAAAAGCATTCCCTAACTTAAAGGTATTAGCAGACCTAAAAATCATGGATGCAGCTGGTTATGAAGTAATGAAAGCTTCTGAAGCAGGTGCAGATATCGTCACAATTCTTGGTACTGCCGAAGATATGTCAATCAAAGGTGCAGTTGAAGAAGCGAAAAAACAAGGTAAAAAAATCCTTGTTGATATGATAGCTGTAAAAGACCTTGCTGGCCGTGCAAAAGAAGTGGACGCTATGGGCGTTGATTATATTTGTGTTCATACTGGCTACGATCTTCAAGCAGTTGGAAAGAACTCTTTTGAAGATTTACAAACAATCAAAGGTGTTGTAAAAAATGCTAAAACTGCAATCGCAGGTGGTATTAAGTTAGACACACTTCCAGAAGTCATCAAAGTACAACCAGACCTGGTCATTGTAGGTGGCGGGATTACAGGACAAGCTGATAAAAAAGCTGCTGCTGCCAAAATGCAACAAATGATTAATCAAGGGTAATTCAGATCATGAATACAACTCAATACCTAGCTGAAATCATAAAAGAGTTAAATCGCTCCGTAGATTTAATTTCGAATGATGAAGCTGAAAAATTAGTTAATGGGATTCTTGAATCAAAAAAAATCTTTGTTGCAGGCGCAGGTAGATCTGGATTTATGGCCAAATCATTTGCCATGCGAATGATGCACATGGGGATAGATGCCTATGTGATTGGCGAAACAGTAACCCCTAACTTTGAAAAAGATGACATCTTAATCATTGGATCAGGTTCAGGAGAAACAAAAGGTTTAGTTTCCATGGCTGAGAAAGCAAAAAGCATCGGTGGGACGATTGCAGCTGTAACGATTTTCCCTGAGTCCACTATTGGACAATTAGCGGATATCACAATTAAGTTGCCTGGCTCACCTAAAGATCAGTCGGAGAGTGATTTTAAGACGATTCAACCAATGGGCTCATTATTTGAGCAAACACTTTTACTATTTTACGACGCTGTGATTCTTCGGTTCATGGAGAAAAAAGGTTTGGATACCAATAAAATGTACGGTAAACACGCGAACTTAGAATAAATATATTATTCCTCGAGTTCTAAATAGGAAAGACCGCAAGCTGTTTCCATGCAAGATTGCGGTCTTTCTGTTAGAATGAACTACTTCAATTTGTAATAATTTTAGGAGTGATAAAATGATTTCTTTAAATGGAAAAACTGCAATAGTTACTGGCGCAGGTAGAGGCATTGGACGTGCTACTGCTATCGCCTTAGCAAAAGAAGGCGTAAATTTAGGCTTAATCGGCTTAAATATGTCTAATCTAGAAAAGGTAGCTGCTGAACTAGCACAATTTGATGTAAAGGTTTCTGCAGCAACAGCAGATGTGACCGATCTTGAATCCGTTACCCATGCTGTTGAACATATCAAATCAGACTTAGGCCCAATTGATATCCTAATTAACAATGCTGGTGTTGCGAAATTTGGTGGGTTCCTTGATCTAACACCAGAAGAATGGGAAAAAATCATTCAAGTCAATTTAATGGGTGTGTATAATGTAACAAGAGCAGTATTACCAGGAATGATCGAAAGAAAATCAGGAGATATCATCAATATCTCTTCATCTGCTGGTCAAAAAGGTGCTCCTGTTACAAGTGCTTACAGTGCTTCGAAATTCGCTGTTTTAGGGTTAACAGAATCGCTTATGCTAGAAGTAAGAAAACATAATGTCCGAGTTACTGCTTTAACACCAAGTACTGTCGTAACAGATTTAGCGATTGATACAAATCTTGTTAAAGGCAATGAAGAAAACGTGATGCACCCAGAAGACCTTGCAGAATTAGTCGTAGCTAGTTTAAAATTTAATCCAAGAGTATTCGTTAAAACAGCTGGATTATGGTCAACAAATCCATCATAAAACAAAGCAGATCCAGTGGGGTCTGCTTCTTTAGTTCGTACAAATACTCTTATATGTATCAGTGATACAAGGACATTACTTTCTCTAAATCAACAATTAACTGGTTCACTTCATTCTGTGCTAAGCGTACAAGCATTTGATCGTATAAAGTAATAATTTGCCCATCCTCTTCATGCTGATGTTTTTTTAAATAATGATAAATATTATTTAACTGGTTTTCATTAAGGACCGACTCTGTTTCGAAATTCTTAACTTTCTGTAAGGAAAATTCATTGATAGTCGAATCAAATTCACCTGCAATAATGTTCCCTTTTACGAACATCCGCTCACTCCTCAAAGTCAGTATAGGATAGTTTTCCCACATAATATGTAAATAAATCTTTACTCCTCTAATTTAAAGAATATGAGGGCTTTTCGAATGTTTGATTTATACCTTATTATCAAAGATTAAAGGCTTCTTTTTTTGTTGTTTTATTAAATGTAATGATAAAAGTGGTTCCTTGATGTAGTTTACTTTTCACATTAATCGTTCCCTTATGGTTATGAATAATTTTATAGCTGACCATTAGGCCTAATCCATTTCCATTTAGTTTGGTGGTGAAAAAGGGTTCTCCCAATCTTTTAACCTGCTCCTCCCCCATTCCCACCCCTTCATCCTTGATTTTTATTACAATATGATGAGCAGTCGAATCAATAGAAACATAGATATTACCACCAGTTGGCATCGCCTCTATGGAATTTTTAATTAAATTTATAAAAACCTGTTTTAACTGATTCTTTTCCCCAAGAAAAACGATATCCTCTGAAGGAACTTCATATTTAATTAGTACATTTTTCAGTAATGCTTCGGGCTCAAGAAAGGTAATCACACTGCCTAAAATATTTTTTACATCGAATTCACTGAAATATACTGAATGAGGTTTAGCAAAAATCATAAATTCATTTACAATAAAACTTATCCTTTCTATTTCATCTAAAATCGTTTCGACAAAATAGGGCACTTTTCCATTTTCAGTAAGGAGTTGTACAAATCCACGAATGGTTGTTAATGGATTTCTGATTTCATGCGCAATGCCTGCAGCCAATTCACCGATCATAGATAACTTTTCAGTTTTACTTAGCGTTTCTTCCGTTGATTTCTTTTCAGTAATGTCATACTGTATACAAATATGTTGATACCTTTCTCCCTTTTCATCAACAAATGGAACAATGGTTGTATCCAGCCAATACTTGGTTCCATCCTTCGCTTTATTAAGAATTTCCCCTTTCCAAGCCTCTCCACATTGAATGGTCTCCCATATATGATTAAAAAAAGAAGGGGGATGAAAGTCGGAGTAGAATATATCATGTTTTTTTCCTATTAGTTCTTCCCTTGCATATTTATATAAATCGCAAAACTTATCATTAACATAAGAAATTCTATCGTCTCGATCGGTAATTGAAAAAATGGTAGCTTCATTTAGGGCTTTCTGCAAATCGGCGAGCTCTCTTAGAGTAATTATCAAATCTTGATTGGACTCATCTAATGCAAATTTGGTGTATGATAACTCCTCATTGTAGCAATTTAGAAGGGTCTTAGAAATAAGCTGGTACAAATTTTCAAGTATTTTAATTGATTCAAAAAAAGTATCTATAGATATGCCATTTTCCCGAAATTCCTGTTCAAGCAAGTCCATAATTGAGCAACGGGTTAGATAAACAAAATTGATAGATTGTTCAAGCGAAAGCCGGGAATGGATTAATTTCCGCCCGAAATCATCTACAAACGTAATTAGATTATTTTTATTCCTTTCATTACTTTTAATAAATAACTCCCCTACATATATAAATAAGGTTACTTCTGAAGCTTGGATCGACACCAGTTGTTTTTGTTGAATACTATATCCATATTTCTCATCAATCAAAGAATTCGGAATCTTGAATTTCCCACTAGATAATTTTTTAATTTTCTTACCAATATATTCAATTTCTTCGCTCATTTCATCCCTCTAAAGTTATTATTTTTTATTTCCAATATTCGACAAACCCCATGTAATTTCCTTCCTCTTTATTATCTATATAATAAAAATTAATCTGTCAGTTAGGAAAAATAGCTTCCTTATCCTTTTATTAATAAGTCCTATTTTTCTGCATAAAGTTAATAAAGGAACAAATCATCATCCACTAAGGGGGGAGTTTATGTTTAAATATTTTTCTTTTAGAAAAAAACAGAAAGAAAATAATATAAACTCTCTTATAGTTTCAAAACTAGAGCAAATAATTGAGCTTCTTGAAAAACAACAAAAGGATAACAATGGAGAGAAAAATTTTCATTTTGAACATGTACAAATTGATTACCTAGAAAACATTGTATTCCGATTAGACAATATTGATATTGACGAGCTAAGTGGAAAATTAATTATTGGGAATAATATTACGAGTAAAAAGGATTGGTCCACAGGAATTGACCTAAATATTAATAAGAAGAAGGCTAAAACCGAAGCTATGTCTGAAACGAGTCCTCCTAATCAAGAAAGTATGGAAAAAACTTCAAATGGGTACCGTTTCCGAAATAAATTCTAAGTAGAATGGTTATTTCCTTTCGATATGTGCAATTTTAATGTCCTGATCATCAATAATCGCATCTATCTGATCTTGGTCATTATTAATATTTAGATTATTTAATAACTGATTTTTGTTTCCGAAAATGCTGCCTTGAGAATAATTTGCCTTTTCATTCGCATCCATTCCTGTTACCTGGCCATCCCCTACAAATAAAGTACTATCTTGCATTGAATTGACCTGTAAATTATTGAGTGAGAGATTAGATGTATGATTTTCATCACAATCATTCTCAAGAGAAATATTTATATCACGATCATCAATAGGTGTATCAATAAAATCAGGATCAATTAATATAGATATATTGTTAAAAAGAAGATTAGATTGTCCGCTTATACTTCCAATAACACTATTATCTTTTCCGTGTGCACTCCAACCGATTGCCTTATTATTTTCGCCTATAAAGATACCAGACTGTCTTTGCATGGTCTGAACCTTAATATCCCCTATAAAATTAAATTGTGAAGATTTTAACATTCTCTATCCACCACATTTTATTTATTTATACAAAATTCTAATCATTCAATGTACCTTATGTTTAGAAAATTAGTATGGTGACATTCGTCTAGCGGCCAATGAATATTCGTGTCAATCGCCCACTTCTTGAATAGACTAATTTTGAAAGGAAAGGAGAAATTGCACATGATCGAAATTACATTTGGGGATATCTTAGTTGCAAACATCAAAACTTCTTCCGGAATTTTCATTGGTAAAAAAAACACACATAAAAATTTCCGTAACATAAGGATCATAAACGAGGGTGTTGGATCCTTGTCTGGAAATGAAAATATACTTAGTAATACTCACTGGGTGAAGCACAAAGAAAATCGGGGTGGTGAATAATTCATGTCTAGTCCAATTTTATCACCCACCTTTCATATCGGTACTATAAGAATCGGAAGTATCGAAGGAGCTTCTTGCTTTAGTATTGGGAACAATTTTATTGAGGACTTTAAAAACAACAAAGAACATAACCAGGGCTTAGGCAATATTCATGGAGATCGCAACAACTTTGCACATTCTAACTCTTCATTAACAAGTAACAAGAATGACTCAATGAAAAGAAAAATGATCGAACTTAAAAAAAAGAATAAAATCAACAAAACTAAACAACAAACCCAATTATGAAAAGGGTTTGTTGTTGTATCCAAACATGATTATAGATTAAAGCAAATCTTGGACCTATAAATTCCCACCAACACTTGGTTTGTAATCTTGATCAAAAATAACCCCATCCATAAACTCAAAGCTATCTGCATTATTGGATATATTCCCTGTTATTGCATTAAGGTAACCATAAATACCCCCAAATCCTAAATTATACTTTCTGTTGGCATCCATTCCAGTAACTATAGATTCACCCACAAAGATTGCTGAACTTGGCTGAGGGGAATTTATATTCATAATTCCTAAATTAATAACTGAAGGCACCTTATTTCCCCCTTTTCTTACTATTCCGTTCCTTTACCATCTTATGTTTTCAAAATTATATCTGTGAGGGAATAACTGAATTGTCCATATTTGCCTCATCTCTCATTAATTTATATTCAAATAATTATCGTTTTACTTCCACTCTATATTTTTCATTCCTTTCTTATTCTATTGTTCTGAGACATGCACGAAAATTCTCCCTATTCATAGTGTGACTATAAGGATGCTATGCAAGGACATTCATATAATGAGGTGAAACGCCATGCCGGTTGTAAAAGCAAGAAGTTCGGATATTGATCTTTTAGCGAGGTTACTTCGAGCGGAAGCTGAAGGAGAAGGAGAAAGGGGTATGCAGCTTGTTGGGAATGTAGGAATTAATCGAATACGTGCAAATTGTTCCGACTTTAAAGGGCTTCGAACAATTCCACAAATGATATACCAGCCTCATGCCTTTGAAGCTGTTCAACATGGCTATTTTTATCAAAGAGCTAGAGAACGAGAAAAACGTTTAGCTCGTCGAGCAGTTGATGGGGAACGGTTTTGGCCAGCAAAATTTAGCTTGTGGTATTTTAAGCCACCAGGTGATTGCCCTCCAACTTGGTATAATCAACCTTTTGTAGGGAAGTTCAAAAATCACTGTTTTTATCAACCTAAAGCAGAGACCTGTGAAAACGTTTATAATACTTTTTAAAATTTAAATTGTATTAAAAAATGCAGTTTAAGATTAAAAAAATAAAAAAACACACCCTCTTTTATGAGAAGTGTATTTTCTTATTATGAAATGGTCTTTAAGCATTCATTTATCTTTAAGCGATTATTAAAATGAATAAGTCTATCTAATTCTGCACCCCTTCTACAACACTGTAAATAATCCTTTTTATGTCTTTTTTCGACTTTCATTCTCACTGAATGATATCTTCTGTGGAACACAAAGTCGAAAAAACGTTGTAATTCACTGTAAATAGAAATGTCTTCCAATCACGGTGATTTATCACTGCCATACTTACTTTTTTAGCCATATCCTTCCAAATATAGTATAACTTAAAATTATCAGTGATTAATGTACCACTTTAAAACAGTCCTTCGAAACTAACATTGCACACAATGTGCTTTTTTTTTGATCCTAAATCAAACCGAGTATATATCAGTTTTATCCACTGATTTATTTGTCTTTTTTTGGTAAAATCGAAAAATCCAAATAGCCGTTGTCAGCCAAAAGCCACTTGCTAAATAACCGCCAATAATATCACTTGGATAATGTACCCCTAAATAAATCCGACTAATTCCGATTCCAAGAATCATGAAAAAACTAAATAGGATAAGAAGACTTCTCCCCCTTTTTCTTGGAACATGACGCCATAAAATAAACACGATCATGGCATAAACAGTAAAAGCATTCATAGCATGACCACTGGGAAAACTGTATCCTCCTTCATCAATTAAAGGATGTAAGTTAGGACGAACCCGATGAAACAATTTCTTTAAAAGGACATTTAGGCAGGATGCGCCTATAAGTGTAGAAATAAACAGAATCAATTCCATTCGATGGTTGACCACTTTATAGATAAAACACAAAAAAAATAGGCCAATTACAAATGGGATTCCTCCAATAAAGGTAAAAAACTTCATTATACATGTCAGAGATGGTGACTCCCAACCTTGGATTGCTGAGATAACCTCGCTGTCAAAGTGTAGGATCATATGCTCGCTTATTAATAAAGACAATAAGCTAAAGCAAATTATACATACTGCACTAATTACAAAAGCAATGACAAGAGGGGATTTTAATTTCATATTTGATTATCCTCTTTTTTTTATTTTTTACACTTTAGGCCATGATTATAATAATGTGAAACACAAATACTCTCTGCCCTAAATAATATAGCACAGTGTACACCCTCGCACTTACAAGGAAGGGTAGGTCAGATTATACTATTTCCTATTGTCTATCCTAGTTTTGGTTAGGTAGATAACCAAACACAAGATTATTACGAGAAAGATCACACTTGTCCCTGTCGTACCCAAACCCAATCCACCGTTATGGCGAGATTGTGACAAGAAGTCACCAAGTGATGCACCAAAAGGACGAGTTAAAATGTAAGCGATCCAAAAGGCTAAAACACCATTTAACTTAAATAAATAGTATGCAATTGTTACCAATGCGATCATTGCTACAAAAATGATTCCAGACTTTAAGTATCCTAGATTCATATCTTCAGATAACAAGTCACCTGCAGCTGTACCTAATGCAAAGGTGAACAGGATCGTCAACCAATAAAACGCTTCTCTCTTGGTCGTAAAGATGGAGTGAATCGATAAAGTTCTCTCACTCGCAAACCAAAAGATAAAGGTCCCAACCAATAAAATGGTGAAGACGATAGTGGACGTAAGAAGTGGAACGCCTAAGTTATCCGTTAGATTATCAGTTACTAGCGTGCCGACCACGCTGATTAGTACCACTACTAGCCAGTAAATCGATGGAACATACCTGTTTGATCTAAACTGGAAAAACAATGTGATGATTAATAGAACTGCCATGACTATAGTCGTTGCTGTCAATCCCCAGTTCAAATTAAAGGTTAGATAATCTGCGGCTGTCTCTCCGACTGTCGTCGCCATTATCTTAATGATCCAAAAGAATATCGTGACTTGAGGAACTTTGTTTAACATCTGTCTGACTATTAATGGGTTTTCAATATTTTTCATTTACCTAATCTCCTTTACATTTCATCAAGCCTAACACAAGTAAACCCTTGGTTGGTTATTAGTTTAAAGACTTCTTTTAATGCATCAATTGTATTCCTTGGGGCATCCTCATTTGCTCCAAGTGTTTCTCCACAATCATGCAGGAGAATAACATCTCCATCTCGTATGTCTCGTAGCAGCCTTTTCGTAATCTTTTCACTACCACCTTTGCATCGCCAGTCCTCAGCCATTACAGACCAAAGGACAATCTTATACCTGGCCATTAGAAGAAAATCAAATATATTCAATAAACCCCATGGAGGTCGGTAGTAGATAGGATTCTTACCAGTAATCTCAGCAATAATTGTTGAACTTTTTTTCAAGTGATGCCTAATCGTCCAAGGAGCCATAACCCAATTAGACCTGTGTACGTAATTATGAATTCCAATTAAATGTCCTTCATTGTGCATTCTTTCTATCAGCTCAGGGTATTTTTCTGCTTTAGAACCAACGACAAAAAAGGTTGCTTTTATATTATTCATTCTTAATAAGTCCAATAGCTGAGGAGTATAGATGGGATTGGGACCATCATCAAATGTAAAAGCAATTTTTTCTGAATGATCCATTCGTTTTGAAACCCCTATGCCTAAACCAGCAGTCATAAGATATGGAATGAACCAGTAGAGTACGAGTATAGATAATACCAGTAGAGTAATCTTAATCATATCTTTCATCTGCCTACTTCAATTTGTCTTAGACACTAACACTCTTTTGTGTAACTCTACTATTCGCTTCTCTTAAAATAACATCAAGAGCATCAAAAGAAGATGTTTTAGTTTGATTGATCCTTGCCTTGAATTTCATTAAGAGTAACGGTATTGAGTTAGATAACATATTTTGGATGTTACTAATTATGTCCTCTTCATTTTTTGCTAAAATGGCCATTCCTGATTTTACTAAGAATTTTGCATTGTCTTCTTCCTGACCGGGAAGCGGTCTATAAATTAATAAAGGCAGTTCCATCGCCATTGCTTCCGTAGTTGTAACTCCGCCAGACTTTGATACCATAAGATCCGAAACCGCCATTAACTCATTAATATCTTCACTAAAACCCAAAATGAGCACCTTATGTTTGGAATTCCTTACTACTGCCTCCAATTGCTTTTGTAATTTCCGATTTCGTCCACAAATAATGATCAATTGGATGGGGGAAGCAAGCTTCTCAAAAGCACGAAAGGTTGAAATTCCTTTTCCGATAAATCCTTCCCCACCACCCATCACAAGTACAGTGAATTGGTTAGGAATTAGTCCATATTTTTCTGCAAGGACATCACGTGGCTCTGTTTGAATAAACTTTTGACGAATAGGAATACCCGTACATTTAATTTTATGCGGATCAATACCTAAGGAAATTAACTTTTCCTTTACCTGATTGGAACCGACGACATATTGGTCCGTGTAAGGATGCAGCCAATAGGAATGGTCTGTATAGTCTGTAATAATGGTTACAACTGGAACATCAATAAAGCCTTGTTCTTTTAATTTCGACATAATTCCCGCAGCAAGCGGATAAGTGCTAACCACAACTTTAGGATTCATTGTTTGTAAGATTTCAAGCAACGAGCTCATCCCTCTTGAAAATAGAGCATTTAGTTTGGCAGAGAAAGTACTTCTTGCATGCGTCTTCCGATAAAGAAAGCTATACAGTTGAGGAAACTTATTAATCACTTTTTTATAACAATAATTGCTTACAGGATAAAGATATGGATGCAGCCACTGCATAATATCTAAAATAATCGGTTCAACATTTGGAAGACTAAAATCTACCGCCTCACTAATCGCATTAGCTACCTGCTTATGCCCATCACCATATGTGGCTGACAGTATCAGAATTTTATCCTTGTCTGTGTAGTTCATACCTGATCATACTCCCTATAATTAGTTAATAACTAACCTAATTTATATAGTTTCAAATGAATAGATAGATTCTTAACTCTTTTTTACGAGATTCAACCTATTTACAATTAAACTTTCAAAGTTATGATAGATTCTAATTAGAAACATCATAAGCTTGTTAAACTTTACCCATCTTTTTGCAAGGTAATTTATTGTTAAGGCACAACTTGTCCCAATAATCATGCCGGCAATAACATCTAATGGATAATGGACCCCGGTCCAGACACGTGAAAGAGCAATACCAGCAGCTAAAATCAACCAAACCCATCCGTCGCGTTTCCTCCAAATCCAAATCCCTGTCGCTATAACAAATGCGGCAGTCGCATGATCACTTGGAAAAGATGCATTCTTGACATGAGGGATGAGCCAATTGACATGATGTGCAACAAACGGGCGGTCGCGATAAAAAAACATTCCAATTAGCATGTTAAGTCCTAAGGCGATACAAGCTGCGAAACTGGCCTCAACTATCATTCTTCGATTTTTGGACTTTTGAAAAAACCAGTAAAATAAAATACCTGCAAAAAACAAATACTCTGCCCTTTCAGCCAAGAATTCCATTAACGGATTCAAAAACTTATCGTTAACAGCCAGATGATTAATCGATTGAAAAATAGAATAATCTAATTGTGATAACATGATGAACCTCCTAAAAATTATCTTTTAAATCTATACCCCGCTCCCCAAACTGTTTCAATGAATTGAGGATTAGACGGGTCTGTTTCAATTTTTTCACGAATTTTACGAATGTGGACAGTCACGGTGGAAATATCCCCTAGTGAATCAAATCCCCATAAGCGTTCAAATAGTTGCTCTTTATTAAATACTTGGTTCGGATGAAGCGCCAAAAAAGTTAGTACATCAAACTCTTTAGTCGTAAAAATTACTTCATGGTTGTTAACAAATACTCTCCTTGAAGCCTGATCGATTCTTAAACCAAGAATTATAATTTCATTTTGAACATCCTTACCTTTGAGCCGTTCATAACGAGAAAGATGAGCCTTTACTCTTGCAACCAGTTCAGATGGACTAAATGGTTTAACAATATAATCATCCGCACCTAATCCCAATCCACGAATTTTATCAACATTCTGTTTTTTCGCAGAAACCATAAGAACTGGAATGTCCTTCTCAGTCCGGATTGTCTTACAAATTTGAAAGCCATCCACACCAGGAAGCATAAGGTCAAGTAATACTAAATCAAACTCTTCTTTTAATGCTTTGTTTAATCCATCCTGACCTGTCAGTGCAATTTCAACAAAAAAACCGTCTATTTCTAAATAATCCCTCTCCAGTTCTGCAATGCTCTTATCATCTTCTACTATTAAGATCCTTTTCACTTTCAACACCTGCTTTATCTAATGTAAATAGAATCGTTGTTCCCTGTCCTTTCTTACTTTCAGCCCAAATGCGTCCATGGTGTTCTTCAATAATACGTTTTGCAATGGATAAACCAAGACCACTCCCACCTTTTTCTGTCCCCCTTGCTTTATCCTCTCGGTAGAATCGATTAAAGATAACCGGTAGATTTCCTTCCGCTATTCCTGGTCCGTTGTCTTCGATTTCAAATTGGATCTTTGTGTCTTTCGTTGAAAGGTGAAAGGATAGCTTTCTGGCTTCCTTATCGTTATATTTCAAAGAATTGTCAACAATATTGGTAATGACACGCTTTAAGTGTTCACGATCTCCCAGTATTAAATAATCACTATTTCCCTCTATTTTTAAGTCCACATATACACTCAGTTCCTCCACTTCAAATCGGAGCTCTTCTACAAAATCCTGTAGAAAATGATCAAAATTGATTTTTTCGAAATGAAAAGGAAGGCGTTGTAAGTCTAACTTTGAATATAAAAAAAGTTCGTCAATCATATGATCCAAATCGATTGATTTCGAATAAATCGTCTGAAGGTAACGATCTATCTTTTCAGGGCTATTAGCGACGCCATCGCGAATCCCTTCCACATATCCTTTTATCGTTGTAATTGGTGTTTTAAGATCATGTGAAATATTTGCTATTAATTCTCTCCTGTTTTCTTCGTAAGCTACTTGCTTTTCAATCGATTCCTTTAACTTGGTTCTCATCTCATCAAAACCTTGGGCCAACTGACCTAACTCATCTTTAGACAATGGCGTTATGGGATCATTAAGGTTTCCTTCCTTCATTTCTTTTGCGGCTTTTTGCAATTGTCTAATCGGCACTAGAATGCTTCTTGAAACATAATAAGTAAGCAGTCCATTTGTAATAATTAAGATTATGATTAACCCAATAAATAAAGCAGGGAAAAATGAGCGTACAAATTTAGAAAAGCTACTTGCATCAGTCACTAAAAATAATGACCCCTCAGTATTATCAGGATAAATAAAATCAATTTTTTTAATTGAAACTACTTGATGGTCAATTTCTTCAACAGGGTCCACATCACCAAACACCCCAAAAATAGGAAGATCATCTTTATTTAAATGTTTAAGTGAATCCGATTGATAAATAACATCTATTCCCTTTCTAAGGATGATACCCGTTCCACCTTCTTTAATGAATTGGCTGTCAAACTGCTTTAAAAATTTCTTATCAGAAAATCGTCCAGGGTTCTTCAAAACGTTCCGATGTAAATCAATATATAATTGATCGTTTTTTGAGATATCATGTTGATGTTCAGGAGGTAAATAGATGTTTTTTAGCTCCTTAATATCCCCTCTAAAAAGGAGAGCTACTAATAGGGCGGAAACAACAACAAAGAATATTGGAACAAGTATCATAGCAAGATAGGATAAAACAAGTCTAAAACGAATCGACATTTTCACCTCACTGCTTTCTATTTAAATTGCTTGTGTAAGCTTAGAGTAACCAAGCGGTTAGAATAAATAACAAAAAGCACTATTCTTCCTCTCAAGAATAAACATCCACCCTAAACATACTATTAAGGAATTATTAAATATTTATTAAATAGTTTCATTTACTTTAGTGCTCTCTTGATATTTAGATTGGCTTTATATTGTTAAGGGAGTGTTCATAGCTTGTTCACGATTTATTCATATTCATTAAGTATGATGGGTTTGACCTTCAGATGGATTAATAAATTAGGAGTGTAAATATGAAAAAATTGATTCTTACAGGATTGATCATAAGCGCATTGGGGTTATCAGCATGCACTAGTAGTAATAGTACTGTAGTGAAGTCTGATGCGGGGAACATTTCACAGGATGAATTATATCAAGCAATGAAAAGCAAGTATGGGACACAAACTCTTCAACAATTACTTGTGGAAAAAGTCCTTTCAAAGGAGTATAGCGTTTCTAAATCAGATATCGATGCAGAAGTAAAAAAATCTAAAGAACAGCTTGGTGATCAATTTCTCCCAACCCTACAGCAATATGGCTATAAAACTGAGGATGATTTCCGAAAAAGTGTAAAACTAAATCTGCTAGAGAAAAAAGCGGTGCATAAAACGGTTAAGGTGACGGATAAAGAGTTGCAAGATGCCTACGCTGCCTATAAGCCAGATATTCAAGCACGTCATATTTTAGTAGAAGATGAAAAAACAGCAAATGATATTGAAGCTAAACTTAAAAAAGGCGAGAAGTTTGAAGATTTGGCAAAACAATCTTCCAAGGATACTGCGAGTGCTACAAAAGGCGGAGATCTCGGATGGTTCGGCTCTGGCGTGATGGACCCTGATTTTGAAAAAGCAGCATTTGCCTTAAAACAAAACGAAATTAGTGCTCCGGTCAAAACACAATTTGGCTATCACATCATTCAAGTGACAGGAATAAAAGAAAAACAATCTTTTGATAAGATGAAAGATACCATGACAGATCAAGTAAAAGACTCAAAGGTTACTCAAGATATGATAATGAAAGTACTAAAAGCTGAATTTAAAAAGGCAAACATAAAAATTTCAGATAAAGATCTAAAGAGTGCTGCGGAGTTTACCTCACCAGCAGCTACAACAAATTCATAAAGAATTACTGATCAAAAAAAGCCATTTGTGGAAATTAATTTTCACAAATGGCTTTTTCTATTTACATCCATTTTTGATTTTTCAACAAATAATAAATTCCTTTTTTAAAAAATTGAATAGAATTAAACAAAAGCGATTTTACATCATCGTGGAGGAGTAAAAAGGGGATGGAAATTGGAATCTACACATTAGCAGATTTAAACCCAAATCCACAAACAGGCAGAACGATTAGTTTTAAGCAACGAATAGATGAAATTATTAAAGCTGCAAAAATGGCGGATGATGCTGGACTTGATCTATTTGGTGTGGGAGAACATCACCGTTTGGATTATGCAGTGTCCACACCCGCTGTCGTCTTATCAGCGATTTCCCAAGTCACTAAACAAATTAAGTTAACAAGTGCTACTACCGTGTTAAACACCATCGACCCTGTACGATTATTTGAAGATTTTGCAACTCTTGATTTACTTTCAGATGGACGTGCTGAAATTATTGCTAGCCGCGGGGCTTTTTTAGATTCCTTCCCACTATTCGGATATGATCCAAAGAATTATGACGAATTATTTGAAGAACACTTGAAGCTTTTATTACACTTAAACGCGAACGAAAAAGTTACCTGGAATGGTCGCTACCGCTCATCATTAAAGGATGCAGAAATTTCACCACGTCCTGTTCAACAAAAAATCCCAATATGGGCAGGTGTCGGAAGCTCCCTTGAAAGTGCAGAACGAGCAGGTAGATTTGGTATTGGATTAGCAATAGTCATGCTAGGTGGGAATCCAAGCGAATATAAGCCGCTTGTTGACTTATACCGAATAAGTTCTGATCAAGCTGGTCACCCAATTGAAAACATGAAAGTGGGTGTTACGGGACACGCTTATATTTCAAAAACGAGCCAGCAGGCAATTAAAGAATTTTATCCGTATCATTCTACTTATTGGGCTCACCTTAATCGGCAACAGGGTGTCAAAAAGACTTTTTCAAAAGAAGACTTTAACCAGATGGCTGGCAAAGAAACAGCCCTTTTTGTTGGAAGTTCTCAACAGATCATTGAAAAAGTATTGACCCAGTACGAGCTATTTGGTCACCAACGTTTCATTGCGCAAATGGATATCGGCGGGATGCCCTTTAAAAAAGTCGCCGAAAACATTGAACGATTGGCAACAGAAGTCGCACCTGTTATACGTAAGGAAACTAGACAATAAGGGATTGCTACTAAAAAACAAAGGCACCCATTATGGATGCCTTTATTACTATTAATCTTTTCTAATTAGTAGTGAACAGCACTCAACGTGCACAGTATGCGGGAATAAATCAACCGGCTGAACAATCTTTAATTCGTATCCGAAAGGCTCCAGTTCCTTGATATCAGTAGCAAACGTGTCAGGATTACAAGAGATATACACAATTCGTTCTGGTTTCGCTCGTCCAATCTTCCTCATCACTTTACCACCAGCACCTGAGCGCGGAGGATCTACCACTAATAATTCTGGATGACCAAAGCTCTCCAGTACTTCATCAATACCATTTCTCGCGTCCTTGGCTAAAAAGTAGGTATTCGTTAATCCGTTATCCAATGCGTTGCGTTTTGCGGATTCGATGGAGCTCTCCACAATTTCAATCCCTGCCAGTTTTTCTACTCTACTGGCAAAAGGAAGAGAAAACGTACCCACACCACAGAAAAGATCAATCATTTTTTCCGTTTTCTTTGGTTCGCCCATTTCGATGGCTAAGTCCACCAATTTTTGCGCTTGGGTTGGATTTGTTTGGAAGAACGTATCAAACCATAGACGGAAACGATAGCCATCCATTTCATCGTAAATAAAATCTCGTCCAGCTAAAACATGAGTTTTTTCTGATTGTGTACGGTCAGCCCAGTCTGTATTTTCAAGCAATAACAAGCTTTTAACTTGTGGAAACTTCTGTCCGATCCTTTTCACTAAATCAGCAGCCGCCTGCTCTAAATGAACTTCCGGTCCCTCTGTTGCAAAAAGAGCGAGCATGATTTCACCAGTAGCAAAAGATTGTCTCACCATTAAATGACGCAGCAATCCTTCATGTAAATCTTTGTTATATCCTGTTAATTGGTGGTCCCTAACCCATGCGGCTACTTCCATCGCAGCTTCAACCATTTCCTTACCCGCAATCAAACATGATTCGAGTGAAATGATTTTTCGGAAGTTTCCTTGCTCATGCAGCCCAAGTGACCCATCAGGAGCAAACGTAAATTCCATTTTATTTCGATATTGCCAAGGTTCGTCCATACCCATCGTGTCTTGAACGAGGTCCGGATTAAAGCCTTGAGCTTCAATTGCCTGTTTTACATGTAGCGTCTTTTGCATTAGTTGGCCGCTATAATCCCAATGCTGCCATACGCATCCCCCACATCTTTCAAAATGCGGACATGGCGCAGTTGTTCTTTCTGGATTCGCCTCAAGGATTTCTTCCGGCATTGCTTTTCTTCGTCTTCGATCCGGCTGGTCAACTATGACACGCACCTTTTCTCCTGGAAGTGTTTGCGGAATAGTAAGCTTTAACTTTCGTTTATTTCCCATCTCATTTTCAAGCCATTGAACCGCTTGACCAGAGCCTTTTTCATCTAATTTATCTATTTCAACTAGCATTTCTTTTGCTGTAGTACCAGTCAATTTTTCTTCCTCCCAAATTACCTTTCTTACTCTAATTAAATATCTATTATGACATAAGTTTATCATTTTATTAATCCTCTTTTACAAATAATAAAACCACCAAATTCTATTTTTTGGTGGTTTTAGCGTTTATTACATTGTTTTTAAAGAAGTGCATTTACCAAGATTTACTCCTTCATCCCGGCAGATAAATTAGCCCCTTTGATAAAGTAGCTCTGGAACAGAAAGAAAATAAGAATAATAGGAATCAGAACCATGACTGACATGGCCATCAAATAATTCCATTGAGTCTGAATACTGCCTTTAAAAGTTTGAAGACCCAGTTGCAGGGTATAAAGCTTTTCATCGCTAAGATACAATAACGGTGTTAAAAGGTCATTCCATGCTCCTGTAAAAGAAAAAATCCCAACTGTTAGTAACGCTGGCTTAACAAGCGGCATTACAATGGACCACCAAATGCGGAAATGGCTTGCACCATCCATGAATGCCGCTTCGATGATTTCATTCGGTACTGTCATCATAAATTGTCGTATCAAAAAAATATTAAAAGCACTTCCTAAAAAAGCAGGTACAATTAACGGTAGATACGTATTGACCCATCCTAATTTTGAAAATAGTATGTATTGTGGGATCAAGGTCACAAATCCAGGTATAATCATGGTCGAAAGAACAAGAACAAAAAGCGCGTTCCTTCCTTTAAAACTAACCTTTGCAAACCCGTAAGCAACAAAAGAGTTGATTAAAACGTTCCCTACCGTGCTGGCAACGGCAATTAGTAAGGTGTTCATACTCCATCTTGTAAAATCTCCCGTCTTCCACGCCTCTATATAATTGGAAAAATGGAATTGCTTCGGGAAAAAAGACGGTGGAAACTGCAAAATCTCCTGTGTTGATTTTAAGGAAGTGGAAATCATCCACCAAAGTGGTGTCAATAGTACGAAGCTCCCTAATAGTAGAATAAGGAATACAACCAAATTCTTACTGTTCCATTCCTTCTTACGATAAATTTTTAATTCTCTTGAATCTCTCATTTCCCATCTCCCCCCTCATAGTAAACCCACTTCTTTCCTGCTTTTAAATTCAGTACGGTTAATACCATGATGATGATAAATAGGAACCAAGCCATGGCGGATGCATATCCCATATCAAAGGACTTAAACGCATTGTTCCACATGTGAAGATTATAGAAGAGCATAGAATTGGCCGGACCGCCCGTGCCATTTTGGGTCATCACATAAGCTTCCTGGAAAATTTGAAAGGATCCAATCGTACTGGTAATCACATCAAAGAATATAATGGGCGTTATTAACGGAAGGGTGATATGAAAAAACTTTTGGAAACTGTTGGCCCCTTCTAATTCAGCAGATTCATACAAGGAGGGTGAGATCCCCTGCATTCTGCCAAGATATAATAACATCCCGCCGCCCACACTCCACATTTTCATTAAAATTAGTGCGGGTTTTGTCCATTTTGGATCAAAAAGCCAGTTAGGTCCATCGATTCCAAACATATGTAAGAATTGGTTAACTAATCCCGTTGAAGGGCTTAACAGCTGCATCCATAAAAAGTAGACCGCTACACCCGATAGTATAGCCGGAAGATAAAAAATGGTCCGAAAAACTTTTATTCCTTTAATTTTTTGATTCATTAAAACTGCTGCAAAAATCGCCCCTGCTGTAGTTAAAGGAACAGAAAAAATAACATAATAGACCGTATTCCACAGAGAAGTCCAAAACATATCATCTAAGGTGAACATCCTCTTGTAATTATCCAGACCGATAAAATTCATTTTGGAGGTAATATTATAATCTGTAAAGCTGGCATATAGAGCAAATAACAAGGGCCCTGCTGTTAAACCGACAAAGCCAACCAGCCATGGAAAAATAAATACATATCCCGTAATGTTCCTTTTCCACTTTGATTGGGAAGCAGTTGGGAGAATTGCCGCTTTGGAAGCCTTTTCGGTAAATTGGATTTTTGGTAATGTGGTATCGATTTGCTTCATTATTGCTTTATCCTTCCTCTCTTATAAGCGGAAGAGAAGCACGATGGCTTCTCTTCTCACCTATTATTTCTTCATTTTCCCCACATCTTTTGCCGCCTTTTCTAAAGCTTCCAAAGGAGAACGTTTGCCTTGAGTTGCAGACTCCACTAAAGGATTGATTCGGTTTTGATAGTCTGGATAATGTGTGGGAACCGGTGACATCGTTGTGTATGGTAAAGCGTTCACTGCCTCTTGATAGACGATTTTGGAATCACCCGTTAACCCCTTCAATGCACCTTCTGCTCCCTTGATATTAGCAACGTTATCATAATTCTTTTCAGCCCAATATTTTTGTGCTTTTTCACCTGTCAAGTACTTAATAAATTCCATCGCTTCTTTCGGATGCTTGGCACCTTTAGGAACTTCCGCCACAAATCCACCTCCATCACTCCAATGCTTACTCTCCTTATCAAAAGATGGGATTGGAGCTACACCAAAATTCATCTTCGTACCTGAGTCACGGATCTGGGTAAAGAATGTTGCTACATCCGTAAACATTGCAACCTTTCCTGCGATAAACGGATTGGCTTGTCCATTACTAAATTCGGCCTGGTAATTTTGGATTGTTTTATCGCCGTACTTCTTTTGCCAATCTGCCAGCCATTGTAGTGCCTTTACCTTATTAGGGGTATTAATTTTTAACTTACCATTTTCAATGTAGCCATTTCCGTTATCCGCATTTTTCAGCCAACTTGGTGCCCCAAAGCCGCCAAACAAAGGATAAAATCCAATTCTAGTGAATTGACCATCTTGCTTTTTATCCAGCTGCTGGGCATATTCCTCTAGCTCTTTCCACGTTTGGGGAGGTTTATTTGGATCTAATCCAGCCTCTTTGAAAGCATCCTTATTATAGAAAAGCAATCTAGTATCCGTGGTGAACGGAACAGCGTATGGCTTCCCTTTATATAAAACGGTGTTCCATAAATTCGGGTAAAATTGTTTTTTGAAGGTATCATCTTTTATGTACTGAGATAAATCTTCTGCTTGATTGTTTTCTGCGCGCTGTGCCACACTGTTTATATCATTGATGACCACATCTGCAGGGTTTCCTGCTGCTACTGCGGCAAGATTTTTGGTCCAAATATCTCCCCATGGGATAAATGTATGTTTTACAATAATTCGATCTTGGGATTGATTAAAATCATTGACGATTTTTTCAATAACCGGTCTTCTTGTTTCTGAGCCCCAGAAGGTCCAAAAGTTTACTACCACCTTCTCTTTTGCCTCGGCTGTATCTGTTTTACTAGCACAACCTGATAGAATCGATGATAAAATGAAGATTCCTGCTAATAACAAACTACTAAACCTATTTTTCATTCGTTCAAGCCTCCTAGATGTGTTTTATTTTTTATAAAAACAAACTTATTACATTAGGAGGAATACCCAGGTATTGGTCAAATAAACCTGCTTGTTGTCAAAATAGGAATAAGGTACGAGGGTGCTTAAGGTGAGGAAGTGAATCGTGGTAGTTTCCTAAGGAGAATTACCTATCTCAAGAAGAGGTGTTTCGGAAAAATTCATATTCAGACTTTTGATGTCTTGAAACATATTTATTATTAGTAACCCAAAAACGCCATGGATAGTCCCGGGCTTCACCAGAGTTGTCAATTCCAATCCTTTTTCCAGCCGAAATGCTTTCTGGACTGTAGCCTTTGGCAATATATAACGGGGTAATCGTTAGACGGTGCCCATAGTCCTCCATTGAAATACCCATTGATTTTGTCAGTTTTCCAGGGCCGTTTGTCAGACTGTTCAGATCGTCAAGTCCTCTTCGGATTTTCATAATCTCAATTCCGTACAGAGGCTCCAGTGCCCGAACCAAAACGGCTTCAGGTTTTTCTTCACCTCCGCTGACAACATTAATGAGGCAATGTGTATGCATTAAATAAGTATAGGCAAGTCCGGAACGTTGAAACATGACCTCTGTTCTTGCAGTCCGTTTGTTGTTATAACTGTGTGCCGCCCTGTCATCAGGACCGATGTAAGCTTCTGTTTCCACAATGTATCCAGCCGTAATACCCTCATTCGTTTCTTTTACAAGAATGCACCCTAGCAATGCCTTTGCCAATTCAAGAGTAGGCTGTTCAAAAAATGAATCAGGTAACGGAATAAAGTTATTTGAAAAATCCTCCAATTGATTTACCTCCATTCTCTATTACTTTTCTTCTGTTTCTATAGGATTCATTTCTTCTATTTTATATATTTACCCGTGTTTCTTTTATTTAATAGGCAGGTTGGGAATATTACAATAAGGTCATTGGCATTACTTTTTAAGACATGGGAGGAAAAATCTATGGGAATTGTGACGGGAGCAAAATTTCATTTATATAAAGAGAAAATATTTTCTCTTCAATTGCCGTTATCCGATCATGACCTATTAAATTCAACTTTCTTATTAGAAAGGGATGTACAGAAAAAATTAGAGGTCTATTACACCCCTTTTGATTACATAAATGAGCACGCAAAGGTGGTTCTAGCAGGCATTACACCTGGTCTCCATCAAATGAAAAAAGCGTATATAACTGTTATTGAAAATAGACATTTAGGTGACGAGGAACTACTTCATCAGGTCAAAAAAAGTGCCAGCTTTGAGGGATCAATGAGAAACAACCTTATTTCCATGCTTGATGAACTTGAATTGCCAAGGTATCTAGGAATTTCGTCTTCAAGCCATCTTTTTGGGGAATCAAGTCATCTTGTTTACACTACCTCCATTCTTCCGCATGCGGTATTTTACAATCATCAAAATTTTAACGGTTCAAGGCCCAATATTTTAAAAACTGACATGCTATTGGCATATGTAAACAATTATTTTATCAAAGAAATCTCAAAAATTGAAAATCCATTGATTATCCCTCTAGGTGTGAATGTTAGTAAAGTTCTTACTTATTTTTATAAAGAAAAACCTATTTTGAGAGGATTCCCTCATCCTTCAGGAAGTAACGGCCATCGGCACAGACAATTCCGCGAGAATAAAGAGGATATGAGAAGACAAATCGAGAATTATTTTACAGACCATTCGTTAGGAGTTTAGTAAATATGGAAAAAATCGCTGTCATTTCAGACATTCATGGAAATATCCCTGCACTAGAATCTGTGCTAATTGATATAGGTTCTAGAAACATTAAGAGAATTATTTGCCTAGGTGATTTAGTAGGCAAAGGCCCACAATCTAATATGGCAATACAACTAATTCAAAAGCATTGTGATCGTGTGATTAGAGGAAATTGGGATGATTTTTTTCCTAAACCCCAAGAATCGGACACAATTAAGTGGCATCAAAACCAATTACCAAAAAACCAAATGGATTATTTAAAAGACCTCCCCTTTTCTGTCGAGTTTATGATGAGTGGAAAACTAGTCAGAATGTTTCATGCTTCACCCAGAAGTGTGTATGAAAGAATACAGCCATGGGACTTACTCGAACGACGCTTAAGTATGTTCGAAAACACTGCATACACAGAAAATATAGCAGGAGAAAGGGAGCCGGATGTCGTTTGTTATGGAGATATTCATAATGCTTATCAGCAAAATATAAAAGGTAAAACTTTATGTAATGTCGGCAGCGTTGGTAATCCGCTTGATCTCACTCAAGCTTCCTATTCCATACTTGAGGGAGAATATAACCAAACTGAAAATGGAGTGTTTTCGATACATCTTGTTCGTGTTCCATATGATATAGAATTATCAATCCAATTAGCTAAAGAAGCGGCAATGCCCGAGCTTGAAGAATATATTCAGGAATTAACCACGGCAAAATATAGAGGGTTAAATAAGTAGAGGAGAAATCAATTTTTATAAGGCATGAATTCGAGTAAGTCTCGAACGCATGCCAAAGAGGGCTTCTAATCAGACGGGACTCAATTTTCGTGTTTATCACAAATCTAGCTGCCCCACTATTTTTGTCCCATGTACTTCACTTATTTTAAGCTTACTAGTAATAAAATGTAGGTTCTTGTCTGTAATTCCACCACCGGGCATAATAATTATTTTGTCTTTCGCATAGTCCACTAATTCTTTCAACCGGTTCAGGTTGTCTTCGATTGAACTAGATTCTGGCCCTCCGTGAGTTAAAATCCGTTTCACTCCATGTTTCGCAAGCCAATCAATAGCTTCAAATTGATATTCGGGTTTTATATGATCGAATGCCATATGAAAGGTAATATCAAGCCCTTTCGCAGAATCTAGCAAATGTAAAATGGACTCTTCATCAATCCAGCCTGACTCATTTAAACAACCAAAGACCACTCCGTCTGTTCCTAACTGTTTGAAATGGACAATATCATTTTGCATAATCCTAATTTCTTCTTTAGTATGTATAAAGTTTCCACCTCTTGGCCTTACCAAGGTCATGACCTTCGTATGGTGGAGGTGACAATATGTAATGGTTTTTGCAGCTACCCCATGACTAACCGTTGTGCCCCCTACAGCTAGGTTGTCACAAAGTTCAATGCGATTCCCCCCTCGCGCAATTGCCATAGGAACCCATGTGAAATTCTCAACACAAACTTCTTTAAGCATATAAACACACCTTTTTTGTTTGAGGATATTAATTAATATAATATCACAGCGTTGTTTCCCACACCGCAAACTCCACCGTAAAAAAACACACCCTCATAAAAATGAAAAGTGCGTTTATACTACATTATGAAAATCCTCGCATTTCTGACAAACAAATAGAACCATAGCCTGCTAAGTCTTCTAAATCTTTGCTATCAACGGAGGTTACTTGGGAAAAATACTTATCTTCATTAAAAATGACTTCATATGCTTGTTTTAATATATCTTTGCCAGCAATAACCACATTAGAATTTTTATTAAACGCAAGAGCCTTACTATTCTTAACTGCTTTTAATTCGTCTGATAACACTACTCCTAATAAGAAGTTTGCCTTTTGATTTACAGTTAAATCAGTAAATTGATCCATAATTCTGACGGTAAAAGTAAGCCTGCTTAGACCATATTGTTGACTATTTTTATACCCCTGAATAATCATATCTTTCTCAAGCTCGTCTGCAAAAGATTTCTCCAGGGCATTGGCAATAATAGTGTGATTTGTAATTACAGAGAGAATCTCGCCTGCAAGAGATGTTAAACACCCAGTTATTTTATTGTTCTCATCAATGGCAACATATTTTGAATGGGATCCAGGTAATACAATGACAGAAGGTCCTGAAAGATTTAAACGTCTGATTAATGCTATTGTCTCGACTTCTTCCCCCCGCATCATATCCATAGCTTCACAATTTTCCATGGTTATTT
This sequence comes from Neobacillus sp. PS2-9, assembly GCF_030915525.1. Taxonomy (NCBI): domain Bacteria; kingdom Bacillati; phylum Bacillota; class Bacilli; order Caryophanales; family Bacillaceae; genus Neobacillus; species Neobacillus sp. PS2-9. The sequence continues at coordinate 3,399,233 of NZ_CP133269.1, forward strand.
CCGAAACATTATTCTTTACTCCTGGGACAAACCAAATTTCTTTTTCCACAATGTCGGGAAGATATTGACTTATCATACCGTCTGCAACCTCTTGCATACCAACAGGTGCGGTTAGGTGTGGGACTTCAAAAACACCTACATTTGATGTAATCATGCCTGATGCTAGTATTTTAGTCACATCTCCTAACCTAAGCATGTTTGCTGATAAAACTTCATCAATACCTTCTTTTATGCTTGCTTTAAGGCGGGAATTGTTTCCATCCACAGCTGTATCACGAACGCCTACTTCTTTTGAAGTTTTATAGTGGGCTATATCATTTTTCCATAAAGTTATTCTCGTATTTGTGGTTCCTGTATCAATCGTTATAGTATACATTTAAATACACCTCTATTAGATACGGCCGAACTTATTTAATAACTCCTCAACAGTCGCACCTCGTAATATTTCCTCACGTGTAGCAATTTCTTTATCAGCTTGTTCACGAGCAATTGCATAAACTTTTTCTAAATCTTCGTACGGAACCACAGCAACACCAATTTCGTCCGCTACAATTAAATCTCCAGGGTTTACAATTACCCCTCCACAAGTAATTGGTACGTTAATTTCGATAGGTTCTTTTCTTCCGGAATAAGCGGTATGCGCTGCACGAGGACCACAGACTTTAGCAGTGACTGGAAAATCAAGCAATCTTGCTTCATCATTATCTCGGCAACTGCCATCTATAACGGCTCCAACTATTCCTGCATTTCTAGCAATTCCCGACATTAATCCCCCCCAGATGGAAGTTTCAGTTTCACCGAACGCATCAATAACTATCACATCACCTGGTTTTGCAATTTCAAATACACCTAAGCAATCAACAATATCTCCTGCAGTCAATTTCACCGTAATAGCTGGACCGATTATTTTTTTGTCTGCACCTTTTGGTTTCATATCATGACGCATTACGTTACTACGCTCCATTGCATCCCCAACCACACATGATAATGATAATACGTTATACATTTCACGGAATGGCGCAATTAATTTCTCATCAACATCTGGTCTAGGTTTAACTATATTTTTCATCTTTTATCCCTCCGAATTAAGTTTAATATTTAAGGTAAATTGTTCAGCTACACTTTTTATATGTTCATAGTTTCTATCTTTGATAGCTTCCTTATTTACTAAGCTCCCACTTACCCCTACCCCACGGACACCTAAATCCAAATACTCTTTAACATTTTCAGGAGTTATTCCCCCTACGGCTAGGAATGGGATATGTTCAAGTGGCTTCATTAGAGCAGTAATATAACTTTTACTAAGTTCACCAGCAGGGAATAATTTTACAAAGTCAGCACCTAAGCTATAAGCCAAAACAGCTTCGGTTGGAGTTAAGGCTCCTGGTATTGAAACTGCATTTAATGCAATTGTTTTTTTGATAACAATATCATCTACATTTGGTGAAATGATAAATTGTGCACCAGCCTCTACAGCTGCCTCCACTTCTCTTTCTGTTAAAACTGTACCAGCACCGACATATACTTGGTCACCGAAATATTCCACAATTTTCTTAATCTTGTTTGATGTATCTTCAATACAATTATCTTGTATATGATCAAAAGTAATCTCCAACAGTCTTATCCCACCATCAATCATGGCTTGAACCGTTCCTATTAAATCCTTTTCTTCAATTCCACGCATGATAGCGATAAGCTTATGATTATGTATTAATCTAGTAATCTCTAATTTGCCCATCTCTGACCACTTCTTTCTATTTCATTCGTATCTAAAGTGAAATAAGTATTTTCATGCAGTCTCCATTTGCAGCAAGCATCTCAAATGCTTGCTCTACTTTATCCAACTCAAATTCTTGTGTGATGATCTTATCAAAATTAAAATCCTGCTCGAGAAGTGAAATGGCTATGTCATAATCTTTCTTTGTATACACTCGAGTGCCTTTAATCGACAACTCCTTAAAAGTTAGATTTTGCAAATCCAGTGCGGCTGGATATTTATATGTTCCAACCAATACAATTTGTCCCTTAATTTTAGTAGCCTTTACAAGCTGTTCAGCTACTTTAGGATGAGCAGCACAGTCAAAAACTATATCCTTAGAAGATAAAAAGTTTGAATTTTCAGTTACTTTAAAACCTAATTCTTCTGCCAATTTTTTTCGGAAGGGGTTGACTTCCACAATAGAAATATCATTTGAACCAAAAAGCTTTAACACTATTGCAACACATAGACCAATTGGCCCCGCACCAAACACAGTAACAGTATCTCCTGATTTAAAGCATGACTCTCTGACAGAATGAACAGCAACAGCAAGTGGTTCAACCAAAGCTCCTCTTCTTAAGGACATCCCCTTTGGCAGGGGATAAACATCATCAGCTGGAACCATTACATACTCAGCCATTCCACCTGCTTCATCTATCCCTAGGAGACCTAATGATTCACAAACATGTGAATATCCTTGTTTACAGGGATCGCAGCCCCCACAGTTTAATAAAGGCATTGCTGTAACGAATGTGCCCGGAAGAAGTGTCGGATGCACGACCACTTCTCCCGAAAATTCATGACCAACAATTAACCACCTTTTTGCCCTTGGATGACTGCCAGCATAGATATTCATATCAGTACCACAAATACCACAAAAATGTACTTTTATTAGAGACCAACCCGGATTAATACTCGGCATCGGTACATGGTGCATAGAAATTTTTTTTTGCGATTCATAAACAGCAGCCTTCATCAGAACCATTAATACACCTTCCTTCACCTCAGAGAAAGTCGGATAAAATATCTTCTCTCACTTCATCGATATGCTGTTCCATTAAACTCTTGGCATCATTGACTCGGCGATCATACATTGCTTTGATAATTTCACGATGCATAGAAATTGCTCGATAAGGCCGCTCATGATTTATAGTCATTATTATACCGAACCATCGCACCTGAACTTCTAAAGACTTCATAATTGCAATTAAACGACTGTTATCAGAACGGCAAATTACCTTCTGATGAAAAACTCGATCTGATAGAAAAAAGGGTTCTAAATTTCCTTTTTTTAGTTCTAATTCCGCGATATCAGCTTCATCCAAAAATGCTTGGCATTCCTCTTTAGTGATTGTTTTAGTAGCATTTGCAATAGCAAGACTCTCCAAAGACTTTCGCACATCATAAACCTCTTGGATGTCTTTAGGTGTTGGTATACCGACATACGTACCTGAGCGGGGTTTAATTTCAATCAACTTATCGTGCTGCAGTCGATTCAAAGCGTCCCGTAATGGTGTTCTGCTTATGCCGAGTTCGACCATAAGCTGTTCATATTCTATCTTTGATCCAGGTTTTAAAATATTATTAATAATTTTTTCTCGTAAATGCACGTAAACTCTTTCATTTAAATTTAGATTGTCGAATAGTAATTTTTCTACCATTTATATACCTCTGTATCTTTAATTAATCCTTACCTCATACTTTACACAAGCTTGTATTATAACTTAACATCAGCATTTTTAATCTCTTTTTTAGTCTCCCAAAGTTTCTTAAGAATTGGCGTAAACAAGGTGAAGATTGATAGTAACAACAAAACAAGTGTGATAGGACGAGTGTAGAAAATGTCATAACTCCCGTTTGAAAGTGTCAATGCACGTCTAAATTGACTTTCTGCCATTGGCCCCAAGATAATAGCCAATACAATAGGTGAAGCTGGGAAATCAAATTTCTGCATATAATATCCAAGAACACCTGCAACTAACATTATAATAACATCAAACAAACTATTATTAATTGCATAAGAACCAACGACACATAACATTAGAATAACTGGTGTTAATATTGCCTTGGGAATCTCAGTCACCCTTGCAAAATATCGGGCTGCGAACAATCCAATAATAAGCATAATGATATAGCAAAGAATCATACCGCTAAATAACGTATAGACAAGATCAGCACTATCTTTAAATAGGAGAGGACCTGGTTGAAGTCCTTGAACCATAAGGGCCCCAAGCATAACAGCTGTTACCGAATCACCAGGTATACCAAGCGTCAATAAAGGTACAAGGGCTCCCCCTGTACAAGCATTGGCACCTGATTCACATGCAGCAACTCCCTCTAAACTCCCTTTACCAAACTCATCTTTCGTTTTGCTGAAACGTTTTGCCTCATTATAAGAAACAAACGAAGCAATATCTGCACCAGCACCAGGAATAATCCCAATAAATGTTCCCATTCCGGTTGAACGTAATATAGTAGGTAAGATTTTTTTAATATCTTGTCTTGAAATCCCAAAGTTTTCAATTTTGGCTTTAACATTTTCTTTAATATTCATCTCTTCTAACGATTTGAATGCCTCTGCTGCAGCGAATAATCCAATCATAATAGGTATAAAAGGAATTCCACTCATAATATCAGGTATTCCTCCAGTAAATCGTGGAAAACCTTGTATTGGATCAAGTCCAACAGTTGCAATAAGCAAACCGGCTGTGCCCGAAATTAGTCCCTTAACTAAAGATACACCAGATATGCTGGCAATAATACTAATTCCAAACAAAGCTAGCGCAAAAGATTCAGGCGCACTAAATTTCAAAGCAAAATTAGCAAGTATTGGTGCAAGAAACATTAGAATAAACACACTGATTGTTCCACCGGTAAATGACGAAACGGTTGCAACAGTTAGTGCTTTACCGGCTTTTCCTTTTTGTGTTAATGCATATCCATCAATCGCCGTTGCTGCAGCAGCTGGTGTACCTGGGGTTCGTAGTAGAATCGCCGTTATTGATCCCCCATAGATACCTCCAAAATAAACACCGGATAACAATAGCAGAGCAGGAGCTGGATCCATCCCAAAAGTCATTGGTAATAACAATGCCACTCCCATTGTGGCAGTAAGTCCTGGTAAAGCCCCTACAATAATTCCAACTACAACCCCAAGTATAGAAATTAATAGAATAGATGGTTGAGAAAATATACTCAAAAACCCTTGTCCAATTAAATCTAGCAAATAATCCACCTCCAACCTGTAATCTTATTCGAAGAATAGCCCCATTGGTAATGGAACCCTCAATAAACTGTCAAAACAAAAATACATGATTCCTGTAATAAACAAAGACCAAAAAACAAGATTTATTTTTTTTCGATATTGGTAATACCACATCATACCTGCAAGAAATAGTGGAGTAGCTATTACATATCCGATGTAAGTTACAAATAAGAAGTATAAGAATGTAAACACCATCGCAAGAACCGCTTTTTTCCATTCAGTTTTCTCAGGAGCATGCCCGACTTTGCTTAACGCTGAAAAAATTAAAATAAGGGATAATAAAATTAAAATACCGGAGAGAATTGCAGGAAAAAATCCAGCTCCTACATCTGGTCCCTGCGAATGTGGAAAACTTCTGCTTGTATAAATGATTAATCCAGCAAGTAATATAAGAGCTCCAGCAATCGATATGTCTACACGCTTCGCCATAACTTTCACCTCTTTAATAACTCAGTTCCAAGGAAGCTTACCACCTCCTTGGAACCAATCATTTTTATTGCTTTAGGTTTAGCTTTTCAATTAACTCTTTAAAACGACTAGAATCTTGTTTAATGACTTCGGAAAAGGCTGCATCATCTTGATATTTCAGGCCTAAATTCATTTTTTCTAGAACATCTTTAAACGACTTCTCCTCAACCGCTTTTTTTGTAGCTTCCTTCAGAATATCAACTACATCTTGAGGTGTGTCTTTTGGTACTGCGATCCCTCTCCAAGTGCCAATCGAAAGATCGATATTTTTCTCTTTTAAGGTTGGCACATCTTTGTATGCTTCAAGACGTTCGTCTGCCATTACCCCCAACATGCGTAATTTACCTGCCTTAACCTGAGCACTAACCTCTGCAGGACTAACTGTAACCGCTTCCACATGACCACCTAATAAAGCAGTTACAGCTGGAGCACCGCCCTCATATGGAATATGACTAAATTTAACACCTGTCTTGTCACCTAATGCTGCAGCAGCCAAATGCCAAATCGAACCACTTCCTGCATTCCCTACACGGACTTTTTCTGGATTCGCTTTTGCGTAATCAAGAAATTCTTCAAGTGTTTTCCATTTTGAATCTGCTCTGACCGTAATAGCAGACGGATCAGCATTTAATTGTGCTACTGGTTTTAAATCATCCGATTTAAATGAAGCTAATCCCAAATTAGGAAGAATTGCTAGTTCAACGGTAACCAAAGTTGCCTTATAACCATCTGGTTTTGCGTTTGCTCCATCAGCCATTCCGATAGCGCCACCGCCTCCCGTCTTATTAACAACGCCCATCGCTTCTGGCAAATGTTTCTTAGCTACATCGGCAAATGCACGAGCTACTGCATCTGTACCTCCTCCTGCAGCAAATGGAACAATTAGCTCAATTTGCTTCTTGGGATAATCACTTTTTTTACTTGCGGTGCTTGCGGAACCATTATTACTACAACCTATTAAACTAACAGACATAACTGAAGCAAGTATTAAACCTATCAATTTATTCTTCCTCTTCATGAGAGCCCTCCAGTAAGTTATTTGCTTAAAATTATTGATAAACTTTAATATTTTAGGTTTTCAATTGGAATATTATTTTCTTCACAATATTTATAGTAGAGGTTCATTTTACTAAACAAATCATCCTGATAAACTACTTTATCATTGTCATCTAAATATTGGATGATTCCCTCTAGAATAAAAAGTGTAATCATTTCCTCTTCCCCATCAACAACAAGTGTATGTATATCTCCAGGCGGCTCATATACAAAAGTTCCTGGTTTTGCTACCCATTCCCTTTCTAAATATCTCCATTGCCCTTGAAGTGTAAATGCCATTACCTTTCCTCCAGAATGACGATGTCTATTAACCGCACCACCTGGCTTTACTTTCAGTAAATTTATCCAGCTTCCAGTTGTCAAATCAAAGCGAACAGGTTTAAACCATACTCTTTCAGATTGTGGAATCCATGGAATGTTATTTAAGTCGATCGCCTGGTCATCTAGTTGAAATTGCTCCGTAAACTTGTTCAAATCCATATTTGTAATCATTGTGTTTCCTCCTTAGAATTTTTTATTATACAAGTTCTAATTGTGTTACTGGTGGATATAAGCATGGATCCCCTGCAAGGAGCCCGCCATCAACAGGTATAACAGCACCTGTTACGAAACTTGATTCTGGTGAAACAAGGAAGTTTACAACTGCTGCAACCTCCTCTGGGGTGCCAAACCTTCTTTGTGGAGTACGTGATAGTATTCTTTCTCTAAATGCGGGATTCTGCGTTGCACCTACCGCAAGAGGTGTTTCAATATATCCGGGGCTAACTGCATTGACACGAATATTGTATTGTGCCCATTCAACTGCAAGGCATTTTGTTACTTGAACAATACCTCCTTTGGATGCTGCATACGATAATAGATTCGTGCTGCCATAATGCGCAAGCATCGATGCAAAGTTCACAATGGCACCGTTTTCATTTTGAGCCATATACGGCTGTACTGCTTGGCACATATAAACGCTTCCTTGTAAATTAATACGTAAAATAGTATCCAACTCATCTGCAGCAACAGCTGCCGCAGGTGAACGGCGAATGATACCTGCACAATTCACAAGGACATTTACTGTTCCAAATGTATCGGCAATGTTCTTTACTACTTCTTTTGCCACACCTTGATTTGTTACATCCGCTTTATAAAATTTAACATTCTTACCTTGACTGACAAGATTCAGCTCTTGTTCCTCACCCTTTTCAGTCGATATGTCAACAATTGCTACAGCCATCCCATTATTAGCAAGCTGTTTAACTACTGCTAGTCCAAGTCCTGAGGCCCCTCCTGTAACAATTGCCACTTTACTATTATTCATTTTTACACCTCCGTTTGTAGTATTTAATATCTGATGCATCAGATATTAGATATATTTACATTGTAGAAATAGTGTTAACTATTGTCAATATACTTTTTAAAATTTTCTAAGTTTTCTTAATTTATTATCTAATAGATTATAGATGCTAGAAACTATGAATATATTTAATAAAGCTAAGTTCAATGCAAAATTTCTTCACACCAATACCATGCCCCTGAAAAGTAATATCCAAGTTGCTGAAGATCATTAAATCGAGCAATTTCAAAGCCCTAGCACATAGAAGAGCTCAAACACCTTACCCTGCTGACCGATATTTTTTTATTCTTTTCAAAAGGCTGTGTTAAAGAACAGTGTTGATTTATACACCCTGTTGATTGGAGCGGAAGGCACGAAGACTCCTGTGGGAGTACGGGTCAGGGGAGACCCCGCAGGCGCTTGCGCCGAGGAGGCTCGCCGAAACGCCCACGAACCGCTCGTGCCTCGAGCGGAAATCAACAGGCAAATTTAACAGAGCCTTTCAAAAAAAAGAGAAGTGCTTATAAAACACTTCTCCCACTACCTTTACTAATCACTTCAAGAGTCCCGTCATCTTGGAAACACTTCTTGCTGAGCTAGGTACTGTAACTTCATTTTTTCTGTTAAATCTCAACTTAATCGAACTTAAAATATGATACGTTGTTGGCACAATCACCAAGGTTAACAATGTTGACGTCAGCAACCCGGAAATAACGACAATCGCCAAAGATCTTGAGATCAATCCACCTTCACTTGACAGTGCTAAAGGCAGTAGCGCACCTATTGTCGCCAGCGCTGTCATCAATATTGGGCGTAGACGTGTCTTACCTGCCTCAAGCAAAGCTGCTTTGATTTCCATGCCCTTCTTTTCATTCTGCTTCACACGTTCCATTAGCACAATCGCATTTGTCACCACAATTCCGATTAACATGAGGAAGCCAACCAATGCTGGCATGCCGAGTGCTTGATTCGTCAGATATAAGCCCAACAATCCGCCAGAAAACAAGAATGGCAAGGAAGACAAGATTGACAGTGGCATTAACATATTTCCAAACGCGACAAGCATGACAATGAACACCAACACAACAGCTACAGCCATTGCAATCGTCATATTCGTAAACCCTTCATTCATCGCTTGCGCTTGACCTTCTGAATGATAGGTAATACCATCTGGTAAGTCTAACGATTTAAGACGCTTATCGACCTCTGCTTGCACACCAGAAGAATTATCCGTTGTGATCCGGCCGGAAACCTGCACATACTGTTGCTGATTTAATCGGTACAATGCGGATGGACTTGGCTGCTTCGTAAGTGTCGCCACATCTGATAGAGTGACTGGAACCCCTAGCGGTTTCATGATCGTTTGGCTCATGATATCCTGAATCGAATGGGCTGGGTCTCCCGCCAATAACAAATTAACACTGGTTGTTTTCCCATCTACTTGCATGTCACCCACATGATCGCCTGAAATTAACTGTCTAACGAAACCTGCAACCATAATAGGACTTAACCCTTTTTCTGCAGATTTTTGATCATCGATTTTCAATTGAAGCTGTTCCTTCACGCCAGAGAGGTTCGATTCGACATTTTCCAAACCATCAATATCTTTAATTTTATCTACAATCATTTTGCCAGCAGTTTCTAAATCTTTGGCATTTGAACCTTCGACCATTAATGCTAAACCGCTTGTTCCTACTATCCCCACAGGAGCGAGGGCCACTTTCATTTGATCATCCAGTTTCTCTACTTCTGTTTTCACCCTCTTTTCAAAATCACTGGTCTGTTCCTTCGTTATGTTATCGTTTAAATCAATGGAAAAACGAATATGTTCCCCATTTGCAATTGTTTGTACATTTTTAATTTGTTTTTCCTTAACAAGGACTTCTTCAACTTTGATAGCAAGTTCATTCGCTTTTTCCAATGAGGTACCAGCTGGTAAATCTCCAGTTAACCGGTAGGAAACGGCTTTTTCTTGTGGTAAAAAGTTCTTCGGGATCATGGGAACCAGTGCGAGCGATCCGGCAAACATCACTACTGCTATAACAATCGTGACCGCCCGTTTATTTAAGACCCATGTCAAGGTATGCTTATAGGCTTTTTCAAACCAACTTTCTTTCACTTCTTTATGTTTAATCTTCAGTAAGAATAATTTGGCCAACAACGGTACAACCGTTAGCGAAACAATCAAAGAAAACGCCAGCGCCACGATGACCGTGATGCCAAACGGTGCAAAGAAGCGGCCAATAATTCCTGGTACAAAGGAAAGTGGCCCGAATACGGCAATGGTTGTAAGTGTGGAGGAAGTAATCGCTCCTCCCACTTCTTTGGCTGCCGTTAACACCATTCGCTCATCACGTCTAGTGCTTGTTAAGGTTCGACGGTATACATTTTCAATGACCACAATCGAATCGTCAATGACCCGTCCGACAGCTACAGCGATTCCTGCCAGCGTCATCATGTTTAAGCTATAGTCCAAATATTTCATGGTGATCATAGAAGCCAATATAGATAATGGGATCGATAAGACGGCTACAATCGTTGCTCTCACATTTCTTAAAAATAAGAACGTCACAATTACAGCAAACAAGGTACCTAACAATACCTCACGCAGCATCCCATTGACAGACGTTTTGACTTCTTTGGAGGTATCGTATAATTTGGTTAATTTATAGCCGGAAGGAAGATCTAACGCATCCAGCTTTTCTTTTGCCTGTCCCACTACTTCTACCGTATTGGACCCTGCTTGTGCCTTCATTTCGACTAAAACAGCCGGCTTTTCGTTTAAGCGGGTATAAACGGTTTCCTTTTTATTGCTGTAGGAAACGTCGGCGATCTCTGACAAACTGACCTTTTGGAACCCCGTTGGCCCTTGAACCAAAATTTGAATATCCTTTACATCCTTTACCGAACCAAGCTTGAAATCAGCCTGAACATTTAACGTTTTATCTTCTACATTCATTTGACCAGCAGGAAAAGAAAAATGATGGGCTAAAATCGTTTGTTTGATGGTCTCATAAGTAATCCCGTAACTCTTCATCTTTTCCGGATCAAGTTTGATTGCTACTTGCTTTTCTGTTTCACCAGAAACCTCAATTGCACCTGCACCATCGATTCCTGACAAAGCTGGTTTAATGTGTTCATTAATATATTGTGTCAGATCAGATTGATTGGCTGTATCTGAAGAAAGAGCAAACTCAAATACTGGTGCAGCAGAAGGACCGTCCTTTAGAATTTGTGGTTTCTCAGCACCTTCCGGCAGCTTGATTGAAGCAACAGCTGTGGTTACATCTTTCTCGGCTTCATCCATGTCCTTGCTCATCTCAAACTCGAGAATTCCCACAACTACGTTACTGTGTGCTTCAATATAGAGATTATCCAGTTTCTTGATTCCCGACAAGGTCGTTTCCAATGGCTTCCCTATATCCTCTAACCCTTGTTCCGGGGTAGCTCCCACATATGGAACCTGTACGATGATATACGGAATGTCGACATTCGGCATCGACTCCATCTTCATCGTTTTGACGGAATAAATACCTCCCGCGATCACCATTAACATAGCAATAAAAATAACCCCTGCGTTCTTTAAAGAAAATTTAATCCACGACTGCATAACTTCTTTCCCCTCCGGTATTCGTTTTTTCCATTTGCTTATCTCTTGATTTCCTTTTTCATTATAGGCTTTCCACCCAACTTCCAGCCTCGGGCGGTTGTTGTAAAATGGTCTACGACCTGAGACCTAGAAATGTTTTCCAATCTCGAAAAACCATCAGATGAGTAGACGGGAAAGTGTGAAGAAGGGTTTCATAAACAATATGTATTTTTCCGAACATACAAAAAAAGCTGCTCAGCAGTGTGAGTAGCTCTTAATTAATGGCTCATTTCTTAGACATTGATGCTTTTGTCTACCTTTTTTAAGGTTCGGTCTAATAAATAGGCGGAGAAATTCCGCCTATTTGGAAAACTGGACGTAAATTAGCTCAAATAGACGGAGATATTCCGCTTATTTGATTGTAAAATGCAAATATAGGGCACTTTTCTTTGAATAAGCGGAAATACTCAGTCAAGCCCATTATTATGTGTAAATTCATTCCTCATGAAAAGCAATGTTAAGCAGATGATTTATTTTTGGTGTACTGGAAGGGGGTACCCCCTTCCAGTACACCAAAAATTCGCGCTTCGGGTCGCTATTTTTTCTCTTCTTTGTCCTGAATTATTCTTCTTCCTACTTCCTCGGCATAGTCCATTAAGACCGCTCCAATTAATCTGAAAGCTGACTGTGTATTAGGAAATATTCTAATTACCCTCTCTCTTCTCCGGACTTCCTCATTGATTCTTTCTAACGAGTTTGTACTTCGAATATGCTTATGATATTTTGGTTTCTCATTCAAGTATTGAATGGCATCTTCGAAGCCTTCCTCTAATATTTCTATGGCCTTGTCTAATTTTGAATTGCCACTAAATTGCTCAATGAACTCTTTCTTATATTTTCTGGCTTCCTCTACGGTCGCTACTTCAAATATTCTCTTTAACCCGATTTTGACTTCATCCATACCCTTTTTAGGCATATGGGTTATGATATTCTTTTTGAAGTGTACCGTACATCTTTGCCAGGCAGATCCTACAAACTCCGTTCCGATGGCAGCTTTTAACCCTTTGTGTGCATCAGAAATGATTAGCTTAGGTGATTGTAGACCTCTAGACTGTAAGTATTGGAAGAAACGCTGCCAAGCTTCAGTACTCTCTTTATGATCTACTCTCAAACCAAGAATTTCACGCCTATTGTTCTCGTCAACAGCCGTTGCGATATAAACAGCTTTAGATACGACACGGTTATGTTCTCTTACTTTGATATACATGGCATCTGCAAAGATATATGGGTAGTACATTGTGTTCAGGGGCCGACTTGCCCATTGATTCACTACAGGATCTAGCTTTTCTGTAAGAGTGGATACAAATGATTTAGAGACCTTATTCCCACAGAGTTGTTCCACAATATTGGAAACCTTTCTTGTGGAAACCCCATTCACCACCATTTCAAGCATAGCTAATACAAATGATTGGTCACAACGGGCATATTGTTCAAACACTGTAGTTGAAAACTCTCCACTACGAGTACGAGGTACTCTAAGCGTAATTTTTCCAATGCTAAATAATAAATCACGATCATAATATCCATTGCGGTAGTCACGACGTAAGCTTGAACGTTCGTAAGAACCGGCTTGTAAGAACTCATCGCGTTCTTTTTCCATAACAGAGTTTAATACAAGGACAATAGAAGCTTTGATGACAGCGTCTATATCAGAGTTCATAACAGAATCTTTTAAATCATCAATATTTAGGTTAAACTGTATTTGAGTCATAATTAATTCCTCCACATTGTTTTCGTCGCTGATAACATTGTAGCCATGAGGAATTAATTTGACTCATTTTCTTTTTACACAATTATATGGACTTAATCAAATACTCCGCTTATCTACTCCAAAATGAGCTCGATTTTGCAAATAACCGGAAAAACTCCGCTTACTGATTACTCTTCTAAGGGGCAATCCAATTAGCCAGCTTTTTCGCAGTGTAGCTCAGATTCTAAATGATTAAACCTCCGCTTTTATACCATAACAACAATGTTTTAGTAAACAGCCTAGAATATTCCAGCATCGAACTCTTAATTTATTTCATTACCTTATCTTTAGAAAGAGCATGTTTAAATTGTTCGATCAATATAGGAACGATCTCAAAAGCATCGCCCACAATTCCATAATGACAGTTTTGAAAAATAGGGGCTTCTTTGTCCTTATTAATGGCAATAATCAAACCGGAATTTTTCATTCCCACAATATGTTGAATGGCACCAGAAATTCCTATTGCAAAATATATTTTTGGCGTTACCGTCACACCGGTTTGCCCTACCTGATGAGCGTGGTCAATCCAGCCCGCTTCTACTACATCCCTACTGGCACCAACCGCTCCACCAAGCGTTTCCGCCAATTGGTGTATTAGCTGAAATCCCTCGTAGCTCCCTAAGCCTTTTCCACCTGCCACAATGATGTCCGCTTCGTCGATTCTTACTTTCTTAACCGTCTCCTTTACAATTTCCAAGACTTTTGTCCGGATGTCTTCCTCTTGTAGCGAAATTGTTTCTTCGACGATCTTGCCTGTTCTCCCCGACTCCGGCGTCAGCGCCTTCATGACTTTGGCGCGTACTGTCGCCATTTGTGGCCGATATTTTTTACAAAGGATGGTCGCCATAATATTTCCGCCAAACGCTGGCCGGCTCGCCAAAAGTAACCCCGTTTCCTCTTCGACATCCAACTCCGTCGTATCCGCCGTCAAACCTGTTGGCAGATCTGTTGCTACCGCGCTTGCCAAGTCTTTTCCAGTTGAAGTAGCACCGTAGAGGATAATTTCTGGTTTATGTTTATCACTGCATTCCAATAGCGCCTTCATGTAGGTCTCAGTCCGATAATGTTTAAAGATGGGTTGATCATACACATAAACTGTATCAGCACCATATTCAAATACGGTTTTTGTTAAATGCTTAACATTCTCCCCGATTAAAATACCCGCTAATTCCACTCCCCGTTTGTCTGCCAACTTTCTTCCTGCACCCAAAAGTTCAAGCGAAACAGAAGCAACCATGTCATCCTTTTGTTCAATGAATACCCAAACACCTTTGTAATCCTTGAAGTCCAATTACATGCCCTCCTTTGTTTCGAACAGTTCTTTCTTTTCAAGCAGGACAGAAAGTAATTGCTCTACTTGGGCCGTTGGGTTGCCTTCAAGAAATGTTCCTCCTGCCGGTTTTTGCGGTGCCCAAACTTTGGAGACAATCGTTGGAGACCCCTTCAATCCAAGCTGCTTTATATCTACACCTTCCAGGTCATCAACAGACCAAATATGAGGTTTATATCTGGCAGCTTTTATCATGTTAGGAAACGGAGAGTACGGCACGTCATTGATAGTTTTTTCAACAGAAAACAAACACGGTAAGGCTGACCTGACGACTTCATATCCATCCTCCAGCTTGCGATGAACAATGGCATATCCCTCTTCTTGATTGATTTCCACGACTTTATTCACAGAAGTCAGTGGTGGAATATCGAGCCTTCTTGCGATTCCGGGTCCGACTTGCCCGGTATCTCCATCGATGGACATTTTTCCACAAATGATTAAATCTACGGGTTTTTGTTTTGCTATTTTTTCAATAGCCTTTGTAACGGCATAGCTCGTTGCCAATGTATCGGCACCCGCAAACCGGCGGTCGGTAATTAAATAGCCTTCATCGGCGCCGATTTCAATACACTTCTTTATCGCGGTAACCGCTGGAGGCGGACCCATGGTAACAACAGATACGGTCCCCCCATATCTTTGCTTTAAACGAACCGCCTCTTCAACAGCATGGGCATCATACGGATTCAATATCGCAGGTGCTGTTCTACGGTCCATCGTATTTGTTTTTGGATTCATCTTAATGATTTTGGTGTCAGGCACTTGCTTGATACAGGCTACAATATGCAGCATTTAACCCCTCCCTTTTAATAAAGCAAATAATCCTTTACTTACCACGATATGAATCTTGCCGGATGTTTTTCGCTAAAAAGCCTTTTTACGCCCGTTTACTTTAACTTTATTAAAAGAGATGTCCTTACATTCTAATTTTCTGACAAATATCTATGTAAATGTTGCAGATGAAATGCCAGACACATGAAAAAAGAAGCTGCCGTATTGTTTTGGCAACTTCTTTAGTACTGTTTATTAACCATTATAGTTTTGCCTGTTTAAAGGTATCTCCACCCTCAATGGTGCCATTTTCAAATCCTTTATTAAACCATCGCTTTCTTTGTTCAGACGTTCCATGTGTAAAGCTTTCAGGAACTACATAGCCCTGTGCTTTTTTCTGAATATTATCATCACCAACTGCGTTTGCTGCATTCAGTGCCTCTTCAAGGTCCCCTTTTTCAAGGTAACCCTTCCCTTTGGCATCGTGTGCCCAAACACCCGCCAAGTAGTCAGCCTGCAATTCAAAACGGACAGAGTATTCATTGGAACGTTTTTGGCTTGCTGAAGCACTGTCTCCCATATTCAAAAGGGTCTGGACGTGGTGGCCTACTTCATGAGCAATGACGTACGCCATTGCAAAGTCACCAGGTGCTTGGAATCTTTGTTTCAGCTCCTCATAAAAACTTAGGTCAATGTAAAGCTTATGGTCACCAGGACAATAAAACGGTCCAACAGCCGAACTGGCAGTTCCACAGGCTGACTGAACACTGTTCCTATACAAAACTAGCGTAGGGTTTTCGTATGTTAGCCCTTTTTCCTGAAATTTCTCTGACCAAACATCCTCCGTATCGGCAAGGACAACAGAAACAAAGTCCGCCAATTCTTTCTCCTGAGTTGATTCTTGATAAGGAGCGCTAGTATCTGAGCCTAGATTCGATGGACTATTATTTATTAAATCTCCGGGGTTACCACCGAGCAGTGTAAAGAGGAGAACGATAATGATACTGCCAATACCTCCTCCTATCACGGTTTTCCCTCCCATACCCATACCTCTGCGATCTTCAACGTTTGCGCTTTGCCGTCTTCCTTTCCATTGCATCTTTTTACCTCCCTAAAAATTACTGATAGAGTATAATCAATCAGTTATCTATTTCCATAATGTTATACCCATCTAAAAGGGGAATAAAAATAGCTATTTATTGGAAGTGGTTTCTTGAACTTCTTGTTTCACACATTTTATTAGTTCTCAATTTAAAAGGCATAAAAAAATCCACCTCTCCAAAAAGAAAAAGTGGATGTATTCTTATAGAAATAATGACTTTGATAATAAATTGTATACCTAAAACAATGAAAGCCCTACCTCTCTTTCATCCTTACGGCTCCTTGTCCGTGCCAGTGTGAATCAGGATTGCAAAAATCAAGTGACTATTTTATCGAGTTATTTGTTGAAACTTCAAACGTTCGTAAAAGAAATTTAAATAATAAATTGGATTAGGTTGTAGATTTAACAAAAGAGGTTGATGCTCTAAAAGTGAGTTGAAGAAGCTGAATGTCTTTGAAGTGATTTACTTTTACTAATAATCATATTCCCAAAAAGTTAAGGATATTTTTAGAAAATACAATACATTAACTTTAATTAACCTTAACAGAAACTTTTTATTTGATTTTCAGTGATTCCTTTAATTAATCCCAGTTCACTCATCAAAAATCCATGTGCGTTATCCAACATTGTTTTTTCGCTTGAATTAAGTGCTTTTTCTTTCTTCATACGCATTAAATCACGTACAACTTCAGCACCTTCTTGTATTTTACCCGTTTTTACTTTGTCGGTGTTCAATTTATACCTTTGTTTCCACGGCAGTAATCGATCTGATTCTCCATGCTGAAAAATGTGTATGATGTGTTTTAATGCAATTATGTCAGTAACTGGACGTATACTTGAACTCAAAATTTTCCCCGCAGGAATCATGACTTGCATATTACTTATTAACATTTTTATAACATAATACTGTTGTTTTACCCCTGAGATTTCCTTTTCTTCTATGGCTTTAATTACACCTGCTCCGTGCATTGGATAAACAATGTTATCGCCAATTTGAAACAAATAATCCACCTCCATATTTGGTAACCTTCTTAAGCCTAACACATATAATAATTTTTATCAAATTTTCTATAATATCATAAATTTATTTTAAGCGTCAACTACTTTTTCTTCAAAAATCAAAAAAAAGTAAAAACAATAGGAATCCCTGTCGTATTACCAATAAAGGGAAGGTTTATTTTCCCGCATAGATTCTGAAACCTTAGCAGCTATTAGAATATAAACTTTCACTTTTGGAAATATAATGATGACTATTTACATCCTTCAATCGAGAATGGAGTGAGAAAAATGAAAGATTTACATTCAATCGAAGAGGTAGACCATTTTGTAAATGATCATCAACTTAGTTTTATATATGTATTAAACCAGAGTTGAAGCGTTTGTCACGCTATACTTCCTCAGGTTGAGGAAGTTATAAAGGAGTTTAGGCAGATTCATTTTGGGATTATTGATGCAGATGAGGCAACAGAAATAGCCGGACACTTTGGGATTTTCACTGTCCCGGTTCTCCTATTGTTTGTCCACGGAAAAGAATACTTGAGAGAAGCACGAATAGTCCATCTAAATCTCTTTCAGAAGAAAATAAAAAGAATTTATGAGTCAGTGCTAAATTAAAATACTGAAACTTTCACTTAAGTTGATTAACCGTAAAAATACAATTCCCCCCCAAAAAACACTTGCATATTTACGGTTAATCTCAATTTGTTAAATTGTTTACAAAAACGATAGTTTATTATCTGTTTAAACCACATAAACCGCACAAACATCTCACACATTGAGAAGCTTTGTTTTCGCGACCGTCTCGTTGTTACAATTCTTCCATGATCCTTTACGCATACAAAAAAACTCCAAATATACTTATTTGAAGGCTCTGAACAAACACAGTTTTGGGTTCTCGGTCAACCACAGTTCAGTTCAAAATGAGCAAAAGACTGTGGAGATAGGAAGTTATGTAATTGATTGAAAATCTATTTTGGCGGGACTGCGTGGGAATCGAACCCACCAGACCTGGCACGCAGGTCTCAAGCAGTTTTGAAGTTTGCTAGCATCTGTTTTTCTAGTATCTCGAGGTACCTTAAAGTATTGATAAATCAAGGTTTCTTGTTTGGTAGTGTTTTTTGGTGATTGATGATTTTAAAAATTTGGGCACCAAGCATGGCACCTAAACAGCCCAAATTGATAAAAGATAACTCAACCCTGTCAAGGTTGTTAACTATATCTGATTATAACAGATTGTATTTGAAATCATGGATTTAATAGGGTTTTATTTTCTCAAGATACAATTTAATAAGGTGTAATTGGTGGCAGAATGTATAATTTTTCCACCAACTTGCCACCAACCACCATAGAAAGCTAATTTAAAAACACCCCCATAAAAGAGAGTGTTTTGCCTTAAAATACTAATTCTTTACTTTTTTTTTCCTCAGAATCAGTTATGTCCAATATTTTTTCTATCTCTTGCTGTAAAGTAGAGGCGGTTTTATAGTTATTGTTTCGCTGGTTCAATTCCATTAAGGTAGAAAATACAAAAATTTTGTTTTCAGGTTTTATACTCATCCATTTGTAATTTGAATCGATTATTATTGAGGTTGCTTCGCTAGAAGATACTCCTTCACCTTGAAGTTCTGACCATTCTTCAAGAATCCACTCGCATGCTTCTTCTTCAGATAAGTTATTTAATTCTTTCTCTAGGTCAAAGCCATCTACAAAAGCAATTAATAATTCTTGTGCCCTATCCATGACCAAACCTCCTTTTATGGTTAATTATAATCCAATTCATAACATATAATCAATTCAATACCCGGAAAATTTTCTAAAAATTGAAATATTTCATAATCACAACTCAAACATGGTTCGAATTCCGTATACAAAGTCACTTCCCCTACCGAAAAAGGTTCTAAGATTTCAGCTAATCTTTCTAAAAGCTTAGCTTCTGAATCTCCTAACCTAGGATGGGAATAACTGCAACTTTCAATTTCCTTTGTTTTAGACACATTAATATGTTTAAAGGCTCTTCCTCCCGGCTTCAATTCAACAAACCCATATTCATTGAGCGGATGCAAAAATTTATGTCTTGTTGAAACTTTACTATGAGCAATAAAATGCCCCGACTCCCATTTATTAGAGCCTTTTATTTTGTAAATTTTATATTCAAGGTATGCTAAGTTATGTTGCATTGTAATTTTTTTGATTTGCTTCTGATCAGTTATTGCTTTATCGAAAATTGCCCTTTTTAAAATTATATCCCTTAAATCAAGAGCATTTTTCTTTATATCAGGTGTTTCACCATTCTTAATCTGAATTCTCCTACTACCCACTATTTACTATCCCCCTAAAAAGCTGCTAATAAACATTTTGATTATAATTTTATCACTTGTTTTGGCTAATATCACCACTATTGTCAGAGTTTATTGTAAAAAATTATATTAAAACAATATATTTTGTCAAAAAATGTAGTTGTATCAGAACTAAAAAAATCACTATTCGCCCCTTTTGTTCTCAGTTTTCCAGAAACCTCATAGTTACAGTTTCAGATTTAAAAGTTATCATGTTACTGAGGTGAAAACAATGTTTTTCAGCCCAATGCTACTCCATAAGACTGCTACCCCTTTCGATAACGATCATTACTACTCGGAACCAAAAATGGATGGATTCCGTCTAATTTATTCTCATATTGCAGGAAAAAAGAAATTATATACACGTCATAATACTGATGTCTCAAACCGTTTCCCGGAATTACTGGACTTGGATATTCCTAATGGAACCATACTGGATGGTGAAGTAGTTCTAACGGATGCAGCAGGTAAGCCAGATTTTGAAGCTGTAATGAGTAGATTTTCTTCGTTTAAAACGGAAAAGGTGCAACAATTATCTCAATTGGAACCAGTCTCCTTTGTTGTTTTTGATGTTTTGGTTCACAGCAGCGAAAAAGTAACCCACCTGCCCCTTTATCAGCGCAAGGAACTCCTCGACATGCTAATTCCCAAAAATACCCCCGTCCTATCAAAGATTATGAGCATCCATAGTAACGGTAACGCTTTATTTAACCTCATTAAAGAACAAGACCTAGATGGCATTGTACTAAAGAGGAAGGACAGCGTCTATGAGGTCGGCAAACGGTCCCATTCCTGGCTCAAGGTGATTAATTACCAGGTTGCCAATGTGTTAGTTAAAGGGTATCGAAAAGACGTATTTGGGTGGCTCCTGGCCTTTGAGGACGGCCGCTACGCAGGAGTAATGGAACTCGGGGTACCAATTGAGGAAAAAAAGAAAGTTTACCAGATGCCTATAATCGATGAAAACGAAAAATTTGCTTTTATCGATCCATTGTCGTGTACCATAAAATACCGAAATATCACAAAGGCTGGTCTACTACGGCTGCCGTCCTTTGTATCAATGAATAGCTAAAGCCCTTCACAATACGAAGGGCCTTTCCTTTTACCAGAAAACACCTAAACCTTCTATGGGGCGGTTATCAATAGCTCTAACCTGCTCCGTTATGTCGTGTTCCTGGTCCACTACTACCTTTTCAATTTTAGTATCTCTGTAGCCAGTTTCCCTCTTGATTTTCTTAATCTGCTCATAGGCCACACTTGGGATGTTGGTTCTACTATTTGCTGTAAATTCTCCTCTTACGTATGTTGAATTCCCTTCAATATCCAGTGATAATTCTAAGCTAAACCTCATGTGACCTACCTCTTTATTTCAAAGTACCATATCAATTCTCGGACCAATTTCACTTCAGCATCATTTCGTATATGCGCAATACGACTGCGGGACAGGTTAAGCATTTTCCCAATTTCCTCAAAAGTGGCCTTCTCTTTGTTTATACCGTAAATTGAATCCAAAACGAATACTTCTCTTTCTGATAAGATGTATTTCATCATAGCATAAAGTCCAATGAATCGTTGGTAATCTTCACCTTTGTTCTGAAGCAATTTTATATAAGGTCTGGGTTTAAAAAGTACAGGCACAAAATTAGGACTTTTTACTGAGTCGACCATATCCATAAAGAAAATTGCGTTATCCTTTGTCATCAATGTTTCAAAATCCATCTAATTACTTCCCCTCAGGTATGTATCTTATAATATTTAGATGGTTGTTCATTTTTTCCTTGTGTCGTATTTGTGAATTTAAAAACTAGGACGGAGTACCAAACCTGTGGGCCAATCAAATGGGAATATTGACTGTATTCTCATCAGTTGTAATTCTTACCATCAAACTTTCTTTCAAGTAATTGCCACTCAATTCTATATTGTATTCATAGCTATGGAACCGACCAAAAACCCGCTTGGCACCTTGGGGGTCCAGAAAAATATTTACATTGGAACGTGCCTCTATCATAAGCAATATTGGTGAAATGTCGGAAAACTCTTTTTGGAAGAAATAACACTCTTCTTTTAAATCCATGAATTTGACTAGCATTAGATGCCTCCTAAAATAATTGGTTAAACCCCTTTTAGCATGCATCTTATTGTTCCAGTCATGCAAGACTTACAAAAATAAATGGCAGCTGTCATGGCTGCCTCATGGACTATGTTTAAGCTTCCTCATCTAACGCCCCCGTTACTTTAAGTACATTTCTTAAACTCTTTTTCCTCCAAAATAGCTTATATCATTCCTATCAGCGATAACATAGTGATATTACAAAAACTTAAAAGTCTTATATGAAATTCCATTTGCTTCTAAGTCACTACAAAGGTACCAATCGCGAACTTCCTTAACTAACTTCAGAAGGAATTCCAGAGTAGAGTAACCACATTTAGAAACAAATAAAAAAAGCCTTCTTCTAAGCCACTTAGGAAAGCTTTTTTATAAGAAGAAGGTGCCGTTATTATCGTCCCGTAGAGGTCCGTTTTTTTATTAAAAAATTTTGCGAGTGGATTGGTAAACGTCATTGGCATTCCAGGCACGACCACCCTCCCCCCTCTTCAGCAGCCACCGATTGAAGAATAGTACAAAGAATAGCTACTCTTCCTTTTAGAGTAGCTTAAATATAATTCCCTTCCACAATTACCTGGTTCCGTTCTTTGCCCTAATCAGTGTGCTCTTGCTAATCCCTGTAGTTTCCTCCACCTGCTTATAAGAGTGTGTTTCTAGTAGCTTAAGAGCCAGTTCTATTTGTGCTTTTTTGAATTTCCTTGGTCTTCCTTCTTTATAATCACCCTTCTGCTTGGCAATTGCTTTCCCTTCCTTGGTCCGTTCCACAATTAAATCCCGCTCAAACTCCGCAAAAGCTAAAAAGATGTTTAGGATCAGTCTGCCGGTGGGAGTATCCTCGATGATTCCCATGTTTAATACGTGTACCCTTACACCCCGTTCAAAGAGTTGCTTGATGATAGTAATCCCATCAATTGCGGATCGTGCGAACCTGTCCAGTTTAGTTACGATTAACGTATCACCTGCTTTTACCGTTTTTATCAGCTTTTGAAATTCTTCCCGTTCAGCCTTGGTTCCAGTAAACTTCTCGGAGTAGATCTCCTCACAGCCAGCATTCCTCAATTTTTCCAGTTGCCCTTGTAAATCCTGGCCTTGTGTACTAACCCTTGCATACCCGTATATCATATCAATTTCACCCCTTTACTTTTGGTCCTAAGTTTTGACACCTGTTGTTACCTTGATATTACACCTTCCAGACTTTGGAGTCAAAACTTTTAAGTTATGATACTATTTATATCCATTTACTTTAGAAATGAAAAAAGTCCCCAACCAAATTGGAGGGGATTATACTGCTTTTAAACTTGAATCATTAATAATTACACTAGAATATAATTATTTGTTTTATGATAAAGTGGGTGTTAAAGATTGTTACTGGTATACGCACAATTCCAACAATGTTGCATTTCTTCCCTCTCTCTATTGAGCAAGGCCAACCAAACTAGCCGTCTTTGGATCATAGGTTACATTTGTAATTGATCCATCTCGAATACGACTCACTGCTTCGTCAATCACTTGTAGCGGCACAAGGAACCATTCCTTAGGCTGAACAGGGTGGCCAAAGCGGTCATGAATGGTAAGATCGAGCTGAGCAGGTGCAAAAATTCTGTGGAAAATACTCTCCAGTTTCGTACGGTTGATGCCGGCTAGTTTATAACTGGCGACTATTTCGACATCCGCTAGCAAATAAGTAGCCTCATGTTCCGCATTGGCGATGCGAGTTTCAACTTTACCGCCTGTTACGCCAATCTTGTGAATCAGATTGCGGTGCTCCGCAACGAAGGGGTGATTGGACAGGCTGCGCAGAACATATATGGTACCACTTTCGATATCACCTTCATCCCAAATTTCACTAAACAAAGGTCCAACATCTGGATCGGTCAAGCGGCGCCCAGCCTCGTCTTTGTAGAGTGCTCTCTGCAATGACCTCAGTAGGAGATTACTTTCGGTACCGTTGGAGTAAATGACTCTTAGTCGAGCATCAGGATGGCCATTTGGAGCTTTGAATTCATCCCCCTTCTCAGCCACATAGACAAGTTGGCCGCCCAAAATAAAGAAGTTACCTGTATTGACACTTGCATCCTTACCAAATGGACGCGTTTGTCGAACCCCAGTATTGAGTTCACGCTCAGTCTGCTCAAATAACGGCCTGAAGAAATCGAAATCCTCACACTTCTCTCTTTTTGCGATTTCCTCGGCCGCCCGTATTTCGGAGCGTGGGCGGACATGGCGTAGTTCTGTTATGCCGGAAGAGTCTGCCACTTCGAGCTCAGCGAGCAAATTATCGTCATCCATCGATATCTCTGGGCCGACTCGTTCAATCTCTACCCCTTTCAGTAGCCCTTGATAATCGAATGATTCAAGAAGAACTCTACATTCCTCCTGCTTACGTAGACAATCGAGTCGTACAGCGTACAGCCTTTCAAAGATATTATTGTCTTCACCATGTTGGGGAGTACGGCCGTTCTGCTCGACAAATTGCTGAATTTCCTCAAACCCCGAGATTATGCGTTCCTCACGTGGTGAAAAAGAGCTTTTCTTTTGTATTTCCTGCTCCACACCAAGCTCATCGAGTAGTTCGTCATCAGAAAGATTAGCCATTTATATCCCCTCCATTACCTCCTGCTGCCTTTTGTTTCGCAATATATTGTCTCAAGGCTGAAACACCCTCGGCCATTCGCTTTTCCCAAGGATCTTTAGCATTTATGTCCGGAAGTCTCCCCCGTTCCTTCTTAAATTGGAGAGCCCGTTCAGCCAGCGCTCTAGCTTCCTCATAGGGAATGCTAACACGTTTTCCCGCAATGGCGGCCGCTACCTGTTTCAGACTGTCCTCGCTTATTGCTTTGGCGAGGATTGCATATGCCTCACTGAATGGATTAATGCGATCAATGAGATCGATGTCCAGTTCACGAACGTCCATCACGAACTTGCGCACCCCATCAATGAGCGAAGTGTTAGCGGCAGATTCACTGCTTCCACCATTCGCAGTTTGCTGGGCTTGTTGCGCCACGTAAAGGGCAGCGATAGCGTGCTGGCGTACCGCTTCCTGATCCTCAAAGTCGAGGTCTGGGTACTTTTCCTTGATGATTTTGCCCATACGAATCTGAGTCAACTCTTCAGGCACAATTTCACGGTCAAACAAGCCACGCTCTATTGTGGTCTTGTCTTGAACGAATGTTGCAATGACTTCGTTTAGGTCCTCTCGACAAATTCGTGCGGCTTCCTCGCTCTTTGGGTCAGAAAGACCCTTGATCTCGATTTGTAACTCCCCTGTTTGATGGTTGTAACCGACATTGGACATTCCAGGGTTATAACCGCTCTCACCATAGTCGAACCCTTGTACCGGACCACTGGCTGAATTCTTCGGCTTGAACTCAAAGCGAGGCGCAAGAACCTGCTCCATCAGCAAACTGGCAGCAATGGCCTTCAAGGTATCGTTTACGGCCTCGGTAACTGCCTGCTCGGATGCATCAAGTTCCGCGATGAGGTTAGTGAAACGGGCACGGCTTTTGCCCGGTGCGTCGCGGGTCGCACGGCCGATGATTTGTACAATCTCCGTGAGACTTGCTCGATAGCCAATCGTCAATGCGTGCTCACACCAAATCCAGTCAAAGCCTTCCTTCGCCATACCAAGGGCGATGATGATGTCAACATGATCACGGTTATTCTTATGCGCTGGGTCTTTCAGAGCTGCTGATACACGGTCGCGTTTGGTAGGATCATCATCCACCAGGTCGGCGATCCGGAGGATTCGGCCACCTGTCGTCTTAACAAGCTGGAAACCGGTCGCAGGATCAGTCCCTTGCCACTCTCCCAGTTCTTCGATGATGTATTCGACCTCTCGGATCTTGTCCTTCGTGCTCTCGCGCGAATTGACATTCGGGATATGGACGATGGTTTTTTCGGCCGGGTCGAGAACCTTGAGGATATCATCTGTGTAAGAACCCGAGTAAAAGAAATAGCCAATGTCGAGCTTCTTAAGATACTTGTAGCCATTGAGTTGCTCGTAATAAGTATAGGTGACTGTATCAAACTTTGACTCATCCTGCGGGGATAACACTGCTTCTGCATCCCCACGGAAGTATGAGCCAGTCATCGCCACAATATGAACACGATCGCGTGCGATGAACTGCCCGAGATGCAAGCCGAGTTTGTTGTCAGGATTGGCCGAAACGTGGTGGAACTCGTCCACGGCGATCAACCTGTTGTCGAACGCCTCAACCCCAAATTTGTCGACTGCAAACCGGAAGGTAGCGTGGGTACAGACTAATACTTTATCCTCACTTTCGAGGTATGCACCCACCGAATTAACCTTCCCGCCATTATCCGAACCAGGTGCGTTACATAGGTTCCATTTCGGCTCCACTCTCCAGTCGGCCCAAAAGCCAAACTGGCTTAAGGGTTCATCGTTGAAGCTAGAACCGATTGACTTTTCTGGGACTACAATAATGGCCTGCTTGAGCCCTTGATTATGGAGTTTGTCAAGGGCGATGAACATAAGCGCACGGCTTTTGCCTGATGCGGGAGGCGATTTGATAAGCAGATACTGTTCACCACGTCGCTCATAGGCTCTCTCCTGCATTGGACGCATGCCGAATTCATTATACTTCGTTGCACTACCATTCCCTTCATAATTTACAGAAATGGATGGAACAAAACGGTGTTGTTCATTATTATTATTCATTCTAACAATACCTCTTCCTTACGGTTCTTCTTTAGGGCTATAGATTGCGTATATCAGGAAATGTGTCCATAACGTCTACCGCTACCCATGACCCTTACTTCGGATAATCTGTCTCCGAAAGCAGTCTCAAAATCATCTGCTTCCAACGCTCGCAATATAAAGTGTTCGCCGGACCGCTGGAAAACCAGAATTTTCCCATCATAGATATCAAATCCATGCGTTTCCGGAATGGGTAAAGTAATCTTCTCCATCATATTGTTACCTAATCGCAAATTTTTCGAATCGCTTCCAGAAGGGGTTTGAAATATAACATTCCCAATCACGGAATTTGGTTGCAATTCAGCCGGTGGATTAAACCCAAAATATCGTGACATGCCTCTAGGGAAATCAATTTGATTACCAGGCCTGTTTGGTCCACGATTCTTTGTTACATAGCCAGCCTCAATCCAAAAAATCTCTTTCTCTCCATAATGGACGTCGTCTCTTAGCTGATTTCCAAACACTTTTCTGGAGAACGAGGCATTCCATTTCTCCTCATATTCATTCAAAATATCGGCCACCGGAGTAGCTGCCTGCCAAAGAGATTCAGCTCTTAAAATGGTTTTACCTAGGTGAAAATGTTTATATCCTTTGTCGATGCAGCCATGGGTGTAGAGAGAGGTCCCAGCTTCGATGCTCTTACGAAGCCCGTTAGAAGAAAAGTTCCCCGAACCAACAACCATCCCAAACCAATTATCATCATGATTAAGCATTAGCGCCATTTTCGCATGGAAATCACGTCGCGGAACAAATCCCTTCTGATTAACAACCCAGTCACCATCATATATACGAATTTCAGATTTTTTTTGATTACACAAATATCGAAGTGCCTGGGGCTGAGTTCTTCCATAGTCGATTCCAAACAACCATCTTGATGGCGTGCTTTCCCAAAAGTAATCCCCTAACTCCAGTTCGAAAGAAGCAACCCCTGATTGAGTGGCATAAGCATACACACCTAAAAAATCTGATGTCTTTATCCGTTCGTGAATACGTTTTATTTCTGAAATAGTCGATGGTGAGTCAGCATCGTGGTGCAAATAAGTTCTTGATAACAATTTTAACACCTCATTTTCAGACTTATTAATATTTTCTAAGCTCCCGTAACTTTGCGATTAATTATCCTTGAATAAAGTTCAAATAGCTTTTCCAATCGCTCTGTATCATTCTTAAATTGACGCCCAATATAAATCCTTTCCAAGGTCTCATCGTTTCGTTCATGCGCACTACGCAGGTCTTCCGGCATAGAATCCGGATCATATAAATCAGCAATCGTTTTTGGATAATGCCGTTCCCTTGCCAAAAGGATTTCCTCTGCACACCTCGTCAGATCGATTTTGTTCTTTTCTGTTAATTTCGGAACAGGAAATGTATTCCATCCAAGTGTATTTGAATATCTAAAATCCGTCTTCAACTTCCCGCATACAGTAGCGACCCAAACCAGGTGCAAACGTGAGGCAATTAAAGCCATATTCCAGAGAGGTGCATCATATAAAGCAAAAAGCAGGTCGCTAACAATCACATTCCCGTCCAACAAATCAACTGGCAAATATGGCCTTCTTTCGGATGAAACCTTTGCTACAACGAGCGAATGCCTTTTTGCTGTCCCAGCAATCTGTACAAAACGATGTGGACGTGTGGCAAAATCACGAGTAGATTTTGCTGAACTTTCCAATCGAAAATCTCTTACTTTCGCTAGAACTGTCTTTAAATATGGGTGCTCACTCGCGAAATCAGCATCGTCATCATCAATCCAAATGCACCATCTAGGTTTACCCTGAATCATTTGTTCTGACCCAAGGTAAAGATGAATAAACCTCTCAACCTCTGGGAACTGCTGCAACACTTTCTTCCTCTCGTCACCATCCAATACAAAAGCCCCTCCATCTCTCGGCATATTCCCGAAAAGCATTGGCGAAGTTCCGGAAATAGGACTACGGGCTTGATTAACCGAGTTAACACGACCAGGAACAAGGTATGCGTTTATAAAATCGACCTGTCTCTCTATGACAGATCCATTTTCCCCTAAGGTGAATAATCGCCGAATTGGCCGTGGGTTTGCTCCGATACCAACTATGACCACAGTTACCCCAGCATTATTGCTTGCTAAATTTGCCCATTTGAATGATGTGTGCGCAAAAAGAATTTGATGACCAGTTTCAAAGATGGCAGGCCAAAGGATTGGCACCTGTAACCCTTGACAAATCGAGTTTGTAGATACAAAGGCAGAAATGGCATTAGTTCTGGCTCCATATTCCGCAGCCTTCATGAACCAGCCTGCGACATAGTCAAGGGATTTCCAGCTGATTCCCTTGCTATCGAAGATAGCTTTTAGGTCAGCTTTTTGCTCATCCGATTGCCACTTACTCCCTAAATATGGTGGGTTACCACATATATAGGTCTCTCCGCCTTCATTTTCGAAGTCGATTTCTGCTTGCTCCAATGGCGTGTTGAAAAGATCATCGGTGTGAAATTTCACATCTGTTCCAGTCGACGGCCAGATACTCAACCAGTCCATTTGAAGGGCATTACCGCAGGTTATCCAGTTTTCAGATGAGAGCGGTAGAAATTCAGACAGAGCTAGTTGCATTCCTCGATAAAGAACATCACACTGAAACTCAGCTATAATGAGGGCTAAGCGTGCAACTTCGGCCGAAAAGTGGCGTAGTTCTATGCCACGAAAGTTGGTCAATGGTATATCACTTTTACGTCCATGTTCTCCTCGTCTTTCGTTAATGGAATTTTCAATCTCTCGCATCTGCTTGTAGGCGATAACTAGGAAGTTGCCTGATCCGCATGCGGGATCAAAAACTCGGATCCTCGACAAGCGCTTGCGCAGATTGAGTAACTTACGATGGTTGTCCCCCGCAGCTTCAAGCTGCGTTCTCAGATCATCCAGGAAAAGCGGATTGAGTACCTTCAGAATATTTGGCACGCTGGTGTAGTGCATACCGAGTGCACCACGTTCCTCGTCGTCCGCAACTGCCTGAATCATAGAGCCAAAAATGTCTGGATTTATCTTAGTCCAGTCTAGACTACCAATGTGCAGCAAATAGGAACGAGCAATCTTGCTGAACTTCGGAACATCAGCACTGCCCGAGAATAGTCCACCGTTCACGTAAGGGAATGCGTCAGCCCAGCGTGGTAATTTTGCTTTCGGGCGATTCACAATCTTCGTGTTCATGGCTCGGAAGATTTCGCTAATCACTTCATGCATGTTCGAGGCATCGCGTACGCTCATCTGTTCAATTGTCTCGGTAAACAGATCGGTCCTGCTAAAGATGCCGGTGTCATCTGCAAAAAAGCAGAAGATTAGCCTCGCCATAAAGTGGTTCATCTCGTGACGCTTTTCTGTGCTTCCCCATTGCGGGTTATCCTTCAACAACTCAACATAGAGCCTGTTCAACCTGCTCGTTGCCTTTATGTCGAAAAAACTCTCGGGTACATGCTTAAAGGTCGTGATTCCGGCAAGTGGCAAGAAAAAGCCAAAGTGATCTGGGAAATCCTGATAAACACATGCAACTGTCTCGCCTGACTCCAGCTCCTCTGCCTCAAAGTCTACACCGTCAGTAGCTAGGATGTAGCGTGCCTTGGACTTGGTAGTTGCCCGGCTTAATCTCAGTGATACAAGGGTCTTTGTTATTTCGCCTGGTTGGGCGACTGCGATATGGATGTTGTTGGTCTGCAATACGCCGCCGATATCGGACTTATTCGATTCACCTGAACGCAGGCGCTTGATAGTCGTCTCTTTGTTCCCGAATGCCCGCAAAAAGGCAAACGGAAACTCAGCCTTGTCAAAGGGCTGGATTGCCAAATCGGAGACAGCTGCTTCAATTTCAACTGGGTTCATTAATGTCCCCTCCTGATTTAGATTCTTTAGCCACATGAGCCCTTGCTCTTTGTGACCACAATAAAAAAGTTCAAAATATGTCGATTATTTATACCGTCTTTAGCCGGTTGATAGTTAACTAGTATGACAATGCTAGACATCTTGTCTACTACTCAAAGCAATCATATAAAGCTTAAGGATTCACAATGATAAATACAAAACCTATTATAACAAATAAGCCAATAGTTTTTAAAACCTTAAATAAAAAAGCCCAGCATCGTGGCTAGGCGGTTTAGTAAATATGCATTTAGTACTTTTCGTTCACGGAGGGGTCAATAAATCCAAACTCTATTTTCCCATTAAATCCACCTTGCAGTTCCTTCTTCTCGACAAAAGCACCATTCGTTTTGGCAATGAATTCCGATGCCTTCAGCCGGTCTTTCATGTCAGCTTCTTCATCTCTCATAATCTCTGTCCAAAACCGCTTTGTTTCCGTTATATCAGCAATTAAACCTACATCCAATTGTTCATTCCGCTCTTTGATGTACTCTAGTACCTTAGCATTTCTGAGCAGACGGCTAGCGTTTACTTCCGCAGCATTCCCTTCTGCCTCATAACCTGCACGTAAATAACTAGCTGTTGCATTTCCCGTCTCAATGTAATAATCCGCAAACCTTTTTTGCTTAATATTCAAATCAACCATCATTTCACATCCCCCCTTAAAAACACAGTATTCCTATCTATATTATATCACGTATATTTATTTCAATTTTGGGATTTATTCTGAAAGGCGTTTATTGATATAGTCTCTTAAAATTTTTTTCTCAAGTCTCCCTTTACCAGATACACCTTCTTTTAAGAGCAAGTCTATAAAAAGGGATAATTGTTCGTAATCGTGTTCATTGCTATACTTCACTAACAATTCCCTTTTTGCTGCTTGGTTCTTTGAACTCGCTGTATAAAATGCTACCTTGCAATGTTCAGAACAGAACCCGTTATCCTTGTGATCATCAATATAGAATTTGCCACATCTTTTTTTTCTACATCTTCTTACCATTTTCCCAGCAACTTTATTTAAAGCTATTTTCAGGTAAAGTGCAGAGAGCAAAGACTGGTATTCCCATCCGAGAGACCACTTTCCTCCATCCCAGATTGGGGCAAGATGAGCGCCCTTTAGCTGTTCCCTCCAAAAGTGGTTAACAGGAAACGAAACCTCGCCTTCCGTATCAAGATTCGTTCCGATTGTCTCTTCCACTGCAGTTGTCTTATCTAAAAGGGTTTGGTAATCATGGACTGCCTTTACAAATAACTGTAGCGGTTCCATCCAACCATATATACCCATTTTCCGGGGATGCCGGTACCAATTAGAATATTCTACTTGATTGATTAATCGACTGTATTCAAAACCCTCTAAACCTTCTGCTTTGCAATATTTGGGATGTGCCCAAAGTCCCAGTAATCCAAATCGGTTAACAAAGTTAAGAATTTCAACCTTTTTATTTACATCTATCCTGGCTAAGGCTACTTCAGGTGAAACATTATTTTCAGTTGGCTTATTTGGCCTTTTTGATAAGCCTTCTATTTCTAAAGGATTGTAATATGTAACTTCTTTTCTTCCATCTGAAACGATACATTCAATTCCATTAACCATTTCAAACCTATATATTACTTTCCGCCATGTACTTTCCCATTGAAATGCATTTTCAACCATATATCGCACCCCCTAAAAAAGTAATCCCTTGGTAATCTTTTAGGATTACCTTTTTAATTTTACACTAAAAACAACAACAATGTTAGGGGGTGAAGACAATGGTTCTAAAAAATATGGACATTCGAAGTGCAATTGAAGATGCAGGTCTATATTATTGGCAAATAGCGTTGAAATATGGTATTAACGACGGAAACTTTAGCCGGTTACTTAGAAGAGACCTAACCAAAGCCCAAAAAGAAAAAATCATCACGATCATAAAGGAATTAAAGGATTCCAATAACAAGACAGGATAGAGCAAGAAAATTCAGACTAACTTTGATGTGTAGGAGTGATTGTTCATGTCAGTAATTATTGACGAAATTAATAGAAGATTATCTGTCATCACCGCTTTAGAAAAATATACTGATGTCAAGCTACCAAAAATTAATACAAATAAAAAGCAGTTCCAAATCCGCTGCCCTTTCCACAATGACCATACGCCTTCCTTTACAGTATATGCAGTTACTAACTCTTGGTATTGCTGGGCGGGCTGCGGTGGTGGAAACGTCATAAATTTGGTAAGTAAAGCTCTGAATATTACTTATGAGCAGGCAAAAAGGGTCCTCATAAAAGATTTGCGCCTTGACCCAGTTAACCTTGCTCATGCTATCGATTCAGGTGAACTTAAAATACAAGGAAGCCTTAAAGAATTTTACGATAACTGCGGAAAATACGCTGACGCCTTATCCGATTTAAAACGGATTTATGAACAGGAAGCGTTAACTATTGAGGACTTGACCAGCATGGAACAAAAAGCGGATGTCTACCATAACCTGTCCAAAATTGATTATTTTGAGCCATTAATCAGAAATGGTAGTGTCGAGGACAGGATTTATGCCATGAGAAGAATAGGAGAAATGATTAACGATGCCAACAAACAATTTAACTAACCTTTCACCAAACGATCTTTCGTTGATAACAGGCTTCAATAGAGATGAAAGCTATATGGAAGAATGGGAAGAACCGGTCTGGTACGAACAAAATGAGCTACCAGAGTTTAATGCTAGTATCTTTCCAAAATGGTTAATGGACTTTGTTATTGCTGTAGCTGAGTCCACACAAACAGCAGTGGATATGGCTTGTATGGCCGCTATTACAGTTCTATCAATAGCATCAGCAAAGAATTTTGTAATCAATCCTTATGGTGACTGGTTTGAACCGTTGAACACCTACTGCATTACTTTACTTGGACCAGCAAACAGGAAAAGTTCCGTTCATCGTGAAATGTGTCTGCCGATGGTCAGTTTTGAAAAAGAAGAGAACGAGCGATTAAAGCTTGAATCAATGAAGAATGAATCCACTAGGCGTACGCTGCATAAACGAATTGAGCATCTTGAAGGAAATTACGCTAGAGACGGTGACAGTAGCATCTTTGAGGAAATCACGCAGATACAACAAGAACTGGATGGCCTGCCTGAACTATCTCCTCCAACTTTTATTACCGATGATGCTACTCCCGAAATCTTAGTCACCTTAATGAAACAAAATCGAGAAAGAATTGGTTTAGTTTCTGCAGAAGCCGGTCTGTTTGACATGGTTAAAGGACTTTATAGCGGAAAAATTAACCTTGAGGTTTACCTTAAAGGACATTCAGGAGATTATCTTAGGGTTGACCGTAGAACTAGAACAGAGATTGTAGAATCTCCGTGTATAACTATTGGAATTTTCGGTCAACCCGATACAGTAAAAAATTTACCTCCTATATTCCAGGGTAGAGGATTTATGGCCCGTTTCCTTTACTCACTTCCAAAAGATTTGAAAGGATACAGGAAGGTACGTCCTGAGTCCATTCCTGAGGATGTTAGGGCCACATACAATAAAAATATTAAATTACTAATGAAACAATCTATGAAAAAACCTTTGGTCCTAACTTTTGACGCTGAGGCAGATCCCTTATTTGCTGATTATCAGGAACGAATTGAAAACGAGTTACGTGACGGCGGATCGTTATCAAACATACCGGAGTGGGGAGGAAAAATTGTCGGAAATATTGCTCGGATTGCAGGTTTACTCCATATCGCCAATCAACTGGATATTGATGATAGTTTAGAGTGCATACCGGAAAAAATTAGCTCGGTAACAGTTTACAAAGCGATATTGCTTAGTAATTATTTCATTCAACATGCACAGGCAGCTTTTGGCACGATGAAAAACGATAACCAAAATAACGATGCTAGCTATCTATTAAAGGTCTTAATAAGAAGATACAGGAAGCTCTATGAAGAAATTGGTCACTATGATTGCCTTATCCCATTTAGGGACGTCCAACAACTAGTAAAAAAAAGGTTTAACACAGAAGAACTTAACACAGTCATAAATGAATTGGTAGAAAGAGGATTTATTAAAAGAGCGTTGCTCGCTTCAAAGAACGGAGATAGGCAAAAAAAGTTCATTCAAATCAATCCATATTTTTTAAAACAGATCCCCATTACCCCAATTCCTGAATAAAGATTGATATATCAAGGATTTATGAAATAGTCATATATCCCCGTCTTTCCCCCGCCGGCCCCATACGCCCTTTTTTGGGGGACATGGGGGAAACGACAGATATACTAGCCAATACAAATTTTGTTGATAAAATAGGCTTCTGAATCATGCGGGGGTAATGGGACCCATTAAAAGGAGAGATTAATAAAATGCTTTCGACAAAAATATATGATAATGACCGTCAAATGAAGCTGGCCTTAATAGATGGATTCCTATCTAACCAAATTGAGCAGAATAGATTAATAGAAGAAGGAAAAACACGATTAGCAATTGCAGATACAGATAATAGCAGGACTCTTGCTGCGGCATTAATACAGTACATCTGCTATGAATTGTCACAGTTGGAACATTAATGATAGGAGGAGCGCACACATGAAAAAAGCATCAGAATTACCTGAGGTTTTAGAAGTAAAGGATTTACAAGCTTTCCTTGGGATTGGTCGTGGGCAAGCCTACTCATTAGTCAAGTCTAATTCTTTCCATGCTGTAACGGTAGGCAAACGTATACTGATACCCCGAAAATCATTTCTAACATGGTTTGAAGGCTCTACTGAAGACCCTTTGGCAACACATCCTGTTAAAGAAGAAAAAGTGGAATTCTAACATTTGGTGCGTTTAAGAGATTAAGAGAAAACCACTGGACCCAAGCATATGCCTCCCCTTTTTGTAAATAATTGTATATTATCTAAGTAGGTGCATATTGCTTGGTGTCCAGCTGATATAAGAATGGAGGTAATTAAATGGCTGGCACTGGTTATCCAAAGCAGGATAAAAAAACAGGAAAGTGGATCTTTGTGATAGAAACCGGGAAAGATTCCAATGGGAAACGGACCAGAATAAAACGTTCCTTTAACACAAAAAAAGAAGCGAAGATAGCGATGGCAGAAGCTTTACTTGAGGTAAAAAATAACAGAAATAAACCAAACAATGTCCAGATTTCGGTAGGAGAATACCTATCCTATTGGCTTGAAAACTACGCAAAAACCAACACGAAACCTAAGACCTATGCCGAATACGAGAAAATTGTCAGAGCCCATCTAAAGCCGTCTCTAGGGCACATAGAGCTCCAAGAATTGAAAAGCACCCAGTTACAAAACTACTACAAAGAGAAATTGAACGTATTATCAGCTCAATCGGTCACCCATCATCATCGCGTTCTCTCAAAAGCCCTGAATGATGCCATTGACTGGGAGTTCATAGAAAAAAACGTGGCTAGAGGGGCTAAACCTCCTAAGCCATCCAAACGGGAAATGAACACCTATAGTGTTGAACAGCTCAATTTCCTGCTTAAAACAGCAAAAGAAAGAACTCCCGTGTTCTATCCGATTATGTATGCTGCTGCTCATACAGGCATGCGCAAAAGTGAGTTAATTGGCCTGACTTGGAAGAACGTTGACTTTCACACGCAAAGGCTCTATATACGGCAAACCATCACAGAAGCAAACGGTCAATATTTTTTCAATTCTATTCCTAAGAACGAAAAGCCAAGAGGGATAAAGTTAACGGCTGAACTGGCAAAGCTACTGGGGTCACTCAAAGAAGAACATGAGAAGCAAAAGAAAATACTAGGGGATGGCTTTAATCCTCATAATTTGGTCTTTTGCAACTCTAAAGGGAACATCATGGCCCCATCTGAAATATCTAGAGCATTGAAAAGAGCCATTAAGGCAGCCAATCTACCAGATATTCGGTTTCATGATTTACGCCATTCCCATGCAACTATCTTACTTCAAGCCAATGTTCATCCAAAAATCGTCAGCGCGCGTCTAGGACATTCCAAGATTTCGGTGACCATGGATACCTATTCACATCTGACCGATTCTATTGAAGGGATTGCGGTAGACACTTTAGACACCCTCCTGGAATAGCGGAAGATGGCACAAAAAGAAGAATGGCACTTTTTGGGCACTTGCCAATAAAAAAAGACCGAGTGCCCTCTGGTCTATGTATTTAAGGAATTCGCTAGAACCCTTGAAAGTATTGAGTTGGCGGGACTGCGTGGGAATCGAACCCACCAGACCTGGCACGCAGGTCTCAAGCAGTTTTGAAGACTGTGGAGGACACCAG
The DNA here is from genome assembly GCF_030915525.1 of Neobacillus sp. PS2-9. Taxonomy (NCBI): domain Bacteria; kingdom Bacillati; phylum Bacillota; class Bacilli; order Caryophanales; family Bacillaceae; genus Neobacillus; species Neobacillus sp. PS2-9. Next base: position 3,435,990 of record NZ_CP133269.1, read on the forward strand.
TACCCCATTCAGCCCCATAGAAATAGGAAGAGAATTTTTCACATTTGTGGTTAAGTTAATCTATTCTGATATTATCACCAAACATAAATTAATAAACTACCACGGTCTTTATTATGTAGGAATTAATCACTATTTTCAAGTGAAAAATTTGTGTCACAAATAATAACCAGTCTTTTTCCAAGACTGGTTATAGCTATTTTAATATATTACTGAAGATTAACTTTTATTGTTTTATCACTCCAGAAGCTTGGTGTGTATTGTAATTGTAATCGAGTATCCCCTACAGGCTCCTCAAACGCTATAGTACCAGATACCGATCACCTGGCGCTAATTCTCCTGATTGTAAAGAAGTATCAGAATCAACTGTTGTAAATCCCATATCTTGAATTTGACCTTGACTATTTGCCATCTTAAAATCAAATGGGTTGTAGGAAATATTTTGATCACCAGCATTCTGAATTTGAACCGTTACAATTATATATTCTTTCCCTTGCTGTGGAGTATCCAATTCAGTACCATTCGATTTTTCAACTTTTGCAACTGTTAAGACATTCTTTCCTAACTGTACTGCTTCACCAACTGCAAAAACATCTTTCTTTGCTTCTTTTTTTACTTCTTCTTTTTTCTTCTCAGGTGCTGCAGCTGTCTCTGTAGCTTTGGCTTTTGAATCTATCTTTTTAGGAGTAGCATCCTCTTCTCCCCTGCCACTTGCAATACTTCCAATAATGATCACTGCAAGTAACCAGACCCACCACTTCTTATAAAATGGTTTTTTCACCTTTTCCGCCATGTCGATTTCCCTCTAATAAGGTAATATTTTGTAATTTTACGAAATAATTGTATACTCATTTACCTAGTTATCCCTACGACTTTAATCATTGTAGGAAATAATAGTTTTTCAAAAGTACTTTTACTTGGTCCTTTATGACGATTACTTGTCATTGTGTCAAAAAAAAGTCTATAATAAGATGAAAAAATAGTTTTTGTAGGTGAAAAAAATGCAGCAGTTGAGCGGTTGGTTTTTGTGGTTTATCCTATTTTGGGTTGTTTTTCTAGTAGGTTCATTCGCCATCGGCGGATTTTTTATGTTCCGTAAATTTTTGAAAAAAATGCCTAAAGACGATGGCAAGTCCGTAATGGATTGGGAAGAACATTATGTAAATGAAACCCGTCACTTATGGGGTGCTGAAGAAAAGGCACTACTTGAGGATTTGGTCAGCCCTGTCCCTGAGCTTTTCCGCGATGTTGCCCGTCATAAGATTGCTGGGAAAATTGGTGAGCTAGCGCTTAATGAGAAAGTCGAGAAGATTACCGAGGAACTCGTCATTCGCGGCTACATACAAGCAACACCAAAAAGAGATCATAAATTTTTACGCAAAAAGCTTTTTGAAAATCGAATTGATGTTAAGCCGTACGAGCATTTATTCTAAACCGTCCAACTTGGGACGGTTTTTTATTTTTCTCGAAATAGCAAAAAACACTGACCCAAAAGCGGATCAGTGTTTTACTAGTTTAATTTTTCTGTAACCCTTTATATAGTTTCATATAAGATCGATACATCGCGATACGCCAAGGAACAATCATACTGAAGGCGAGCAGGAAGAACATTCCGCTTAGCTGACCAAAATCAATCGTGCTGCTTAAGATCGATTTAGCTACGAGGCGGACGACTAACAAGCCGACTAAGATAAAAACAAATGCCTTGGACCGTTTTAAATAAATATCGTTTTCACGCACCTCAAATTTCGAGGTCTTGATTAGTAAGATAGAAAAGAGCATCCCGAGGATTACGGCCTCTAAAATCTCCATTGGAGTTAAGCGAAACTCTGGCGCTACGTACATCAAGGCCCCACTGGACATGAAAACAGGCGGTAGAATAATCTTTTTTACATTTGCAGGTTTTTTTGCGGCTTTCATACGAACGAACAATACGAAAAAGCCCATAAAGACTGCACCGATTGAAGAAACAACAACGTAGTTCATTGGGTTCAATCTTCCTTTATCTAATTATTTACTTACCCATTATAGCTTAAATGATCACGAATGAAAAAATATTTTCACTGTATCGGCATCCATTTTTGAACTACATCAGTTAAATTTTACTAATCTTAGAATCCACTAAAGCCGCCAAACATGCTTTGGAAGACGATAATGATTTTTGTCATCCAGTCAAAGAAAAGGATTACACCCATGGCAATCATAATGTAACCACCGATTTTCACAATCTTGCCGCTGTTTTTGCGAATCCATTGCATCCTTCCAACAAAGAAAGATAAAATCAAAAATGGGATGGCAAACCCTAGGGAATAAGCTGTCATATACAAAACACCTGATCCAGGATTCGATCCCGCAAGAAGAATCACAGACGATAGAATTGGACCAGTACATGGCGTCCATCCAGCAGCAAAAGCCATACCAATTAAAATGGAACCAATAAATCCAGAAGGTCGATTTTTAAACTCTAACTTCCGGTCTTTCATCAAAAATTCCGGTTTAAACACACCAACAATCATTAGTCCAAATAAGACAATAAAAATTCCGCCAAGCTGACGAATTAAATCTTTGTATTCATAGAAAAATCGGCCGATAAAAGAAGTCCCGAAACCAATCGCTATGAAAATAGCTGAAAACCCTAAAAGGAAAAATATAGTATGTAGAAGACTTCGCTTTTGAAGCATAGCATTTTCAGTTTTTAATTCTCCAACAGACATGCCCGTGATATAAGACAAAAATGCAGGATAAAGTGGTAAACAGCATGGTGAGATAAAACTCAAAAATCCGGCCCCTAGGGCTATAAACACATTTACATCAGACATATTAACACTCCCACTATAGTCGATACTTCTTCATTCTAACAAATCTCTTCACCAAAAGATAATGATTAAACATGAATATTTTGTGTCTCTAATTCCCCACTTCAAAATCTATTTACTTTTTCCAACTAGCGCCTAAAATGTTGGATATTTATTTACAAATCTCTTTGAAGTAATTTACATTATAGGTTATACTAGTAAAACAATGTCATTTTTAGTAGACTTGTATTCAACTACCACCAAAAACTAGGAGTTACTCCGGAAAGGAAATCGGCCGTGATTAAACAAGAATTAATTACCTTAATTGAAAAAAAACGTGCTGAATTAATTCAAGTCGCGATAACGAACGGTTTGTCTTCCTCCGTAGCAATTCGCTATAGTCAGGAACTTGATCATCTTTTAAATGAATATAATAGAGTATATATAAAAAAAGTTCCATCATCGGCTTGCTAGAGACAAGCTCCAACAAAAGAATAGCTCCACTTACAAGAAAAAGCCTGGCAGTCACTAAAATGTACCCGATAGAGTAGACACTTAAAAAAGTCCTCTATCGGGTACTTTTTTGTATACTTAAGAAAAATGGGATTGGGGAATGCAGATGAGTAAGAGATTATTTACAGAGAAAGAGGTTAAGATTCTTTCTAATAACCCTTATGTTAAATCAGTTAGATCAAAGGGAATAACCTATACAGATGAGTTTAAGCATCTTTTCATTGAAGAAAATGCAGGTGGAAAGCTACCTAGAGAGATATTTGAACAATGTGGATTCGATATTGATGTTTTAGGAATGGATCGTGTTAGAGCTGCTGGTAAGAGATGGCGCGCCTCCTATAGAGAAAACGGAGTAGCCGGTCTACGCGATACCAGAGGTGAAAATTCAGGGAGACTTGGTGAAAGGGAGCTAACACTAGAAGAGAAATTTGCGAGATTAGAAGCTCAAAATAATTTATTAAAGGCAGAAAATGAACTATTAAAAAAGATACGATTTGCAGAAAGGGGGCTGAAAAGGAACCTATAACCTTACCCACTGATCAAAAGTTTATCCTTATCCGTTCAGTTATACAGAAATATAAGTTGAAGAATATGGTGAGCTATTTATGTAACGTGGCTGGTGTTTCACGGTCTGGTTATTATAATTATTTCTCTGAACGGTCACAAAAAATAAGAAAAGAAAAAGAAGCGGAAGATGAGAAAGTGAAGGAGATCATCCTAAAAGCCTTTCATTTTAAACGCCGTAAGAAAGGGGCACGTCAAATTAAAATGACTTTGGCGGGTCAATTTAATGTTAAATACAATTTAAAACGGATTAGAAGAATCATGAAGAAATACGGTATTATTTGCCCTATTAGAAAGGCAAATCCCTATAGACGGATGATGAAAGCCACACAAGAACATAGAGTCGTACCAAACCTTTTAAATCGGGAATTTAAACAGGAAATCCCTTATAAAGTTCTTCTAACAGATATCACTTACTTATTTTACGGTGAAGGTCGGAAAGCTTATTTATCAGCCATAAAAGATGGTTCCACAGGTGAACTATTAGCCTATAATATTTCAGAACGTATGACCATTGATTTAGCCACAGACACTCTTAAAAAACTAAAGAAGAATAAACACTTTAAAAAAGCGAAAGATGCATTGATCCATTCAGACCAAGGAGTACATTATACGCATCCGGATTTTCAAAAAGCTGTAAAAAAACTTAAACTACGCCAATCTATGTCAAGAAGAGGTAATTGTTGGGATAACGCACCTCAAGAATCTTTCTTTGGCCACTTAAAAGACGAAGCTTATATAAAAGAATGTACAACCCTAGAGGAGCTAAAAAGAGAAATTAAGCAATATATGACGTATTACAACCACTATAGATATCAATGGAATTTAAAAAAGATGACCCCTGTTCAATACAGAGACCATCTTCTTAAATCTGCCTAGGCTTTTTTTAAAAATGTCCTTTACAACGGGTACACATTACACTCGCCAGGCTTTTCTATTAATTTACGACATCCTCTAGACGCTCTACTCCCCCATTTTGCAGTAGGAACATCTTGTGATATAAACCACCCAAAGCTAATAGCTCTTGATGGGTACCACGTTCCACGATTTCCCCCTGATGAAGAACTAGGATTAAATCGGCATCCTGAATGGTTGAAAGACGGTGGGCAATGGCGATAGTGGTACGACCTTTTCGCATCTTCGCCAAAGCTGTTTGTATGGCTTCTTCTGTTTCCGTATCAATATTAGCTGTTGCTTCATCTAGAACCAATATCTTCGGATTGGCGGCAATGGTCCTGGCAAATGCAATTAACTGCCGTTGCCCGCTTGAAAAAGTAGACCCTCTTTCTACCACTTTATGGCTATATCCATCATCCAGCTTTTCGATAAAGGTATGAGCCTGAACAAACCTTGCCGCTTCTTCGACTTGTTCCTCCGTCATCCCTTCATTATGAAGTCGAATATTATCCTTTACCGTCCCATAAAACAAAAACGGATCCTGTAATACAAGTCCCATCTTCTCCCTTAACTCAGGTTTGGTAAACTCACGAATCGAGGCTCCATCAATCAAAATTTCACCACGTTCAAATTCATAGAATCGCATCATTAGATTAATAATAGAACTCTTTCCGCTTCCTGTATGCCCAACAAGAGCAACCGTTTCACCTGGATTTGCTGTAAAAGTAATATCCTTTAAGACATCCCTTTTTCCATCATAGGAAAAGCTTAGATTCTTAAACTCTATCTTTCCTTCTTCAATCGATAGGGTCTTCTCTTCCTTCTGGGCAGGAGCTAAATCTTCTTCATCTAATAATTTAAACACTCGTGAACCAGCCACAATCGCTTGTTGATACAAGGAGAGCCTCATCATCATTTGATTTACCGGTTCAAAGAAACGGTCCAAATAATTAATAAACGCGTAGATGACCCCAATTTCCACACTATGTTGAAAGGAAGTAAATCCGAAATAGCTTAACACAAGGATTAAGGCAAATGTATAAATCAAATCAATTGCTGGTCGTAATAGCAATCCATCAATCTTAATATTTTTCATCCCTGCATTGTAATGCTTCTCGTTAATTTCACCGAACTCGTTACGAAGACGTTTTTCCTGACGAAATACCTGGATAATCGACATCCCCTGCAAAGATTCGCTTAACTTGGCATTCAATTGGCTGAGTCGTTCACGCATATCAAGATAGAAACGAGAGCTTAATTTCCTGTATAAGTTCATGACAAATAGTAATATTGGAATAATAATGACACACATTAAGGCAAGTTTTACATTTAAGATAAACATGGCAATAAATATTCCTGTAAGCAAAAATCCACTCTGGATAAAGGTCGCTAGAACAGTAACAAACATATCCTTAATCGCTTCCGTATCATTCGTCACCCGCGATACAATGCTCCCTGCAGGCGTTCTATCAAAGTATCTTAACCCAAGTGATTGCACCTTCGAAAACACATCAATGCGAAGCTGCTGGATAATATATAAAGCGATCTCTTGGAATTTTACAAATTGGAAAAATAATAAAATCGCTTTAACCACTTGAATGCCCATGTACACTGAACCAAGAACCAGTAATGGTTGATACACTAGCCTCCCTGGTGTCAAATAATCATCGATAAAAATCTTCACTAAAATAGGAAGAACAATATCTCCAATGGTGGTTAATAGTAATAAAACAAAAGCAAGACCGATTATTTTTTTATGTGGCCTGGTGTAGGATAGAAGGCGAAATAAGATTTTCCTTTGTTCACGTTCTGACAATTGTATTTTCTCATCCATTTTAGTGCCCTCCATGCTCAACCAGCTCTTCTAGTTGCTGGCGTAAATACATTTCCTTGTACCAACCGTCACTATGCATCAGTTCATCATGAGTACCTTTTTCAATGATGCTTCCCTCATCCATGACAATAATAAGATTGGCATGTTGAATAGCACTTAAGCGGTGTGAAGTAATAATGGTTGTCTTCCCCTCACGATTCTCTCTTAACGATGTGAGAATCGCTTCCTCTGTTTTTGCATCGACAGCTGAAAGTGAATCGTCAAGCACTAAAACCTCTGGGTTCATTAATAGGGCACGCGCAATCGAAATCCTTTGTTTTTGTCCTCCTGATAAAGACACACCGCGTTCCCCTACAATCGTTTGATACCCTTCCGTAAATTGGAGAATATCTTCATGGATATTCGCTAATTTTGCCGCCCTCATGACTTCATTCTCTGTCGCCGATGGGTTCGTAAAAGCTATATTTTCTGCAACTGTTGCTGAGAATAAGAAATGATCCTGCGGGACATATCCAATAGCTTCGCGTAAGCTCTCCAGTTTATACTTTGATAACTTTTCTCCACCAAACAGTATATCTCCCTTGTAGCCTTCAAACTCTCTAATCAGCAGCTTTAACAATGTCGTTTTACCTGATCCTGTTTTCCCAACGATTCCGAGCGTTTCTCCTGCAGCTAGGGAAATGAAAACATCTTTCAAAATAGGTCTCAATTCCCCTGGATACGTAAATTCATCAATTTTATATTGAATATCTCCGTATGACACTACATCCACTGCTGCTTCCGAATCTGTTATCTCTATCTTTTCATTCAGTAATGCTGCCACACGGTCATAGGAAGCACGGCCTCGTTCCACGATGTTAAACAACCAGCCAAACGCAAGCATGGGCCATACCAATAGTCCCAGGTATGTAGTAAAAGAAATTAATTCTCCAATCGTTAACTCTCCATTTAGAACATACTTCGCCCCAAAGGCAATCGAGAGGAAGAAGGAAATACCGACAATAATGCTAATAGTAGGGTCATAGAGTGAATCAATCTTGGCCACAACAATATTCTTTTGCACTACATCTTCTGATTGCTTGCGAAAATCCTCAATATCTTCCTTTTCCTGGCCAAACGTCTTAATAACTTTGATCCCAGTGATGCTTTCCTGTGTTTTATCGTTTAAGGAAGAGAAAGCTTCTTGAGCTTTATAAAAACTTTTATGTAACATCGAACCAAACCAGCTAGTTAACATCACCATGAAGGGCATGGGAAGTAAACAGATTAAGGTTAATTTCCAGCTGATTGTAAAGGCCATGGCAATAATAACAAAGCCTCCAGTTGAAAGGGAATCGACCAAAGTCAGCACCCCCGCTCCTGCCGTTTGCTGGATAGCTGAAAGATCATTCGTTGCATGCGCCATAAGATCACCAATGCGGTTTTTTTGATAAAAAGACGGAGACATTCTGGTAAAATGCTGATACAAACGATTTCTTAAGATTTTACTTAGTTTGACCGCTGAACCGAAAATTCTAATTCTCCAGTAATAACGTAAGACATACATCGAGACCCCTACCGCGACAAGGACCAGCACCCACTGAACAAGGATCCCTTTTGTCATTGTCCCCTCATTGATATGATCAGCTACAATTCCAATAATTTTTGGCGGCACTAATTGCAGTACTGCGACAAGCATTAATAAGATAATTCCTGAGATGTACGATTTCTTCTCTTGTCTAAAAAACCAGCCTAAATTTAAAAATACTTTCATTCAACCGCCCCCAAAACCCTTAAAAGTAAATCACCTTCTATAAATAAGGCTTTGTTAAAGAACATTGTTGATTTTTATACACTGTTGATTGGAGCGGAAGGCGCGAAGACTCCTGTGGGAGTACGGTTCAGGGGAGACCCCGCAGGCGCAAGCGCCGAGGAGGCTCGCCGAAACGCCCACGGAAAGCGAAGCGCCTGGAGCAGTAATCAACAGACAAGTTTAACAGAGCCATAAATAGAAAGTGATATTACGGGAAACGAAGTTTATTCCCGAGGTTTCTATTTTATCAAATATTTATAAAATAATAAACATTTTGTAAATTTGTATTTACCGTAAAAAAAGCAATCCCAAAAGGAATTGCTAAAATAAGAATTATTCTTTTACCCATTTTCTTAACTTTAGATAACTGGTAAATCTGTTGTTGGCATTACATTTTGGACATCGAACGATTACTTCGAGATCAACGATTTGTTGTGTTTCCTTATTAAGGACATTATTTACCACCTTCTTGTTTAAAGGTAATACTTGATCAGTTAATTCACAAAAAGGATACTGTTTTTTTAATTCCTCTAAATCGTTATCTCCTCTTACAATCGCTACATATTGAATATCATTTTCACAAAATAAGCATTCATTTTTCCCAACAACCACGTTATCTAAACCTTCAATGACTTTCTGACTCAAAGCTGCTCCACCTCCACTACCTAACTAAATAGTTAGACATGATTGTAGGTGGTTCCTGCTAATTTTTTAAACATTTAGTGAACCTTTTATTTCATTAAAACAAAGTATGGGGCGATTAAGATAAATAAGGCAAATGCCATGATGACAATTGCACCGCTTTTATTTTTATCTTTCCATAAAGAAATGGAGAAAGCTACGCTATAACTTACCATTAGGATAATTATGAACCATAATGCGATCTTCATATTAATCCCTCAACTCTTCTAAATTTGGCACCTTTTCCTGCTTACCAAATTCACCTAATGTAATATCTGCCTTAATATCTACTCTAGCATCAGGGTATACCTTCATCCAATTATACTTCTTATATTCTGGGATTGTTTTAAACTGTTTCCTTACCTCAGCAGACCACGTAAATGGTTCTCCTTTAAACTCGGTTTGAGTTTTATTAACAAAAGCTTCTATTTTTTTTGAAATCACATTTTCTAAGTGTTTTTTTAAGATATTTTTCTTATCCTCATGTGCTCCATAGTTAACCATACTAGGGTCAGATAAAATCTCAATGGTTAGTGGTAAAGTAACATTGATTTTTGGAGGACCATGTTTAATATCAATGTTAATTTCGTTATTTTGTTTCTTGATGACTCGGGCCGCTACTCTTAGTTGTTTATTAAATGGGTCAGGATACGTTGTCAATACGTCGTTTAACTCAGCTGTATCATCTAAAAGAACGGATATTCTTGTTTCTTGCCCCGTAATTTTACCAATCATCTTTCCTTCTTTAAATACAGCCGCTCCAATGAATTGTGTTTGATTGGAAGTTCCTTCGGTATCTATTTGTCCTGCAAGATACTCGTCTTCATTCCCTCGCTTTCCTCCTTTTTCTAATTTTGTGGTTGCATACATGGCTAGAAATAAATCATCATCACTTTCTGTTACCCTAAAAAATCGATGGAGATCTGAATCCGGAATCAGTCCAGTTTCGATTCCTCTGGTTATCATAAATTGAAAATATTTATGTGGTCTTGTTTCTAACTTAGGCTTATTATTGGTAAAAAAGACTCTAGGATCTTCTTTCGAAACGATTAAATACGCATCCCTCTTGATTTCTCTATCTTTTGTCGCATCGTAAATATACCGAATAAAGTCCTTATCACCCGCTAATTGTTCAGAAACAACAAAGACTCGTAATAAGTCATAGGTAAGTTCCCTTGCAACAATCGCATTAGCTGTATTACGTGCTGTGATAAAATCATTCGCTGTAATCGTAATTATTTCTCGTGCAGGTTCTTTTGAACCGGAACCACTTTGCTGACTTCCCACCTCTGGGTTAGCAATTAAAAATGTGATATCAATCTTATTCGATTCGTGGTTCTTAGCCAATCCTAATCCTATAACATAAGCCCTCTCTTCTAACTCCTTTTTATCCCAGCAGCCGCAAAGTAAGAGAATCATACAGATATATATGGTCATCCTAAGCATTATTTTTTTTAGGTTCATTTTTAAAATCACCCTTCAGCTTTGCCATCCCCCAGAGAAGGAGAGGAAATACAATAAATACCGGTGAAAAAAGTTCATATAAGGGGTCTCTTAATTTAAAAATCGTAAACGATGGTGTTTCTGGGATCATCCCCAAGATTAAAAAAACACTCGCTAAAATTGGAATTAAATATTCAAACTGTTTTATTTTGAATAGATTCCCTAACAGAAGTGCGTTTAAGTATAAATAAATAGAAAATCTCATTAAGCTGGCGACCAGCCAAAACGGGAAAAAGAAGGTATCAAGACTGGTAAGAAAATCGCCAATGGAGATATAACGGATTACTTCATGGAATGGATAAGTTAACAAACTTGCAGGGCCGTAATCGAACATAAAAAGATAAAGGACAAATGCAATAGTCATTTCAACCGTTAAAAAAGTTAAGGCAAGCCACGAGCCTTTAGAGAATACTTTTTTGGATGTGAAGAAAGGAAAAATTAATCCCATAAATAAAAAATCACCGTAAAGTGAGGTTTTAAAAGCACTTTCAGTGACTACCTTTTTGATACCCGGTCCCCATAACGGAAAAATGGCGAATGTATTAGCATCTTTAAGGGTTAATAATAACGCAAGGAACAGTGTGATTTTTACGTAAGAAAGTATAATCCATGACATTGAAGTCAGATTTTGTATTCCTTTTTTAGCAGTGTAAGCACATGCAACCATTAAAGCAATGAAGATAACTATTGTTGGGGTCTTTACAAAATAAAGAGTGGCAATAATATCTACATAGCTCCTTGTATCAACTGATATGACTATGGAACCATAGACCCAAAAGATAAAGGAAAACAGAAACCCAATGTACTTACCAAATAGTAAGATATTTAAGTCATGCAGGTTTTTGGATTCATAAAGGGATAATACTTTAATAAAGAAATATAGTGGGATTGTCGTGATGATTCCTCCTATTAAAGGTCCCATCCATGCAGCACTTTTTAAGCTATCGAAGTAAAGAGCTGGAGTGCTATCAGATAGCTTGACTCCAATAATTAATAACATCGTAGCCACATATTCTCTAATTCCAACAGTGCTAGTCGAATTATTCATAATTTACGTTGTATCTCCCTTTTTTTCTAAATCCTTTGGTCTTAAAAATCCCGGTCTCCATCTTTCATTTTGTAGAATTTTTCTAAATACCGTATCTTGAGAGGCTTTATATCTTGGGGTCATGGGGGCTAAATATGGAACCCCAAAGCTCCTAATAGAAACCATATAAGATAATCCCATTACAAATATGACGACCATTCCATATATGCCTAGAATCCCAGCAGCAATAATAAAGATAAATCTTATAATACGAATGGCAAAATTAAAACTGATATCGCTGACTGCAAACGATGATAGACCACTTAATGCAACAACTATAATGACTAGAGGACTAATTACATTTGCCTCTACAGCTGCCTGGCCAAGGATTAGCGCACCCACAATTCCAATGGTTGGCCCAATTGGATTCGGTACCCTCAAACCGGCTTCACGAATTAATTCAAAAGCAATTTCCATAATTAAAATCTCAATGAAAGCTGGGAATGGTACTCTTTCCCTAGTCGACGATATGGCCAGCAACAGATCAGGCGGAATCATCTGCGCATGATAGTTAGTAATGGAAATATAAATGGCAGATGTAAATAAGGCGATAAATATGGCCATTCCCCGTAATGCTCTCGTAAAATTCCCAAATAAAAATCGCAAATAATGTTCATCTGGTGTATGAAAAAAGGCCCAAAAGGTTGCGGGTAGGACTAAACATGCTGGAGAGCTATGCATCAGTAAAACGATATATCCATCTTGAATAAATGATGCTGCCCTATCAGGTTTTTCAGTATAAAGGGTGGTTGGGAATATTGATTTTTCTCTATCCTCAATATATTGCTCTAAAATTCCAATGTTTTGAATTACATCTACTTCAAATGACTGTAAACTTTTTTTTACATTTTCTAATAATTCTTCATTTACTACATCTTCTAAATAAAGAATATATACCTCATCGTTATTTTTCTTTGAAACGGTTATTGACTCATTTATTAGACTTTACGTTCTAAACTTTTTACGAATTAATGAGATGTTATCAGCAACATTCTCAGTAAAATCCTCTTTTGGCCCTTTTAAGATGACTTCAGTCTCTGCTTTTTCAATATTTCTAGCTTTAACCTGTGCGGTTTCCATTGAAAAAGCGATCGAACAGTTATCGATAAATAAGACCGTATTCCCTTTATTAACTTCTAAAAGAACTTCTTTAAAGGTAGAAATTTTCTTAATAGATTGGTTTACAATGAGCATTTCGATTTCTTTATTTCTATCTATGTTTGTTAGTAATGGCTCAATGATTGATCTTTCTATTATTTCTGCATTAACGATCGGAGTTAGAAATACAATACATGCTTTTACTCCCGATCCTCCGATTGTTAAGTTTCTGATACTTATATCCCGATTCTTATGTAATTTATAAATTTTAGCGATTGCTTCGTTGTTATTGACAAGTTCTTTAAATATATTGCACTGTTTTAAACGTATAAGCTCATCAGAGTGGACATTTTCTTCTTTACTCTCTTGTTGTTGGGTGATTTGTTTCATTTTGTTCTTTAATTGCTTTAACAGATTAACCACTCCACTACTAGCCTTTTTGTTTTTAAGGTTCTCAAAACAAACTAGTTTCATTCCCTTTTTTAGAAAATGGCTCTATTAAAATTGCCTGTTGATTTCCGCTCCAGGCTCTTCGCTTTCCGTGGGCGTTTCGGCGAGCCTCCTCGGCGCTTACGCCTGCGGGGTCTCCCCTGAACCGTACTCCCACAGGAGTCTTCGAGCCTTCCGCTCCAATCAACAGGTATAAAAAATCAACTCTGTTCTTTAAACACAGCCTACGAAATAAAAAAAAGAAACGACCTGTAGGTCGTTTCTCTTAATTATTTTGGTCAATGTATATGATAGATGTGCTTGTCCAATTATTTAGATTGTTGCTTGTTCATAGCTGACATCATTTGGTTGATCTTCTTTTGTGAAGGCTTCATACCCATTTGCATCATCATCATTTTTAACATTTGCTCATTAATTGGCGGATTTTTCTTTAAATAGCTCATCATATATTTCCGAGCAATGAAAAATCCTAGTGCTACACCAGCTACTAATGCTAGTATACCTACTAGAATGTACATACCCATTAAACTTCCTCCTTCATGTTGTCTATCATACAGTGTACTAAATAAAACGAGATAAGACAATATCTCGTTTCAATTAGATAAATTTTCTTTCTTTAATTGGCTTTAACCAGCCATATCGTTGATGTTCAAGGTCAATAGCTAAGAAGGATGATTCACATTTTCTAAGCACTTCAAAAAAAGCTGTTTCCGCTTCATAGCTTCCTTGTGCTTCAACAGTAATCAAGTCCTGAAAGACTTCAACCTTTGCCGTACTTAGTTTTCCGCTCAATTCAATGGTGTATGCACCATGGTCAGCCTTAAACCCCTTAATTTTTCCAAGTTGCTTCTGAATTAACTGGTGAATTTTTAAGACTTCTACTCTTTTTGTGATATATGAAATTTGTTTTTTAGTTATAAATTTTAGCTCGCCAACTGCATGTTGATGTTCCTGAAAAAGCTGAAAAAATAGTCGCTCTCTTCCGAAGTAATGGGCCGCAAATTCATCTTCTATTAAATATAGCTGATATTTTCTCACTACGGTTCTCTCCTTCGTTGATTCCCCTTTTTTCTATTATAAAAAAACACAAACGAATCATTTGTCTTACTGCGGCAAAAACTTCCACTACTTTTGTCGATTAACAGATTTCTTAACAAATCTACTATGAATTCGATAGAAAATATGAACTTTCCTTCAGAAAAGGATATTTTTCGAAAAATTGTCACAAAAAAAGGAACAGCTAAAAGCTGTCCCTAACATTTGTTGTTTATTTTTGTAACAATGCCTTCACACGGGCAACAACATTGCTTACTGTAAAGCCGTATTCTTCCATAATCTTTTCACCTGGTGCAGAAGCTCCGAACATATCGATTGCCAGTACATCGCCTTCGTCACCAGTATATTTGTGCCATCCAAAAGATGAACCTACTTCTATACCAAGACGTTTTTTCACGTTCTTTGGAAGAACGGAATCTTTGTATTCCTGAGATTGCTGTTCAAAACGATCCCAAGAAGGCATGCTTACTACAGAAACATGAATTCCATCACCAGCTAAAGCCTTTTGAGCTTCAACAGCAAGGCTTACTTCAGAACCAGTTGCCAATAATAAAGCATCTGGCGTTTCTCTTTCAGATGGAGAAACTACATAGGCACCTTTAGAAACTCCATCGTATGCATTTGTATCTGTACCTTTTAATGTAGGCAGATCTTGACGAGTTAGAACAAGTGCAGTTGGCTTATTTGTGGATTCAACAGCTAACTTCCATGCTGCAGCTGTTTCGTTTCCATCTGCTGGACGAATGATGGATAATCCTGGCATAGCACGTAATGCTGCAAGCTGTTCAACTGGTTCGTGTGTTGGTCCATCTTCACCAACCGCAATACTGTCATGAGTAAATACATAGGTTACAGGTAGACCCATTAATGCAGCTAAACGAATAGCTGGACGTAAGTAATCAGAGAAAACGAAGAATGTTCCACCAAATACTTTTACGCCACCATGAAGAGTTATACCGTTCATTGCAGCACCCATTGCAAATTCACGGACACCGAACCAGAAATTACGGCCCTCATAGGAACCTGGCATATAATCTTTTGATCCTTTAATCATCGTTTTGTTAGATCCTGCAAGGTCTGCGGAACCACCAATGAAGATAGGAAGGTTTTTCGCAATCGCATTTAACACCTCTCCAGAAGATGCACGGCTTGCTAAGCTCTTTCCTTCACTGTAAACAGGGATATCCTTGTCCCAACCAGCAGGTAATTCATTGTTTAATGCCTGCTCCAATTGAGCAGCTAGTTCAGGATATTCTGTCTTATATTTTGCAAAAAGATCGTTCCATTCTTTTTCCTTTTTCTCGCCAGTTTCAACGATAAGCTTTTGGAAGTTTTCATATACTTCCTGTGGAACATGGAAATCTTCTTCAAAAGTCCATTTATAAGCCTCTTTAGTAAGCTTTAACTCATTAGCACCCAGTGGTGATCCATGAACACCAGAAGTACCGGCGCGGTTTGGTGAGCCATAACCAATGACCGTTCTTACTTCAATCATCGTTGGACGGTCTAAATCATTTCTTGCTTCTTCAAGTGCTTTTGCAATTTCCTCAAGGTTATTACCATCTTCTACACGAAGATATTGCCATCCGTATGAAAGGAAACGGTCCTTAACACTCTCAGAGAATGATTTATCTAAGTCACCATCAAGGGAAATATCATTAGAATCATAAAGAACAACCAATCGACCTAACTTTAAGTGACCAGCAAGAGAGGCAGCCTCAGCTGATACACCTTCCATTAAATCCCCATCACCGCAAATACTATATGTAAAGTGGTTGACTAATTCATAATTTTCTTTATTATAAACACCTGCTACATGGCGCTCCGCCATTGCCATACCCACTGCCATAGCAATTCCCTGACCAAGTGGACCTGTTGTTGCTTCTACACCTTCAGTATGACCATATTCTGGATGTCCAGGTGTCTTACTACCCCACTGACGGAATTGTTTTAGATCATCCATTGATAAACTGTAACCGGATAAATGAAGCATGCTGTATAACAATGCTGAACCATGACCTGCAGATAAAACAAATCGGTCACGGTTAAACCATTTAGGGTTTTTTGGGTTATGATTCATGAATCGTGTCCATAATGTATAAGTCATTGGAGCCGCACCCATCGGCATACCAGGATGGCCAGAGTTTGCTTTCTCGATAGCGTCAATGGAAAGCGTTCGGATTGAAGTAACAGATAAATCATCAATAGTGTTAAACATGAATTACATCCTTTCTTAATCACTAGGATACTAAATACATCATTAATATTATATTGCCGATGTTTTTAATTCAACAAAAAGCATTTAAATAAGAGCCAAAAGGCATTTTGTTTCTTATTTTGACACATTAATTGTTTGTATATGTAAAAAGGGAATACAAAATGTATCCCGATTTATTAATGAAGTGTATTTTTCTTTCTAACCTTAATTTTCTCAGGTGTTACATCATTACCTTCCGGGTCGATGAACTTTGTATTTGTTAACGTATCAAGCATACTAGAACGGAAAGTTGCTAAATACTCGCTTCGTAGTTTAGATTGCTCTTTTGCTTCTAGTTCCGTTAATCCTGTCGATTTCGATTTTCTGGCCAACTCATTAATCCTAGCCATTTTTTCTTTTGATAGCATTAAGAACCTTCCTTTCAATTAGTCGTCTGACATCTGATTTTACTAAAAATAAGACCTTCTGACAAGGCAAAAGGTCTACTCAACTTTTGATTCTATAAATTCCTGGTATCTCCTATGTATCGTAGCTTTAGAAATAAGATAACCTAAGCCTCTAAGCGTTGCGGCAATTTCTGAAAAAGTCATGTTATTATTTCTCATCCTAACAATTTCTTCAATAGGAACATCAATTTTATCCCTGCCTGAAGATTCTCCGAGATTTCTTAAGTTATGTTGAGGTTGATATCCTCGTTCAACCGCTCGTTTCATTCCACGCTTAATTTTAACGTTATGAAGCTTTCGTTGATATTCCTCCACCATACTGACAATCTGTAGAACCATTGAGTCAGATTCAGATAATTGTAATTCGCCATTATGGGTTATGCAATAGAGCTTTATATTTTCCTTTAGGATGCAATGTAGGAGAGCAATCTTTGCATTGCCTCGCCCAAGACGTGTTTCATCCTGAATTAACAAAGCCTTGACATGGTTATCTTTTATTCGATCTAATACCTGTAGTATGCCCTCACGATCAAAATCATAGCCACTCGCTTGTTCTTTAATAATCGTATCAATTTCGAATTGATGTTGTTTTGCCAATTGAATTAATTCTTCTTCCTGACGTTCCAATGAGGTTTCCTGGGTTTCTTTATTTGTGCTAACACGACAATAAATAATTGCTTTCATATATATATTACCTAACCTAACTAATTTCCCGGAGCACTTGCTAGTTCCGTTGTGGAGGAAGAGTCTTCTCTACTGACAGGGATGATGATTTCTTCACCAGGAAAGATTTGATCATTTACGATTTTGTTATGTTTTTTAACCCATCCTACAAATTCTTTATTCGATAATGAATGCTGTGTAGAATATTGGTCAGAGATTTTCCATAAGGAATCCCCTTCAGAGATTGTTACCTTTATAAACTGATCCTCTTCATTTGAATGATACTGGAAGGATAGAATGATAGCAATTGAACAGCTTAACAGAATAAGAGTAATGGCATAGGAGTATTGGTTCCATAAATTTTTCATATAATTACACCTCTAATAAGAATATATGTTCCCTTTTGTTATTTTTATTATAGTACGAACGTTTGTTTGTTGTCAACTTCATTTTCGAACTTATGTTTGTATAAAAAAGGCGAACATGCTATAATAAAGACAACATTAACCAGGCGAGGTGCATTTTATGGTAAAAATATCAAAGCGGCAGCAGGATATCTTGGATTTCATTAAAGAAGAGGTCAAGAGTAAAGGTTATCCTCCTTCTGTTAGAGAAATCGGCGAAGCTGTTGGACTTGCATCCAGCTCTACTGTTCACGGTCACTTAGCAAGACTAGAAAGCAAAGGTCTCATTAGACGGGATCCGACAAAGCCAAGAGCCATTGAGATATTAGAAGCGGACGAAGCTGCACATATTCCGAGGAATAAAGTTGTCAACGTACCTGTAGTTGGGAAAGTTACTGCAGGCTTACCAATTACAGCGATCGAAAATGTCGAGGAGTACTTCCCGCTTCCAGAAAGCATGGCACCAGCTGATGAACATGTATTTATGCTAGAAATTATGGGTGAAAGTATGATAGAAGCAGGAATTCTTGACGGAGATTATGTCATTGTAAAACAACAGCCAACAGCTAATAATGGTGATATTGTTGTAGCCATGACAGAGGAAGACGAAGCAACTTGTAAAAGATTTTTTAAAGAAAAGGATTACATCCGTTTGCAACCAGAAAATTCTACAATGGAACCTATTATTCTACGGAATGTCTCCATTTTAGGAAAAGTAATAGGTGTTTACCGACATATCCACTGAAAAATAGGAGCTGTCACCAACTTGGTGCAGCTCTTTTTGTTTGTCTATGTTAAAGCATATGATATTTGACATGCCTGTTGATTGGAGCGGAAGGCGCGAAGACTCCTGCGGGAGTAGCGGTCACGGGAGACCCCGCAGGAGTGAGCGACGAGGAGGCTCCCGGAACGCCCGCGGAAAGCGAAGTGTCTGGAGCGGAAATCAACAGATAATAGTAACAGGTCATTACGTTCAATATATTGGGAAAAATTTCAATTAAATACATTATTATGTTCAATATATTGAAAATTCAGTATATTTACTCATGATATTAGTACAGCACTTTAATATAATAGTAATACACCAAGATTTACCTTAGGTCCAAAAAATAAACGGCTTAAGGAGTGTGAGAAACAGTGTTATGGGACATTATTTTCTCTGTAGCAATTGGTGGATTGGTTGGGGTTGTTGGACATGTTCGGAAACACGGTAAAATCATTATGCCTAGGAAAACAAAAAAATTCATTTATCTGGGTTTCCTAGAAGAATTGCTTCTAGGCGCGGTCGCCTCTCTTCTCCTCGTTCTATACACAGAACCTAATTCATTGGTAGAAATCATTGTTTTTTCAATCATTGCTGGCATCGGCGGTGATACAGTCCTTAATAGATTTAAAATGTTAAACCAGGAAGGTGAGAAATAAGGATAATAAAAAACCTTAGCAGCCAATAAAGCGCTAAGGTTTTTTATTTTTAGTACATGCTCATGTACTGATCGCGTTCCCATTGGTGAACGACTGTACGGAACATATCCCATTCAATTTCTTTTGCTTCTACAAAGTGTTCGAAGATGTGCTCTCCAAGACCAGATACAATTACTTCGTTAGACTTTAGTTGGTCTAGTGCTTGAGCTAGTGTTGCTGGAAGATCAATGATACCTTCTTCAATTCTTTCTTCCTTGCTCATAACATAGATGTTACGGTCTACTGGAGCTGGAGGAGTCAATTTATTTTTAATTCCGTCAAGACCAGCTTTTAGAAGCACAGCCATCGCCAGGTATGGGTTTGCTGCTGGGTCAACGCTACGTACTTCTACGCGAGTACTTAATCCACGTGATGCTGGAATACGAATTAATGGTGAACGGTTTCTTGCAGACCACGCTACATAACAAGGTGCTTCGTAACCAGGAACAAGACGCTTATAAGAGTTTACAGTTGGATTAGTTACAGCTGTAAAGCTTGGTGCGTGCTTCAGAATACCCGCAATAAATTGACGAGCTGTATCGCTCATTTCTAGATCACCAGTTGGCTCGTAGAATGCATTTTGACCATTTGTAAATAATGATAGGTTCATGTGCATTCCTGATCCATTTACACCGAATAATGGCTTAGGCATGAAAGTCGCGTGTAAACCATGCTTACGTGCAATTGTTTTAACTACAAGCTTGAATGTTTGGATTTGGTCGCATGCTGTTAATGCATCAGCATATTTAAAGTCGATTTCGTGCTGTCCTGGAGCTACTTCATGGTGTGATGCTTCGATTTCAAAGCCCATTTCTTCTAGCTCAAGAACGATATCACGACGGCAGTTTTCACCTAAATCTGTTGGAGCTAAGTCAAAATAGCCACCTTGGTCGTTTAATTCTAATGTTGGTTCACCATTTTGGTCTAATTTAAATAAGAAGAATTCAGGTTCAGGTCCTAGGTTGAAGTTAGTGAATCCTAACTCTTCCATTTCTTTTAATACTCTTCTTAAGTTATTTCGTGGGTCACCTTCGAATGGTTTTCCTTCTGGAGTATAGATATCACAGATTAAACGAGCTACTTTTCCTTTTTCAGCTGTCCAAGGGAAAACAACCCAAGTGCTTAAATCTGGATATAATAGCATATCAGATTCTTCAATACGTACAAAACCTTCGATAGATGAACCATCAAACATCATTTTGTTATCAAGTGCTTTTTCTAATTGGCTAATTGGAATCTCCACGTTTTTAATGGTTCCAAGAATATCCGTAAATTGAAGACGGATAAATTTCACGTTTTCTTCTTTTGCCAGTCGTTGAATATCTTCTCTTGAATACTTTGCCATTTTAATACCCCCAATTTTTTTAAAAAGAAATTAGTAGATTTTAATGGAAGAACCGAGACATATCGCCATGACGCAATGTGGATCGATTGTTTCTTCCTGAATGAATCATTTCGTTGCGAAGTAGCTTTCTGAGTTGGTCATCTGTAAGTTCTCGTTTGACTTTCTCAGTTTGCTTTTCTAGTGTTTCTGCTTGCTGCTGTTTAACCGCAAAGAGTTGTTTAATTCCCGCCATGTTGACTCCCTGATCAATTAGATCCTTGATTTCTAGAAGCCTATCAATATCGTTAAGGCTAAACAGACGCCTGTTTCCCTCGGTTCTTGCTGGAGAAATCAATTGGTGCTCTTCATAATAGCGGATTTGCCTAGCTGTAAGCTCCGTTAGTTGCATGACAGTTCCGATGGGAAACAGTGGCATGGAACGGCGAATTTCCTTTCCACTCACCAAATTTCTCCTCCCTTTTGTTAAATCATATTGCTATTATATTTCGTGTTAGATTTATTGTCAATCATATGTAAGGTTTTCTTACATGGTTTTTTCAAAATGAAATAGGACAACTAACCGTTGTCCTATTTTCCCCTAACTCAATTCAATTAATCCTTTTTCAATTAAATGGTCAACAGCAAGACACACGGCCATCTTCACGTGGGCATACGTTAATCCCCCTTGAACATATGCCACATACGGTGGTCGGATTGGACCATCTGCTGTTAATTCAATACTGGCGCCTTGGATAAACGTACCCGCTGCCATAATGACATCATCCTCATATCCTGGCATATAACTTGCGTACGGTGTAACATAAGAATTTATCGGCGAAGCAAATTGAATCGCCTGGCAGAAAGCAACCATTTTATCACGATCATCAAACTGAACAGATTGGATTAAGTCTGTCCTGTTCGCATTCCACTTCGGTGAAGAATTCATACCTAACTCCTCTAACATTGCAGCAGTAAAAACCGCGCCTTTCAACGCTTGCCCCACTACATGCGGTGCAAGGAAGAACCCTTGGTACATTTCT
This sequence comes from Neobacillus sp. PS2-9, assembly GCF_030915525.1. Classification (NCBI taxonomy): domain Bacteria; kingdom Bacillati; phylum Bacillota; class Bacilli; order Caryophanales; family Bacillaceae; genus Neobacillus; species Neobacillus sp. PS2-9. The sequence continues at coordinate 3,457,813 of NZ_CP133269.1, forward strand.
TGAAGGCTATAAAGAGAAGCACCGGCCTCAGCACCAATTCCAGGTGAGGTCATCCGATAAGAACATGCCTCCACCCATTGTTTTTTTCCAACAATATAGCCACCCGTCTTCACAATCCCGCCGCCAGGATTCTTAATGAGAGAACCCGCCATCAGGTCCGCTCCCACGTGGCAAGGTTCCATTTCCTCCACGAACTCCCCATAACAGTTATCAACAAATACAACGACATCTGGTTTGATTTCTTTTACAAAACGTATCATTTCCCCGATTTCCGCAACCGTAAATGACGGTCTTGTTGCATACCCTTTTGAGCGCTGAATGCCGATCATTTTAGTATTCGGTTTGATTTTATCGGCAATAGCCGTCCAATCCATTCCACCCTCATCAGTAAGTGCCACGCTATCATAGGAAATTCCAAATTCTTTTAATGACCCTACTCCATTTCCACGAAGCCCGACTATTTCTTCTAACGTATCATATGGTTTGCCGGTTATATAAAGGAGTTCATCGCCTGGACGGAGAACACCAAATAAAGCAATCGAAATCGCATGTGTGCCTGAAATAATTTGTGGGCGAACAAGCCCGGCTTCACCGCCAAATACATCTGCATACACTAATTCAAGGGTATCTCTGCCAATATCATCATATCCATAACCCGTCGATGGGATAAAATGCGAATCGCCGACCCGATGTTTTTGGAAGCTTCTTAATACAGCAAATTGATTCGTTTCAATTCGTTCATCAATTTGTTTATGTACCTCAGCAATTTGTTGTTCCACTCTTTTAACAATCGGCTGAAGCTTTTCCCCACTTTTTAACTGTTGAAACATGTTGTTACTCCTATCTATTGTTGAAATTTCTGCAATTGTCCGGTGATTTGATGGTCCTGAAGTGAATACCCTTTGCAGCGGTACAATTGGTTTTCTTCATTAAAGGATAGCTCTCTTAAAATCGTCTCATTTTTCAATTGAGAAAGCAACTTTCCTTCTGTTGAAGGCACCTCCACCTCGTACGGTTCCATTCGTTCCACCACCATCTTCTCAATTCTCTCTTTTAAGTGCTGACGATCTTCTTGATTAAAAGCACTTATAAAAGCTGTCGGTGTATTGGCTGTTGGAACGAAGTCAGGATGTTGAATATCCTTTTTATTATAAACGGTCAGTTGCGGGATATCTTTAATATCTAAATCATCCAGCAGTTTTTTTACTGTTTTTTCATGTTGAAAATAATCCGGATTGGACATATCAACCACATGGAGCAGCAAGTCTGCTTCTTTTACTTCTTCTAGAGTGGAACGGAATGCCGCGATAAGGGTGGTTGGTAAGTCTTGAATAAATCCAACCGTATCCGTAATTAATGCTAAGAATCCACTTGGTAAAATTAATTTTCTGGTCATCGGATCAAGCGTAGCGAATAATTGATTCTCCTCGTACGACTCCGCCTCGGATAAGCGATTAAACAATGTTGATTTTCCTGCATTGGTATAGCCAACAATCGCTACCTGAAAGGTTTTATTCTTCTTTCTTCTTTCTCGGTACCGATCGCGGTGCTGAACGATGACTGAAAGCTGACCTTTGATATCGTCAATTCTTCTGCGAATATGACGGCGGTCTGATTCTAGTTTTGTTTCACCGGGTCCTCTTGTTCCAATCCCTGCACCCAACCGTGATAATGCGGTCCCTTGACCTGCTAGACGCGGAAGAAGGTACTGCAGCTGGGCAAGTTCTACTTGTAATTTCCCTTCTTTGGAACGAGCCCGTTGTGCAAAGATATCTAAAATGAGCTGTGTTCGATCAATAATCCGCGCTTCTATTTCTGCACCGAGGTTTCTTTTTTGACTCGGTGATAGTTCATCATTAAAGATCACTACATCTGCTTCAAGTTCCTCAACTAATGCATTTAGTTCTTCTACTTTTCCTTTGCCAATATATGTAGCCGAATGAACGCGGTCCCGTTTTTGAACAACTGAGACGAGCACTTCACCTTGAGCAGTTTCCGTTAATGCCGCTAGTTCTTCCATAGAATATTGAAATCGTGAATCCTCGTCTTTATTTGTTTGACAGCCAACGAGAATTACTTTTTCCTTTGTTTCCTTTTGTTCCACAAGGCATCCTTCCTTCCTTAAAAGGCTCTACCATTCATCATAACAAAAAACGCTTGCATACTCTAATTTTCCCTTTTGTTTACGATATTAAAATACTTGTTGTAATTTTCTATTATCATGATAAAATTTTAATGTTTGCTTTTCACTTTATTTTACTATTATCATGATGATTTTCTTAAAAATAGACATCGAGGAGAAATCGAAGCACAATGACATGGGAAGTTTTGAGTATGATTGGCACAATTGCCTTCGCTATTAGTGGCGCCATTGTGGCCATGGAAGAGGAATACGACATTTTAGGCGTTTATATTTTAGGAATTGTTACCGCTTTCGGAGGAGGGGCAATTCGAAATCTGTTAATTGGCGTTCCCGTATCCGCTTTATGGGAACAAGGATTATTTTTTCAAATTGCGTTGCTATCCATTACCGCTGTCTTCTTATTTCCAAGCAATTTACTTAGGCATTGGCAAAAATGGGGAAACTTTTTCGATGCCATCGGTCTATCCGCCTTTGCTATTCAAGGGGCCATCTATGCTGCAAAAATGAATCATCCGCTTAGCGCCGTAATTGTCGCTGCTGTATTAACCGGTATTGGTGGCGGAATTATCCGTGATTTATTGGCAGGTAGAAAACCGATTGTTCTTCGGTCAGAAATTTATGCGGTTTGGGCGATCCTTGCAGGACTTATCATTGGCCTTAAATTAGCAGTGGATTCATGGGAACTGTATTCGTTATTTGGTCTTGTTACCATTTTGAGAGTACTCTCCTACACCTTCGATTGGAAACTTCCATCAAGGAATCTTGGGACGCACTAAAATTAGAAAAGCGCTGGAGCTGGACATAAAAAAAATCGACGGATTCTACATTCCGCCGTTTTTTTTTATTAATCTTCATCAAACACCAGATCATTACTTCTTAGAGTCATTAATTCGTGTCTGTCATAGCTATTTAGCATCAGTAGCCTCATCGCTTGTGCCCGTACAGATTTCTCTATGACATTACGAACATATCTCCCGTTTGAAAAACTATTGGGATTTAGGACAGACTTTACCCAAATAAGATGATCCCTTAGTTTTTTCTCGGCCTCGTGACTTAGATTGTATTCCCTTTCTTCTAACATTCTTCCTGCAATTTCCATCAATTGCTTGATATTGTAGTCAGGGAAATCAATTACTAAAGGAAAACGAGAGTGAAGACCAGGGTTGAGTGTCAGAAAGTAATCCATTTCTCTGGAATATCCGGCAAGAATAAGGATAAACTCATGCTGTTTATCCTCCATATGCTTTACCAGTGTATCGATGGCTTCCTTTCCAAAATCCTTTTCCCCGCCACGCCCTAAGGAATAGGCTTCATCAATAAACAAAATTCCACCTTGTGCCTTCTTAATTAAATCTCTTGTCTTTTGAGCTGTATGCCCAATATACTCTCCTACAAGGTCCGCTCGTTCTGCCTCGATTAAATGTCCCTTTGTAAGAACAGACATTTTTTGAAATAGCTTTCCAATCAGCCTCGCAACTGTTGTTTTGCCGGTTCCCGGATTCCCTTTGAACATCATATGGAGAGCTTGTTTTCTAGCTTTCAGGCCCATTTCTTCCCGTTTCTTGTTCACATAAATCCACGCATAAATTTCTTTTATCATTCGCTTCATTTCTTCCATACCAACCAAAGCCACTAGCTCCTCTTCTATTTCCTTTAAAGCCGTGTGCTCAGGGGGAATGATCTTTGGAACAACTTGGAATTCTGGCGCCTCTTTTGTTAACGTTTTTTTCTTTTGTGAATTGAGGACAACGCTTATTTGGCCGTTACTTTTCATGCGAAATGGTTGATCCAAAGCTTTCACCTCTCATTCTGCAGACAGTATACTTAAAGTAGCTATGACTACTTTGAATTTATTTGTCATAAATTCGGATCACTTTATCTACAAAGGAAAGCATAATCCTTCATTTCTATGTGTATTCACGACCTATCGCTTTCATTAAAAAAGTTTTCTCTTTATCCCTGAAAAAACAAAAAGAGCCCGTATATGGACTCTATTTTGAGAAAATAAGTTATTGTTGGTTTTCTAAATCCAACTGTACATTTCTTTGTGGCGCAAAAGTGGAAATTGCATGCTTAAATACTAACTGCTGCTTACCTTCTGATTCAAACAAAACCGTAAAATTATCAAAGCCCTTAATTTGTCCTCTTAATTGAAACCCATTTAATAAAAACACCGTAACATGCATATTGTCCTTACGGCATTGATTTAAAAATTGGTCTTGAATATTGATTGTCGTTTTCATTTGTATATCCTCCTCTTTTATCTCTACTAATATGTATTCGATTTTACTTGTAGCTTTCCTTCAACATATTGTGAAATTTCGGCTATTTTTTTTGAGAAATTATTCACATTACTCATATCAAACCATTCTACCTTCATTTTGTTACGAAACCAAGTCAATTGCCTTTTCGCATACCTTCGGGAATTTTGCTTTAAATTTTCTACCGCTTCATTGAGTGTGACTTTTCCATCCAAATATTCATAAATTTCTTTGTAACCAATGGCTTGGATGGATTGACACTCACGCAGCCCCTGTTGATATAAGGCTTTTACTTCCGGTAGGAGACCTTCATCCATCATCATATCTACCCGTAAATTTATGCGTTCATACAGCTGGTCCCGATCCATGGTTAAGCCCACTATTGCTGTATTGTACAACAAATCTGGTTGCTGATGACTTTGGTATTCTTGCATCGTCTTCCCGGTCAGGTGATAAATTTCCAGCGCTCGAATGACCCGTCTTACATTATTGGGATGTATTTGAGCAGCACTTCCGGGATCTATCTCCTTCAATTCTTCGTGAAGTGCTTCATTTCCTACTTCTTTGACTCTTTCCTCCAACTGAAGACGATAGGCTTCATCTCCCGAAACATCGGAAAATTGATAATCATAGATGACCGACTGAATGTATAAGCCGGTTCCTCCAACAATAATCGGAAGTTTCCCCTTTTTATCAATCTCAGCTATTTTAGCCCTAACCAGTTCTTGAAATTCAGCAACGGAAAAACTTTCAAAGGGCTCCTTAATATCAATAAGATGGTGTGGAATGTATTCCATTTCCTCTTTTGTTATTTTAGCAGTCCCAACGTCCATTCCACGGTAGATTTGCATCGAATCCCCACTGATAATTTCACCATTATACCGTTTCGCCATTTCAATACTCAACTTTGTTTTCCCTACAGCGGTTGGACCGATGATTACCAGTACATTTTGTTTCGCATTCAATATTTTCACACTGCCTTATTTCGTTTTAATTGAAAACAGGTTTCATTTTTCTGCTTTCACCCTTACATCGTAACACAATTTTAAAAAGCAGTTGAACATCAAATAAGTATTAACAAAAAAAACCTTTTCTATGCGTTTTTGATCATGAAATTATCATATCCAAATTTCTTCCAAAGATGAAAGATACTTCTTGTAACTTTACAAATGGATAACGGTTTATTTACAAACAGCATTTTACCCCCACATTCATGTTAGGCTTAATCGTAGTTTATTATTGAATAAAACTAAGGAATAAGGTGAAAATATGCTTTCTAACTTTGATATAGGTATTGATTTAGGAACAGCTAATATATTGGTTTATAGTAAAAACAAAGGAATTGTACTTAATGAGCCCTCCGTTGTGGCCATAGATACAGAAACGAAAAATGTGGTAGCAGTTGGGCTTGAGGCAAAAGAGATGATAGGTAAGACACCAGAAAAAGTCGTGACCATCCGTCCTTTAAAGGATGGCGTTATTGCTGACTTTGATGTCACTACTGATATGCTAAAGCATGTCATGCGTAAGGCAACTAAAAAAATGGGCTACGGTTTCCGTAAACCGAATGTAGTGGTTTGTATTCCATCTGGGTCTACAAGTGTAGAACGCCGAGCAATCCAGGATGCCGTTCGAAATGCCGGGGCCAAGAAAATTTCTCTGATTGAAGAACCTGTTGCGGCAGCGATTGGAGCAGGAATGCCTGTAGATGAACCTGTCGCAAACGTGGTTGTCGATATCGGCGGTGGTAATACTGAGGTTGCCATTATTTCGTTTGGCGGTGTGGTTGCCTGTCATTCGATTAAGGTCGGCGGTGACCGTCTCGATGATGATATTATTCAATTTGTTCGTAAGGAATACAATGTACTAATTGGAGAAAGAACAGCAGAAAGAATTAAAATGGAAATTGGTTATGCTTTGGTTGATCATGAAGAACGCTTCATGGATATCCGCGGTCGTGACTTGGTGTCGGGTTTACCAAAAACTATTAATCTTTCATCCTATCAAGTTCAAAATGCTCTAAGAGAGGCTCTTCTTCATATTTTAGAAGCAATCCGTGCGACACTTGAAGACTGCCCTGCTGAGCTTAGTGGTGATATTGTTGACCGTGGCGTAATTTTAACTGGCGGTGGCTCACTTTTAAATGGTATGGAGGAATGGTTAAGCAAGGAAATCGTTGTTCCTGTACAGCTTTCTTCAGATCCACTTGAATGTGTTGTAATTGGAACAGGTAAAGCTCTTCAGTATATGAGTAAGTTGCAAGCAGCGATTAGATAGGCATTTATAGGCAATAGGCTGCGGGATTTGTCCTGCAGCCTATTGTTGTTAATATAGAAATTTAATCCATATTTTGTAGGAAAACTTGAAATTTTGTAGAATTCCTCTGATTTCATGTAGAATTATTGTGAATTTGTGTAGAATTCCTCCTATTTTGTGTAGAATTATTATGAATTTGTGTAGAATTCCTCCGTTTTTGTGTAGAATTCCATTCATCTTGATAGCAATCCCACCCATAAAAAAGAACACCCCCATAAAGGAATGTTCTTTTCACCATTACATAACCCGTTTAAACATTTTTTCCATCTCATAAACCGAATAATGGACAATGATCGGCCTTCCATGCGGACAGGTAAATGGATCTGATGCTTTTCTCAGGTCATCGAGCAGGGCTTGGATTTCATCATTCCGTAAATGACGATTGGCTTTAATCGAAGCTTTACAGCTCATCATTATCGCTGCTTCTTCACGCAGCTTTTTAATATCTACCTTCTTCATGGATAATAGCTGTTCAATCATGTCTTCAATGATTTGTTTTTCTTCCCCTTTAGGGAGCCACTGAGGATGAGAACGGACGATAAAACTATTCATCCCAAATTCCTCAAGAAAAACCCCCACTTTTTCCAATTCCTGTTGATGTTCGGTGATTTTCATATATTCATCTGTTGAATATTCAAAAGTTAACGGAACGAGCATTTCCTGCAATTCCGGTTCCACCTGTCCCACTTTTTCACGGAAATATTCATATTTCATCCGTTCCTGGGCCGCGTGCTGGTCAATGATATACAAGCCATTTTCATTTTGAGCAAAAATGTAGGTACCGTGCATTTGACCGATTGGATATAAGCGCGGCACACGGCTTGCTGATGGATTGCTTTCAGTTGAAATTGGTTTATCTTCAAAGGTAACCTCAGTCGATTCAATCGTTTCAGGTAATTCTTCTGATTCCTCAACTCCACCACTAACACGTGAATTCTCATAACCAGCAGAGAAAGGATTAACCGATTCCCAACCTAATGATTCCCCCACTCTCTCAGATAGCAGCGGTTCTTTGCTAAAATGACTCGCTTCAATCGCATGAGACTCATTAACTCTTTCAAATGGAGCACTCCATTGCTTTTGAACATTCATAGGTTCACTTTCGGGTATTGTTCCTTCATCCAACACGAAGGCTGTTTGCTCAGACTTCTGTACTTCTTTCTTAACAGGCGTGTAGGCTGTTGGAATTAATATCTTAGATTTGAACACCTCTTTAATCATTGATGTTACCAGTTCATTTAACTCCGCTTCCTTACTTATGCGGACCTCCATTTTTGAAGGATGAACATTCACATCTACAAGCAATGGATCCATCTCTATGTTTAGTAGAACAATTGGAAATCGTCCAATAGGAAGTAGGGTATGATAGCCCTCCTGAATGGCTTTCGCCAACGGATAGTTTTTAATAAACCGTCCATTAATCATTGTTGAGATATAGTTTCTCGAAGCCCTTGTAACCTCCGGCATCGAAGCAAATCCACTAATTTTGTAATCGAGTGAGGTACCTGAAATAGGAACTAACTGCTTAGCAATGACTAATCCATAAATGGAGGCCAGCACTTGACGAACATCACCGTTTCCATTCGTTTGCAGCAGTTTCCTTTCGTTATGAATCAAACGGAAGGCTACTTCTGGATGAGAAAGAGCAAGGCGGTTGACAACATCTGTAATATTACCGAGCTCTGTATGAATGGTCTTCATATATTTAAGCCGTGCAGGCGTATTGAAAAATAAATCGGTAATGATGAGGTCCGTTCCCCGTCTACTCGACGTTTTTTCAAACACTTCAACCTTGCCGCCCTCAATAACTACCCGGTTTCCGGCACCTTCACCAGTCGAGGTCTTCATTTCAAGCCGTGAAACAGAGGCTATACTTGGCAGGGCTTCCCCTCGGAATCCAAGCGTACGGATACGAAACAGATCATTTTCATTTTTTATTTTACTGGTGGCGTGACGTTGAAAGGCAATTAAAACATCCTCTTCGTCAATCCCATGACCATTATCAGTAATTCGAATCTTTGCCAATCCTGCTTCTTCTACCTCAATTTCAATCACGGTACTACCAGCATCAATCGCATTTTCTACAAGCTCTTTTACAACAGAGGCGGGGCGTTCGACTACTTCTCCCGCCGCAATCTTATTGGATAGGGCGTCATCTAATTGAATAATCTTCCCCATACAGTTCGCCTCCTTTTCTTTAGCCTTTTAATTTTTTCTGCAAATCGTACAGCATGTTAATGGCCTGTAACGGTGTCACATCTAACAAATCTAATTCTTTTATTTTATCCAATACTCTCTTTTCTTTTGGAGAAGGTTCCTGCTTTTTCGTCTCTTTTAGTTCGTCAAAGAACGATAGCTGTGCTGGCTGCTCTGACCTTTTTTCTTCCATTATAATTGGTTTTTTAGCTGGGACAGCCTGAACATCAGACTGCTCAAGAGCTGATAAGATTTCGTTGGCCCGGTTAATTAATTCTGCAGGGAGTCCAGCCAACTGTGCCACATGAATTCCGTAACTCTTATCAGCGGGACCTTCTTTAATTTTATGAAGAAAAACTACCTTGCCATTATGTTCAATCGCACTAACGTGAATGTTTTTGAGCTTGGTTAGTTCTTCTTCTAAAACCGTTAACTCATGATAGTGGGTTGAAAATAAGGTTTTTGCACCAATCCGCTCATGAATGTATTCAATAATCGCCTGTGCTAACGCCATACCATCGTAAGTAGAGGTTCCACGGCCGATTTCATCAAATAAAATTAAGCTGTTTTGTGTGGCGTTCGCTATCGCATTTTTTGCCTCAAGCATTTCCACCATGAAAGTACTCTGACCGGAAATTAAGTCATCGGCTGCACCAATACGAGTGAATACCTGGTCAAAAATTGGCAGTACCGCTTGGGAAGCCGGAACATAGCAGCCGATTTGCGCTAAAATGGCGGTCAGGGCAATTTGGCGCATGTACGTACTTTTACCTGACATGTTTGGACCTGTGATTAACAATACTTCACGTTCATTGTCCATATAGCAGTCGTTGGGCACATACTCCTGGGCGTTTAATACCTTCTCAACCACTGGATGACGCCCTTCTTTAATCACAACACGGCGCTCGGTCGAAAACTCTGGTTTCACATATCGGCGCTCTTCACTAACCTGAGCAAAGCACTGGAGAACATCTAATTCACTAACGATCTTCGCTAAAGCTTGTAAACGAGGAATTTGTTCCTTCACATTCTCGCGAATTTCCGTAAACAACTCATATTCCAGTTCACCGCATTTTTCTTCTGCCTGTAAAATTAACGCTTCTTTCTCTTTTAATTCCGGGGTAATAAATCGTTCCGCATTCGTTAGCGTTTGCTTACGCTCATACTGCCCTTCTTTTAAAAGATGCAGGTTTGCCCGTGTGACTTCAATATAATAGCCAAACACCCGGTTATAACCAACCTTCAATGATTTAATGCCTGTTTTATCTCGTTCCTCACGCTCTAACTGAGCAATCCAGGTCTTACCGTTCCTGCTGGCATATCGATATTGATCTAGCTGCTCATTATACCCATCCGAAATCATATTTCCTTCTTTTAAAGAAAGGGGTGGATTTTCAACAATAGCTCGCTCTAATAAATCTGATACCTCTTCACAAGGATCAAGCCTTTCTGCCAACTGATTTACCTGTTCGTTCTGCATCGCTTGTAGGGTTTGTATTAAGTTAGGCACCTGCATTAAAGAACGCTTCAACTGCACCAAATCACGGGCATTGACATTACCAAAGGCTACCCGTCCGGCGAGTCGTTCCAAATCATAGACTTCCTTCAATTTTTCACGAAGCTCTTGACGTTCAAAATAGCGGCTCAATAGAACCTCGACTATGGCTTGACGCTGTCTAATCCCATCCTGGTCAATTAACGGCCGATCAATCCAGTGCTTTAACATCCTACCACCCATAGCCGTCATGGTTTCATCGAGCAACCATATTAAGGAGCCTTTTTTCCCCTTAGAACGAATCGTTTCCGTTAATTCAAGGTTTCGCTTTGAATAGTAATCAATTTTCATAAATTGATGAGTTTGATAGGTAGTGACTGGCTGAAGATGGTCAAGGCTTCTTTTTTGGGAACGATATAAATAGTTAAAGAGCCTAGCTGCCGTTTGCTTTAATTTATCTTGGTTCAAATCCTCAAGCAGATGAGAAAAAGTCATATCTATCGAACTATTATCCTCAAAAGAAATAGCCATCACATCACGCTCACGCATTTTCTTTTGCAGCTCTCCGTCAAAGCTACTTGATACGACTACTTCTTTGGCACTTAAAACCGCCAATTCATTTAGAACTTCTTCAAAATAATTGGTAAGCAGGGTCACTCGGCTTTCACCAGTTGAGATATCGTTATATGCAAAGCCGTATGTTTGATCGTCAAATGCAGTAATAGAGGCAATATAGTTATTTTCTTTATCATTCAAGCCCTTACCATCCATTACTGTACCTGGGGTAATTAACTGAACGACTTCCCGTCGGACCATTCCTTTGGTTAGTTTTGCGTCTTCCATTTGTTCACAAATCGCAACTTTATATCCTTTTGAAATAAGCTGTTCAATATAGTTGGGAGCCGCATGGTATGGGACACCACACATAGGAATCCGATCTTCACTGCCGCCATCACGACTCGTTAATGTAATCTCTAATTCCTGTGATGCTTTAATGGCATCCTCAAAAAACATTTCGTAAAAATCGCCTAAGCGAAAAAATAAAAAGGCATCTTGATAATCTGCCTTAACGGTTAAATATTGCTGTATCATCGGCGTATAAGCAGCCATAATGACCTCCACGGTTAAATTCATTTCGATTTCTTTCGACATATTATTATATCACATACCGGGAGTGTCAGGCACTCGTTGAATATTTGCCAAATTAATAGATAGTAGTACAAATTCCCATAAATTAATTTTACGATTTCCTGTTTTTCGACGATTTCCGAAATCAATCCATGATAAAATTTGGAAAAGGGACGGTGGGATGATGGAGTGGTTTGGCCGGAGCAATAAAAACTATGACTTTGATATGTTTTCGACTAGTCATTTTTTCGTACTAGCTATTTTAATCATTGGTTCAGTATGTATGTTTCTATTTAGAGATTCTCTTAAAAAGAAGAAGCTGCGGCAGGTTGAAATTGGATTGGCTATCTCACTAATTATTATGGAAGGTACCTATCATTTTTGGATGATTATAAATGGCAGCTGGAATGTCAGTCATGCCATTCCCCTTGAGTTGTGTAGCATCAGCTTGATGTTAACCATCGTATTGCTACTTACACGATTAAAAATAATCTATGAGATTTTACTATTTACTGCCTTACTAGGGGCGTCACAGGCATTACTTACACCATTATTAAATTATGACTTTCCACATTTTCGTTTCTTTCATTTCTTTTATACTCATTTATTGATTATTTGGGTGCCTTTATATTTTACCTGGGTACTAGGGTATCACCCAACGATCTGGTCAGTGGTAAAACTGTTTGTGTTCCTAAATGTCTTGATGCCTATTATTATGTTCATCAATAAGGTAGTTGACGGGAATTATATGTTCCTAAGCCATAAACCAGATAGCGCGAGTTTATTAGATGTGCTCGGCTCTTATCCGTGGTATATCTTATCGTTAGAGGGGCTGTTGATATCGCTAAGTTTAATCGTTTGGGTTATTTTCCGCGAAAAGGCTGTCAAACAACCAGAAGTGGACAGAGACCTCTCCATTCACTAACGTATGTATTGACCTTTATTGATTAACTGAGTATAATAAATTACGTTGCTATTAAGAAACATAGAAGAACATTGAGTCCCAATAGCTCAGCACGTTCGAATATGCTTCATTGAAGTAACTTCAGCGTACTGATCGAGCCGCTTCTTGAATCAGCTTTCTGAGATCAGGACGGGATTAACTTATTGTGTGTTGGGAACAAAAATATTTTTTCATTTCTTCATTAGTCCCAATAGCTCAGCAGGATAGAGCAACAGTTTCCTAAACTGTAGGTCGGAGGTTCGAATCCTCTTTGGGACGTACAAAAGCCAGAAAACGCTGATTCTGACGCTATTTAACCGTACATTTATGTCGGTTGATGTATAGCCTCGAATCAGCGTTTTTTTTTTGCTTCAATCCTTTATAAAAAATGGTCCTTACATTTTCTTGTTATTACTTATTGGCGAACCGGCTACACCCCAATTTTCACTTGACACGTCATGTAATAATACTCTGATTGTTTCAGGTGAATTACCTAACGTCCGGCTAACTGCTGCTGTAATCTCTGAAATCAATTGCTGTTTTACTTCTTTCGGTCTACCTTCAAGCAAGTGTACCTGTACAATTGGCATTTCCAAACCTCCCGATTATGAAATGACCGTCAAATCCATTTTACCCAATTCATCAAATTCAACCTCAATGGAATCTCCACTAAAAACATGAATCGCTTCGGTAATTCCACCGGTTAGTACAATCATCCCAGGTTCAATACAAAGCCCAGAGGAGTCTAACATTTTGACCAATTCAACCACCGATTGAACAGGATTTCCCATAACAGCTGAACCTTTTCCTTCTTGAACTACTTTACCATTCAACTTCATTCGAACCTGTGCTTTTTCCCATTGAAACTTATTTGGTACATATATTTGTTCCGAAAGAAAAAATTTTGTACTGGATGCATTATCTGCAACCACATCAATAAGGTTAAATGAAAAATTCTTATAACGGCTGTCAATGATCTCTAATGCTGGCATTATACCTTCAGTAGCTTGCCAAACCTCTTGCTCAGTAACATTATTTCCTTTTAGTTTCTTATTCATTAAGAACGCAAATTCTGGTTCCACCCGCGGATGAATCAAACCGTCCAAAGAAAGTTCCTGATTGGACATCTCCATTGACTTAAGCAATCTTCCGTAAATAGGTTGATTGACCCCTACCGATTGTTGCTTCGCGAAACTTGTTAGCCCCATTTTCCAGCCGACAAATTGATCACCATTTTGTAATTCTTTTTCCGTGTTAATTTCTTGAATTTTATAAGCATCCTCAATTGTTATATTGGGATAACCTGTTGTTATTTTACTCATTTCTACAGCACTTTTTTGATGGCTGTAAATTTCTTTAGCAATGACATGTAAATCCATGTTCTCATTCCCCGTTTTTTTCATTGAATTTCCATATCTAAACTCTGGATGAATTATCTTCGTAAATCATTTATAATCCAAGCTTGAAAATCCTGAAGATTTATTTCGGATACAGTGTGCCCTTCTGGATAAGATCGAAAGTTCACAGGAACCCCAAGCTCAGTAAAACAATCGACATTTTCTTTCCCCCACTCATATGGCAGAACCTGGTCATATTCCCCGTGTGATATAAACACTGATAAATGTTTCCCTGGATTTATCCTGTATTCTTCCTTTACAAATTGAGGAATATAACCACTTAGCGCTACTACACCCTTAATCTTGTTTCCAAGGGTGAGAGCTAATGTCATGGAAACTATGGCTCCTTGGCTGAAGCCCAACAAGTATAATTGATCTGGGTCTAATTCATAATTTATTGATGCATAATCAATAAAGTTAGCGAGCTTTTTGATTCCTTCATCGAAAACTTCTCGATGTGGTTTTCCATAGCCCTGGATTGTAAAGTAGGCAAATCCCGGACCTTGTGTCAAATGTCCCCTTACACTAAAAATAAAGAAGGAATCCTCCAGTCTATTAACAAGTGAAAGCATATTTTGTTCATTGCTTCCTATGCCATGCATAACAAACAATGCGGGATACTTTTTCCCAGGAATTATATTCTTAGGACGGCGAAATTCATAAATCATTTCCGTTTCCATTTGCAAACCCCCTAGAGTTGTAAAATGTCTTTTTAATGTTTTGTTATATGAATTTTTATTCTCTTATAAAATACCAAATGTGAATATGGATTGTCAAAGTTTTTTTGTTAATACGAAATAAAGTTCACTATTAGAAAACTATAAGAATAAGGAGAATTTCCAATCATTTCTTTTAATATCCGTCCTGTACTTTCTGCCTCTTTGGAACGTAAAAAAGCCTTGAAAATTCAAGGCTTTTTTCTTTTGGAAATATAATCTGAGTTTTAAACAAAGGGTCCTTCACCTGTATAAGTTGCCGCTTTCCTCGCTCTTAAAAATCTGACTAAGTTCAAGATAATGACTTTACAAACAGCATAGGTTGGAACAGCCAACACCATTCCAAGTACCCCAGCAAGATTGCCTGCTGCCAAAAGAATAATGATAATAGTAGCTGGGTGTGTATCCAATGATTTACCTAAAATCATCGGAGACAGGAAATTCCCTTCTATTTGCTGGGCCACCAGGATAACGATGATTACAAATAAAGCCTTTGTTGGTGAATCAAAGAAAGCGACTAGTACGGCTGGCGCACCACCAATGATTGGCCCTACATATGGGATAATATTGGTGAAAGCTACAATCAGCGCCATAATTAATGCATAGCGTAAGTCGATGATTAAATACCCGATAAAGGCTAAAGTACCGACAGCCAAGGCGACCACTACCTGCCCCTGAATGTATGCTGACAGTGTCTCTCCAGTTTCTTTTAGTATTTTTAAAGCATCATCCCGGTATCCAGCTGGAATAAACTTTGATACGGCTTCAGGAAATTTTTGTCCATCCTTAAACATGTAAAATAATAAAAATGGAACAGTGACAAGAATAATCGCAATATTCGTGACGATGCCAAAAATGCCCATAATTATGTTCGTCAGTGTATTTGGCAGTGAATTGGCATACTTCATTAAACGTTGTTGCACCGTATCGATCATTTCACTCTGCTGCTCTCTAAAGTTTTTAACCTCTGAAGACTTGACTACATCATTAACAAAATCAGTAGTCTTATGAGCAAAGTTAGGCAGATCATTAGCAAGCTCGGTTGCCTGTTTGGAAACAGCTGGAACTAGGCTACCTATTACCAATGCAAGAACACAGCCAAATACAACATATATGACCAATATGGCTGCTATCCTAGGGAGTTTTTTGCGTTCCAGAAAATTAACAACCGGATTCAATAGAAAAAATAGGAACCCAGTGATCAGAATTGGAAAGAACACCGTCGAGAAAAACACCCCTATAGGATTAAACATAAATGAGATTTTGGTTGAAACGAAAATAATTGTTAAAAGGAGCAAAATTTGAATTAACCAGAATTGAATTTTAGATTTAGACACGGAATGTACCTCTTAGCTTCATTATTTGGAAAAATTATATCAAAATATTGGGATAAAATACAGTATTATCAATGTAAGACATTCCAATCAACATTGAACATTATTTAAATTTAGTCCAATCATACATTTTTTGCCTTTGTTTTTTCATTCGCTCTTGTTTTTTACTTTCAACCTGTTTTTCTTTGTTAAAATTCATAATAAAACCACAGTCTTCACAGATGTAGGAATATATATTCGATTGCTCTGGGATTCTATTCAATGGATTGTCTTCTTCAGATTCTAAATAAAAGTGTATCTTGGCTTCAGATTTTATATTCCATCTCGTATCCTCATCATATTTTTGATATTCTGCAGCAAAAAAACCTTTTCGAAAATGGACCCCATTACATACAAGGCATTCAATTTCTTTTATATTTTTTTTCAATACAGACACCTCCAATTAATTTTATGAAGGTGGCCTATGTCCCAAAACAAAAAATTGTCACGCGCTTATTTACACGTGACAATCATTTATTAATCTAGTAATTCTAAAACACCATCCGTATCAATAACTGTAGCAAATTCCTCGTGCAAGCTGACTAGAGCTAAGCTGTGGATTTCTTCAGCACTGTACAGCTTCCCATCATAACTAACTCTTTCGAAAGTAGCGGTCGCATCAGATACGATGAATGGGGTAAAGCCGAGATTTTTTGCCATACGTGTTGTTGTAGAGACACAATGATCGGTTGTTAATCCTACAATAACAAGTGTTTCAATCTCAGATTCTCTTAAATTTTCCTCCAAGTTCGTACCGATAAAAGCACTGTTTACATTTTTCACGATGACTAGTTCCTCTGGTCGGGGTGCAACAATTTCTTTAATATCACGCCCAGGATGATGCGCCAAGGAAGGATTGCTAATGTGCTGAACATGGATAACAGGTCGATCTGATTTTCTCCACTCGCTTAACAATAAGGCCATATTCTCTTCGGCATTTGGATTGTTTCTTCTTCCTTGCCTTGGATCATCAAAATATTTTTGCACATCTATTAATAATAAAGCAGCGTTTGCAGAGATTTTCATCAAAAACCCTCCTATTTTTATATGAACTATTCAAGAAATCCCATAAGCCTTTTTACATTGTTTGCATTATCTGTTGATGTTAAAAGTTCAAGCATGGTAAATGCTACATCGAATGAAGTGGCGGGGTTGAACGATGTAATAATGTTTTTATCGATGACAACGCTTTGATCCGGAATCACATTCACTCCCATTTCTGCTAATTGTACTTGCCGCTTCCTATTACTTCGATTATAGGTCGTAGCATTTCTCCCTTGTAGAACACCGCTTTTACCAATTACTAATGAACCTACACAGATCGCTGCAATGAGTTTTCCCTGTTTATCGAATTCTCGGATAAAATCAAGGACGTCTGGGCGAAAAGCATCCTCGTAAAAACCAGCTTGTTCAAATCCACCAGGTATGGCTAAAGCATCAAACTCATTGGCGGTAACCTCTGATAGCAGCCTATCCGGTTTAACCGTTAAATTCCAGGTGCATTTTAATTCATCTCTTGTTCCCACCGTTATGAGTTCAGTTGACCCCTCGCTTACGTCTTTATTCCAGCCAAACACATCTGTAAACACGCTTGCCTCAACAGCTTCAAATCCATTCGGTAAGAGTAAACATATTTTTTTCATATCCATCATCTCCCTAAGTGAATTGTATGTTATAATTTACCATTAGTAAAATTGAAATAACTAAACTATAAGTTTAGAATTTCTGATAATAAAACGGAAGAATGGGAGGATCATAAATGGAGATTCGTCAATTACAAACGTTTAAAACAGTTGTTGATTTGAATAGCTTTACAAAGGCTGCCCAAACACTTCAGTACTCACAAGCCTCCATTACTTCTCATATTCAGCAGCTTGAGGAAGAGATTGGCCTTCCATTATTTGACCGTCTGGGAAAACACATTCAACTTACGATTGTTGGCGAGGAATTGTATCATTATGCTGTAGAATTACTAGCCGTCTATTCTAAGATTCAACATATTTCCACCAATGACAGAACATTGAAGGGCGAGATCCGCATTGGTGCAGCCGAATCGATTACCGTATACAAGTTAGGCAAAGTTCTTTCACAGTATAAAAAGTTATATCCAGAGGTTTCGTTTTCACTAATTAATGATGATTGTCTTCCACTTAGGGAGAGGCTCTATTCCGGCGAGATTGATATTGCCATTACTTTAGAGCCTAAGGTAAATGATCCAAATTTAATCACCCAAGTCTGGGCCGAAGAGTCCTTAGTCTTCGTTGGGGAAAACAATCATTCGATAAAGGCAATGGAGGAAGCCACTGGAGAATGTTTTATTTTCAGTCCGAAAAGCTGTGCCTTAAGGAAATTTTTTGAAGGGTATTTAATTAGAAACGGAATTAGTACACATAACCATTTGGAGTTTAATAGTATGGAAGCGATGAAACAGTGTGTTGTAAGCGGGTTAGGAATCAGCTTAATGCCCTACATAAGTGTAGAAACATTATTAAGAGAAGAAAAGATGAAGGCAATCGAGTCAGCTTCGGAAAATCCTGTGTTCTATGCACAAATCTCTTACCATAAAAACAAATGGTTGTCGAAAGCCCATAGAAAGTTTATTAAAATGGTTTTAGGAGAACGTTAGAGTTTTAATATCAACCGTAAATGTAAAAAGCCTTGATTTTTTTCAAGGCTTTTATTTTGGTTTATAAAAAATAACTGAACAGTAGGTTTATCATTCTAACGAATCGGCCTGGGAAGTTTTTTGAACTTGAGTCACTGCAGTTAATGCTGATGAAATTTCATTTGATGCTTGTTTGATCGCTTCCTGGGCAAGTGTAGGATCGGAATTTGCTTTTTCGATTGCTTTTGTTAACAATTCTTGAGTAAGAGTTACATTGGCTTTTGCTTGATTAAGCTGATTTACATCAATTTGAGGCATGGGTTTTCTCTCCTTTTATTTTAAAGTACTTCTTTATAATGACCTCTCAATTTATTTTTATTAAGGGAAAAACTACCTTGAATTTGTCTTTAGAAATTTAAAAATTGTCCCCCATAAACTCGTAACATGTAAATCATAATTACCAATTTATTCTATGTTCAAATGTAAGTTAAAAGGCATAAAATGACTTCTTCCTCCTTAATCTAAAACTGTCCTAGATTATGTAAAAGAATTAAAGCAGGGCTTAAAACTATAAGATAAAGCACTTAGGAGTGATGGCGGGCATGAAGGGAAAAGCGGTTGAGACAATTCACGGTTTGTTATTACTGGCCGTGATAGCTGTTTTTATTTGGTCAGTTATAAATCCTGCCAGCTATTCGTCATGGGTATTAGAAGTCACTCCTGCCATTATTGTTTTGATTATCGCACTATCAACATACAAAAAGTTTCGTCTTACTACCCTTTCATACTTCATTATTACTATTTTGGCTATTTTGATGTTTATCGGCGGCCATTACACCTATTCAAAGGTTCCTTTCTTTAATTGGATAAAAGATACTTTTGATTTAAAAAGAAATCACTACGATCGATTCGGACATTTTTTAAAAGGGATGTTTGGCATTGTAATCAGAGAAATTTTTATTAAGGAAAACCCTCTTAACAAAAGGGATTTTATTTTGGATTGTGACAAGTATTTCTCTTGCCATTTCAGCTATGTATGAAATTATTGAGTGGATCAGTTTTATTATAGGAAAGGGAGGAAAAACGGCTAAAAACTTTTTAGGGAACCAAGGAGATATATGGGATGCTCAGTGGGATATGCTATTGACTTTAGCTAGTACCAGCCTAGCATTACTTTTCCTTTCCAAACTGCATGATAAATTGTTACAGAAAGAATTAGGTACATCAGCCGTACTAAACAAGAAACGCTAATTTAACGCAATTCAACCTTCATTTTTTTGGTTTAAAAATCGTTAGATTAGCGTTTAATATTTTTTTCTACATTAAATATCTTATATAAACATAAATCATTGATATAAGGATTGATACCAACATAAGCGGGAAACCAATCAACAAAAACTTTAAAAACGTTATATGATATCCTTCCTTCGAAGCTATTCCTGCTACTACAAGGTTCGCACTTGCCCCTATTAAAGTTCCATTTCCTCCCAAGCAAGCCCCCAGTGACAAACTCCACCAAAGTGGATCTAAATTGGTAATGCCTAACTGTCCCATCTCTTTAATCATAGGAATCATTGTCGCTACAAAAGGAATATTATCAACAAAAGCAGAAATGATTGCACTCATCCACAAAACAAGTAAGGTCGATGACTTTAGTTCCCCGCCTGTCCAAGACATGGCGTTTTTAGCAAGAGCTGCGATTAACCCTGTTTCAACAAGCCCCCCTACAATAACAAATAAGCCAATAAAAAAGAAAAGGGTTGTCCATTCTACTTTTTCTATCGCCGTTACCAAATATTTATCTCCTGTGAATAGTAACAAAATAAAGGCACCAATTAATGCTATCGTTGCCGTTTCTATATGTATAAATTGATGAATAAAAAACCCACCAATAGTAATAAAGACTATAATTATACATTTTCTTAATAAAGCAGGATTTTTTATTTCATTTCGAGGATTTTTACTGAGTAAATGATTTTTTAGCTCTTCTGTAGTCTTTAAATGTTTTCTATAAATCATTACTAAAAGCAATATATTCACAATTAATATTATAGCTATTACGGGTGTAAGATTATAAATAAACGAAAGAAAAGTTAACTCTGGTACAGCACTTCCAATCATTAGATTTGGTGGATCACCAATCATGGTTGCGGTCCCGCCGATATTAGAAGCCAAAATCTCAGCTATTAAAAATGGAATAGGATTCACTTTTAATTGGGAAGTAATGCTTATTGTAACTGGAACAACTAAAAGAACAGTTGTTACATTATCAAGCAAAGCAGAAGCAACAGCTGTAAATAAACTCAATGCAACTAAAATTTTTATAGGAGCCCCTTTTGCTTTTTGAGACAACAAAACAGCAATGTACTCAAACACGCCTGTTTGAGCAGTAATCCCTACTATGATCATCATACCTACTAATAACCCAATGGTATTGAAATCAATATGATGGATGGCATTTTTTTGATCCAAAATTCCGAGCGCAACCATGAATAATCCGCCAAGCATTGCAATGGTAGTCCTATGTATTTGTTCTGAAATAATTAATGCATATGTAACAAGAAATATGATAAGCGCAATAATCTCCTGTGAATCCAAAGCTTTTCACTCCTTATTTGAATAAAGACGTTTAAAATTTTCCTATTGTATAGATTCTACTGTCTTGCACATTTTATCCAGAAAATTTATTAATTTCCTACAAAAATAGGAAGGTATATATTCATGCCTTCCTCAAAAAGTTTTAAGTTTTTTTCATTATTGCTTTTGTTGGTCTGCTACCACTAATACATCCATATGTCGTACCTCTCTTAACAATCGCTGTAATACAGAACCTTTTATGATTTCCTCGAGGCGAGTACGAGCAGATTGTCCGATAATTACTTGTGTTGCTTTTTTTTCATTCATTTCACTTACTAGTTTTTTAAAGACATTACGCCGATTTTTGGTCTCATACATTTCGAATAGTCCGCCAAGCCGTTCTGTCAGTTTACGAATTTTATTTAATACTTGTTCCTCTTCTTCGTTTAAGGGATGGTGGTCTTTTACATATGAAACATACCATGTGGCTTTTAAACGATAGGCGATGCGAAATCCGCGTCGAATCAGTCTTTCACTGTCAGGTCTTAAGTTGGTACATACAAAAATTACTTCTTCCTGTCGCCACGGCCCTCTTAAGGCTCTTTTTCTCTCCCACGCTTCTAGGCGTTCATCCACATCATCTGCAACTTCACGTAATGCCAGCTCTCTTAGAGCAATAAGATTACCGGTCTTAAAAAAGTTATTTAGTGCTTGCTCCACTTTTACAGAAGCGTAGATACGTCCTTCCCTCATTCGTTCTTGTAATGCTTTCGGAGAGATATCAATCAATTCAATTTCATCCGCTTTTCGAAGAATATGATCTGGCACCGTTTCCCTTACCCTCACCCCAGTTATCTGCTCCACACTGTCATTTAAACTTTCTAAATGTTGAATATTCATTGTTGAGATAACTGAAATACCTGCATCCAATATATCCTCTACATCTGAATACCGTTTATGATACTTACTTCCGGGCACATTGGTATGTGCTAGCTCATCGACAAGGACTACCTCTGGATTTCGCCTAATAATAGCTTCAGTATCCATTTCTTCTAACTTTGTACCTTTATAGGAAAGAATTTTTCGAAGAATGATATCCAAATTCCCAATTTGTTCAATTGTTTCTTTTCTACCGTGTGTTTCTAATAACCCTATGACAATATCAATGCCCTTTTTCTTTAATTCGTTTGCTTCCCTTAGCATCGTGTAGGTTTTTCCTACCCCTGGCGCTGCCCCAATATATACCTTTAACGTACCGCGTTTCAGTTTATTCATTTCATTTACTAATTCCTGAGTTGTAAGTCGTCGATAAGGATCCATTTCTTTCTCTTTTTTTATTTGTTTTGCTGGTAATACACGCTCGCCAGCTTTTTCTGCTCGATCTGCAACCATAAAAATATCGATATTTTTCGTTTTCCGCAATATTTCATTGATAATCGATCCATAGACAATTTCTTTCCAACGTGTTTGCTTGGATTGCCCCATGACAATCCGAGTGACTTTGTGCTTGGTTGCATACTGGACGATCTGATATGCAACCTCATCTTGCTCTAACGGTAATTCTTCAAACTCCCCTCCCACTTTTTCTACTAGTTTCATGATAGAGCGCTTAAAGGTGAGTTCATTCTTAGATAATTCTTTGTTGGCAAAACAAACAACCAGTAAATCTCCTCCTAACCTTTTAGCAATCTGCTGTCCTCGTCTAATCAGGATGGATCCATTCCAATGATATTGAACGGTCACTAAAATTCTTTCTGATGCACCTGATGGACCCATCATTCCATGCTTCTCTCTATAGTCATCCAGCGTATCATTTACCTCCCCCGCTAAAAAACGAAGAGCTAATTCGCGCAGAACGGCAAGGTTGCTGGGATGTAAGAGGTTAACTCCTTTACCTTTTTCCTCATGCTGAAGATCGATTTCTCCTTCCTGGAGTCTATTGAGGATCACTTCAGGTGGAACGTCCAACAGCTTTACTTCATCTGCCAACGCCAGTGTATCTTCTGGAACGGTGCATCCTACCTTTACTTTTCCACCCGTTAATTTGTCTACAATTCCCCTTATACCTTCCAGTTCATAAATGTTAACAGTAGTAATAACGCTTATCTTCTTTTTTAAGAGATATTGAATATCGACGAAACGAGTTGGTCTAGGGGCCTCTGGCCGATTTCGATGGGTTAGCACATCTACTAAAACCACTTCAGGATTACGAGCTATAATAGCATCTACATCCAGATCGTCCTTCTCCTTACCATTTTCTATCCATTTAATAGAAGGAATAATTTCTAAACAGCCTATTTGTTCCGTTGTCTTAGGACGTTCCGACGCACTGATCATACCAATAACAACGTCAATCCCATTCTTTTTGAGGTTATTACCCTCCATCAACATATGATAGGTTTTACCTGTTCCGCTAACCGCACCCAAGATGATTTTGAGTCTGCCTCGCTGCATCTGATAAATGGATTGCAATATTTCCTCTGGACTTTTCCTTTTAAATTGTTCACCCATGTTTGCAGCCCCCGTTTATTTTACATAGATATAGGAAAAAGGAGAGCACGTTGCTCCCCTGTTTGAGTTATTTCACCAATAGTTGTTTTAAATCAAGGTTAAGTTTTAAAACATTGACTCTCGGTTCACCAAATAAACCAAGTTCTTTCCCTTCCGTATTTTTTTCAACCAAGTCTTCTAATTGACCTTTGTCAATTCCTGCCAACTTCTGTATACGTGGGATTTGAGCTAACGCGGCTTCTGGGCTGATATGCGGGTCCAACCCTGATCCAGAGTTCGTTACAAGATCAATCGGTACTTGGTCAACAGGTACATCAGGATTTTCTTTTTTCCAGTTTTCTACAGACTCTTTCGTACGCTTGATCATATCTTCATTAGATGGAGCATAGTTGTTCGTCCCAGATCCTGCAGCATTGTATTCAATGCTGGAAACCCTGCCTTGAAAAAGTTTCGGGTCATCAAATTTTTGTCCGATTAGTGTAGATCCGACCACTTGCCCTTTTTCATCGTATAGAAGACTTCCGTTCGCTTTCTCAGGAGTTATCATATTCGCAATTCCAGTAACCAGAAGATGATAACCCAATCCCAAAATGACCATTAGTAAAAGACTAAGTATAGTGTTCTTAGTTATATTCGATAACATATTTTTTCTTCCTTCCCCGAACATTTAATATGGGAACTAAATAAATAGATTAACGGCGATATCGATTAACTTGATTCCGATAAACGGAACCACCACACCACCTAAACCATACACGAAGAGGTTGCGGCGAAGTAATTCTGCAGACCCCATCGGCTTATAGGCGACCCCTTTCATCGCTAAAGGAATCAGCATCGGTATTATGATGGCATTGAAGATCAAGGCTGAAAGAATTGCTGAAGTTGGTGAACCAAGATGCATAATGTTCAGCACACTTAAGTCAGGAATCGCCAGCATAAACATCGCTGGAATAATCGCAAAATACTTGGCAACGTCGTTCGCAATACTAAAAGTAGTGAGTGCCCCGCGGGTCATTAGTAATTGCTTACCAATTGAAACGACTTCAATAATCTTGGTAGGATCGGAATCCAAGTCGACCATGTTGGCGGCTTCTTTCGCTGCCATCGTTCCACTATTCATTGCTAAGCCAACATCCGCTTGAGCAAGGGCAGGCGCATCGTTGGTTCCATCACCGGTCATCGCGACCAGCTTACCTTCACCTTGTTCTTTTCGTATCGCGGAAATCTTGTCTTCCGGCTTGGCCTCTGCAATGAAATCATCAACTCCTGCTTCTCTCGCAATCGTAGCTGCTGTCAGCGGGTTGTCTCCTGTACACATAATGGTCTTAATTCCCATTTTACGAAGCTGATTAAACCGCTCTTTCATTCCTGGTTTTACGGTGTCTTTAAGATAAATAAGTCCATAGATTACTTGATCAACTGCAACCGCTAACGGGGTTCCTCCTTCAGAAGCGATCCGGTTGGATTTTTCCTGTAGATCTTGAGGAATTTTTCCGCCTTGTTCGATCACCCATTGCTTGACTGCGTCAACTGCTCCTTTTCTAACTTTACGGCCGTCAATTAAAGTTAGACCGCTCATTCTGGTCTCGGCTCTGAATTCAATGAAATCACTGTTATCGGTTAGAGAATCAGTATATGTGAAGTTTAATTTCTTCATTAATTCTAAAACCGAACGCCCTTCTGGAGTTTCATCCTTAACTGAGCTAATCGCTGCCCAAGAAGCAAGCTCCTCCACCTTGTGATTTCCAACAGGAGTAAATTCACTTGCCATCCGGTTTCCGAACGTAATCGTACCTGTTTTATCTAGAATAATTGTATTTATATCTCCTGAAGCTTCCACCGCTTTACCAGACATAGCAATGACATTGAATTGAGTAACCCGGTCCATCCCGGCGATCCCGATTGCTGACAATAAGCCACCTATAGTGGTTGGAATCAAACATACCAACAGGGCAATTAAGACAGGAATCTCAAGATTGATCTCTAAATACTTAGCGAAAAATGGAAGAGTTACAACAACAATCATGAAAATCAACGTCAAGCTTGTTAGTACTGTGTTCAGAGCGATTTCGTTAGGCGTCTTTTGTCTCTGCGCTCCTTCAACTAAGGAAATCATACGATCTAGGAAGGATTCTCCTGGTTCACTGGAAATACGCACCTTGATTTCGTCACTTACAACACGAGTTCCACCTGTTACAGAACTAAAATCACCACCTGCTTCTTTAATCACTGGAGCAGACTCCCCAGTAATTGCAGATTCATCTACAGAAGCAATTCCTTGAATGACTTCACCGTCCCCAGGAATTAGCTCCCCCTGGGACACAATGACGATATCTCCTTTACGAAGATCTGTTGACGAAACGTTCATAATCGTTCCATTCACGATTTTTTTTGCAATACTCTCTTTTTTAGTATTCTTTAAAGAATCTGCCTGTGCTTTCCCGCGTCCCTCTGCTAACGCTTCTGCAAAATTTGCGAATAAAACGGTAAGTAGTAGAATAATAGACACCGTTGCATTAAACCAAGGGGAAACATCCCCTCCTAAAGCACCTGAAAAAAATGTAAATAACAGAGTGATAATAAATCCTACCTCAACCACAAACATAATTGGGTTTCGAACCATTACTCTAGGGTCTAGCTTAATAAATGATTCTTTTAACGCTTGTTTGACTATATCTGAATTGATCATTGTTTTTTTCTGATTACTCATGGTTTACTCCTCCAAAGGAAACTCCATTAATTATTTTAATGTCAAATGTTCAGCAATCGGTCCTAGGACAAGACCAGGGAAGAAGGTAAGGGCACCAATTAAAATAACGGTACCAATAAACACTCCTCCGAACAAGGCAGTATCTGTACGGAATGTGCCAACTGTTTCCGGAACTGGTTTTTTCGCCGCTAAAGAACCCACAACGGCAAGCAAGGTGACAAATGAAATATATCGACCAAGGAACATCACAATACCTGTTGAGATATTCCAAAATGGTGTATTATCTCCTAAACCTTCGAACCCTGATCCATTATTGGCAGCCGATGAAGTATATTCATACATGGCCTGTGTTAAACCATGGAAGCCTCGATTAGAAATTGTGTCTGGATGCAGTACGACTGCCAATGCCGTCGGTACCAAAATCAGAATAGGATGAACTAAAAGAGTGACAGCAATCAAAATCATCTCTTTGCCTTCAATCTTCTTCCCTAAGAATTCTGGTGTCCGTCCAACCATAAGACCGCATAAAAACACTCCAATCATGGCGTACATTAAAACGTTTAGAAAGCCTGCGCCAATTCCACCAAAAATGGTATTAAGCATCATGTTTGAAATCGTTACTAGTCCGCCAATTGGTGTAAGGGTGTCATGCATCGTATTGACCGCTCCGGTTTCTGAAGCAGTTGTAACAGTAGAATATAGAGCTGATTGGGCAACGCCAAAACGTACTTCCTTTCCTTCCATGGTACCTTGTTCATGTTGAACTCCTAATGCATTTAAAGCAGGGTTTCCTTGGTATTCATAAGTCAGTGAAACACCCAGCATAATAAGAAACATCATGAACATAGAGATGAACAACACTCGGCCTTGCTTGGCATTCCCTACCATTTTCCCATAAGCAAATGGAGTAGCCGTACCAATT
Source organism: Neobacillus sp. PS2-9 (assembly GCF_030915525.1). Taxonomy (NCBI): domain Bacteria; kingdom Bacillati; phylum Bacillota; class Bacilli; order Caryophanales; family Bacillaceae; genus Neobacillus; species Neobacillus sp. PS2-9. The sequence goes on from NZ_CP133269.1 coordinate 3,485,106, forward strand.
AACAACATAAGTAAAATTTGAATCAGGTTACTAATTGCGTTTGGATTTTCAAAAGGATGCGCTGAGTTTACCCCGAAAAAGCCGCCTCCGTTATTCCCCAATTCTTTAATCGCTAAAAATGACGCCACCGGTCCGCGTGCGATTTGCTGCTCTGCACCAGCAATCGTTTTAGCCGTTACGGTCGGATCTAATGTTTGCGGTACTCCTAAGAAAAGAAATGCTAGTGCTGAAATAAATGAAATAGGTAGAAGCACCCGGAATATAGAGCGTATTAGGTCTACATAAAAATTTCCTAAAGGCTTACCAGCTAATCCACGAATAAAAGCAATTATGACAGCTAGTGCCGTCGCCGGAGCAGTAAACATCATTAGGCCTATTGCTACCATTTGCGCTAAATAGGATAATCCGCTTTCCCCACTGTAGTGCTGTAAATTAGTATTGGTCATAAAGCTAATTGCGGTATTAAACGATAGGGTTTGTTCCATTGCTTTAATTCCACTTGGATTCAGCGGTAAAATTCCTTGAATCCGAAAAAACACGTAAACTAGTAAAATCATCACAGTATTCGAACAAATGACGGCAATTGCATACTGCTTCCAAGTTTGATCCTTTGTTTTGATTCCAGAAATACGGTAGGCCAACTTCTCAAATCCAAAAATGCGATCCAATTTTGTTTTGTTATAATCGAATGCAGTAGCTAAATAGACCCCCATCGGTTTTGCAAGTAATAAGACGAGGATTAAGGTAATCCCCACGGATAATAGTGCGGTAGTCAATGTATTTCCCTCCACTTGAAATCAAGTTTTTATTTTTTCAATTAAAATTTTTCAGGATGAATAAGTACATATCCAAGATACACAAACAAAGCAGCTATAATGATTCCTATAAAAACTAGCATTACTTAACACTCCCTTTCTGAATTACAGAATCAGCCCAACGAACAAGTCCCAGCATTAGTGCTCCCAAACCAAAAATGGCAGCTACCATTAGAATATCTAGCATTTAAATCCCCCCTTTTTTGATTATTCATCCAGTGACATTTACAAAACATCACCATCTGAAAGCATAAAAAATAGACCATACGTACTCCTTCCCCAGTTGAGCAATTGAGATCAAGAACCAGAACTAGAAACACCTCAAAAAGAGATATTCCTGTAAAGGATTCTTGTCATAATTGATCATATTGGAGAAAAAGTATGCATGGTCTACTTAGCGCCCAGCAAGCCTGTAAGGCTTCCTTTGCGTCCTGTCTTCCAGTTTACTTTTTCTAAAAATAGGCATAATAAAAAGACCTACTTAGTTTGTCAGGCTGCCCTCTTGCTTAAAAACAAAAAAGCCCCCTGAATAAGGTGGTCTTTAGACCTCCTTCGCTTTAGCCGACGAAGTTAGCTGACGGGTAGGATGGCGAAAGAGTTTCTCATCCCTTCTGGTTCCCCAGAATTAACCCCCAAAAATTGGTTCCTCCGTTCCTGAATAAATCAGGATTAAGCCGTCTATTTACTTATTCTGTTATTCTATTTCGTTAATTAGTATTTGTAAATAGCCAATTTCATGTAATATTCCGCTGAATTTATAGGTTTTTTTTGCTTTTTCATTAATTATCTCTTAATTTCTCATTTTTTCTCTTTATTTTACTTTTTAATGCCTATTTTTTTTACTATTGACATTATATAAAATGCAAGTAATATAATGTTCATGATTTAGATAGAAATATGTAAATAGATCCGGGGGTTTTGGGGATGGCTAATTCTAAGAGGAAACTAGAGGCTGAAATCAGCTCAGCATTTATTAAATTTCAGAGAGAATTACTTGGACGTGGTCCACAGGAAGCAAAAACATACATCGTACAGGACATGGTCATAACACGCTTCAAAGGCGTATTAACCACCGAGGAGAAGCATCTTGTAACCCACGACACAGGCAGAAAACTAGTAAAGCAAATGAGACAAGTCTTACGTGAAATGTATAGTCATGATTTTGAAAAAATAGTAGAAGAATTTACAAAATGTAAGGTCTTATCTAGTCATAGTGATATTAGTACAAAGATTGGAGAAAGAATTGAGGTTTTTATTGTTGATAAAGATTTAGAAAAATCTCTTGAAGACTAACTTAAAAAGCTCTACCTCTCAAGTAGAGCTTTTTCCTTTATTGTGACCCATAGAAAAATTAGTAATGCTACTGATAGTACATAAGAAACGTAACTTACACTAGGAAAGGAAGCTTGATTTTTCACACCAATCCCAATCAAAGCCCAAATAAAAACTAAAACATAATAAGGGTCTTTTTCCTTCATGTAAAAATTCTCCGCCAGTAATGCAGCAACCCATAGCATAATAAAGGTCCACACAATATGTGTTATCCCCCAGCCATTCCATTGAATAAAAACCAGATAATAGCTGATATTTGCAATCAAGGCTACACAAATCCATCCAAGATAGATGGAGAAAGGGATTACATCTATCTTTGGAGGGTGAAAGCTTTTTACTTTCTTGTATAGAAAAATAAGTGTAATCAAAAAAGCTAACATGACTAAAACCGTATAGAAAAAGTACTCATAATGCCATAAAAAAAGCCACAGGATATTTAGAATACAGGTAAGCAGAAAAAGTCCACTAGTAGTTTGGTAAAGAGGGAGATTTCTTCGGTACTTCGGCAGCTGTCTGAGCACCCAGATAAAAAGGAATAAGTAAATGATTCCCCAAATACTAAAGACATAGCCTGCCGGTATAAATAACACATTCAACCTATTTGATATTTCTCCAGTAGTCTGTCCGTTAAGTGGTAACGTATTAGCTAATATATTCACTATAACTACCAATAAAAGCCCAAGGAAATTCAAAGCGCACCGAATCATTCGACTCCCCCTTACTTTTTGATTAAATTGTATGCTTCTAAAGCTCTTTCTCTTGCAAAAGAGTGTTCAACAATTGGGAAAGGATAGGATGTACCTAGCTCCACCCCTGCCTCACGGAGAATCTCTTCAGGTACTGTCCATGGGCAATGAAGATATTTAGCTGGCAGGTGTTTTAATTCTGGTACCCATTGTCGAATGTAAGCGCCAGCCTCATCAAATTTTTGTCCTTGGGTAATGGGATTAAATATTCTAAAGTACGGTGCTGCATCAAACCCACAGCCTGATACCCATTGCCACCCCATTGAATTATTGGCCAAGTCTGCATCAAGCAGTGTTTCTTCAAACCACGAAGCCCCTCTTTGCCATGGTATCAATAAATGCTTTACTAAAAAGGAGGCCGTTACCATTCGGACCCGATTATGCATCCAACCGGTTTCCCATAATTCTCGCATCCCTGCATCAATTATTGGATAGCCCGTTCTTCCTTCTTTCCATGCTGAAAATTCAGCCTCCCTCTCCTCCCATGGGAAAAATAAAAATTCCTTACGAAGGGGAGAATCAATCATTTCAGGGAAAGAAACTAGCTGATGATACCCAAATTCTCTCCATACTAATTGTCTTAAAAATCCATCAATATCTTCCTGCCCATTGCTAGAACCAATTTTCTCTTGTTCCTTTAATTGATGCCATATCCATCTCGGACTGATTTCTCCCCAGGTTAGATGAGGGGACAACCTGGAAACATGCTGAACATATGGATAGTCCCTTTTTGTAGAATATCCCCACAGCCTTTCCTCAATAAATTGTTCACACTGATTGATTGCCCCCTTTTCTCCTGGCAACCAGTATTCTTTCAATTTTTTATACCAAGCTATAGTAGGCAATAAATCTAATTCATCAATATTTAAAGTTTTAACTTTGTCATGTGCACTTGAAAGCGTAGCGGGTAAGATTTTGGGTAGTGGAATGGGCATCTGTAAACATTTCTTCCAGAAAGGAGTAAATACTTTATAGGGCTGCCCTTGATTATTTATTATTGATAAAGGTGGAAATAACAGATTCGAATGAAAGGCTTTTACCATTATTCCTTCCTTTTCTAGCGTTTCTTTAATCTGTTGATCACGTAATCGGATCTCTGGTTCGTATCTTTCATTAAAGAACACAGCCTGAGCTCCAGTTTCTTCAATCAGCTCCTTAAGTATTGAAAGGCTTTTCCCTTTTCGAACAATTAACTTTGAGCCCCGGTCTTGTAATGCTCGGTCTAATTCTATCAGGGAATGGTGGAGCCACCAGGAAGCAGCTTCAACAACTACCTTTTTTGTTTCTTCCTCAGGCGACCAGATAAAAACAGGAACAATACTTCCTTGTTCCATTCCTGACCATAATGCTAAATTATCTTGAATTCGCAGGTCCCTGCGCAACCAAATGATTGTTTTTCTATGTTGCATCTGTCTCTCCATCCCGTTTTATACTACTAATACCTCATCCAATGTATGAGTTAAGTGAATATACTGTAGCTGGCTTCTGTTTGCCAGATATGTTACGGCTCCAGGTCCCCCTATGTAAAACTGGGTTTTTTTACAATCAGAGGCAAACCTCTCAAGCTTAGTTAATATCGCTGGGTCCTGTTCGAAAGGAAAAGTCGTGGTAGCCGACAAGATGACTTTATCTGGCTCCAATTTTTGAATCGTCTTTTCAATTGATCCTTCAGCTGGAGATGCCCCTATTAAGACCGTTTTCCACCCCTTTAACATAGCTTGAATCAAAAGGATTAGCACCGGAACTTCATGTTGTTCATACGGCAAACAGGCACCTAAAAGGGTCGGTGAATTTTCCCTGTATTTAAAATTCCTTCTTAATTGAACAAGAAAATCTCGTACGGTAAGACTTGCAAGCGATTCCTGATATTCTCCCCATTGCCCCTTTTCCCATCGATTCCCAACTTCATGTAAAAAAGGGATCACGACAGATTGAATGAAAAAATCTAATCCCTTTTGGTGATAGGCCTGCTGGAGAATTATATTCATTGCGGCTTCGTTGCAGTGGGTGCCTTCCTTCAGCAAATCGAGAACAAATTCGTTTAACTCTTCATATTGATTCTTCTTTTTCCAGCCAGCATCCAGTAAACTTTGATCAGAAGGGGAACCACCTTTCTCTACAAGATAGGCTGCTTGCTTGACTGTATGTCCCTGGTCTACTAATCCTTTTACTTTTAATATTGTATTAATATCTGCTTCACTATAAATTCTGTACCCATTTTCTAATCTTTCAGGATTAACAATTTGATATCTCTCTTCCCATTTTCGAATTACCTGTTTTGACAATCCGGTAATTTCTGAAACTTGTTGGATCGAATAGGTTGAATTTTCGATTTTCATTTCTCTTTATGTCATCCTCTCGGCATGTTGGAAAAAACTTCTCATGACTATTTAGTCCAGTATATACCAAGCCACAACCTTGTACAACGCCAGAAAAACAACTATACAAACATTTGACATACTTCCTTCATCCAAAGTTAATAAAAGAAAATCCATAGTGATGGAATAAGGAAATGAGGACATTCATTGGAAAAACTACAGATAAATAAAGCTGTACTTGCTGGGTTGATTTCTGGTGTATTTTTGGGCCTATTTTTGAAAGTGGTTGAAAAGACTACTTCTCTTAAGGTTTATACATTATTATTAAATGTGGATTATGTTCCTATCATTCAACGTTTTGAGGTTTCTGAGATCATTGAATTTAGTATCCACTTATTTATTTCTGTTGTATTGAGCGTATGTTTACTATTTTTACTTAACAAAAAATATATCCCCACCAAAAAAAGAATCCTATTCATTACCCTAATTTGTTTAGTTATCGGGATCTTTCTGTATCCTACGACCCTTTTATCAGACCGCACACCTTCAATATCCAATCTTCCGGCTTTAGGTTTTTGGCTTTTGGGTCATTCCCTTTATGGTGGGATGTTGGGTTTCCTATTAAAAAAATAGTTAGAGAGTGCTTAATAGGTGGATCTTACTAAGCTTCAATAGAGTGAACCTCATTTTGGCTGGATACTTGAAGAGCTGCCAAAAGTATCATTTTCTTTTTCTTGTCACTCACAATCGCTCTACTTGTATACACTTGGTATTCATTATGTCTTACTGCCTCCATAATGGCTGCATAATAACCTGCAGCTAGTTTAATAGAGAAGGAACTCTTTTCAGGATAGGTATCAATGTTTTCTAACCCCTTTGAAAACCAATCCTCAGCCACATTCATCAGACCCGTCAGCATTCGCTTAAAGCGAAAATTGACCACGTTTGTCTCAAACTCCTCTTGTGTATAATGATATTGCTCCATCCATTCCTTAGGAATATATCGGCGTCCTTTTTGTTGATCTTCTCCTATATCCCGGATAATGTTCACAATCTGCATCGCTTTTCCAAGGTACACGCCCGCAAGTTCTACCTCACTCGAAGGTTGATCATGAAGAACAGGAAGAAGCATCTCCCCCACAGAACCGGCGACTCTTTCACAATATAATTCGAGCTCTTCCATTGTTTCATAGTTTGTTAGGGTCGTATCCATTTTCTGCCCGGATATCTGCTTATAAAATGGCTCTTTTGAAATAGGGAAACTACTAAACAGCCAACTTAAACAAGGCCAGATAAAATGTCCTTCTGCACTATCTAAATGATCAAATAATGTTTCAAGTTCACTCAATGTATAGGGTGAAGATTCTGGCTCATCAACAGAATCATCAATCATTCTACAAAAAGCATAAATAACAAACACCGCTTCTTTTCTTGGTGAAGGTAAAAAACGAAAAGCCGTATAAAAGCTCGCAGAATGCTTCTTCATCAATTCCTCACAAGCAGAGATTAAGTTCGAATCAATCACGTTCTAAGCTCCTTTTTTATTAGCTCACTTAATAGTCGCGCCCCCTGTAGCACGATTGGAATCCCCCCACCAGGGTGAATCGAGGCTCCCACACTGTACAATCTATCAATCTTAAACGGAGATAACTGCGGTCTAAATCCTCCTGATTGAAATAGATTAGGAGCAATCCCAAAGCTCCCCCCCTGATATAATCCGTCACGAATAGAATCTGCCGGGGTACGAATCTCCATCCATTCCACCGCTTCATGCAAACCGATAAAGTGCTTTTCTGCTTTCATTAAAACCTGCTCAGCTAGCATTGGTCCTGATGTTTCCCAATCGATCTGATCTCCTGACGGAACTGGAATTAAGAAATATAGAACACTTTCCCCAGGTGGAGCCGCTTCATCCTCCAGTGCAACCGGATTAAACACATAATAGGATGGGTCTTCAGGTATTTGTTTTGTCTTAAATACTTGAGCCATATTCTTTTCAAAATCTTTCGGCAAAAAGAACTGATGAGCTTTTGCCTTTGGAAATCGCTTTGATACACCAAGGTAAATCAACACACAGCCGGAAGAAGGTTGAAATTTCTTTTCCTTTTTCTTTTTTCCCACCATTGAATAAAGATTAGGAAAATCACCATTAAAAATAACTGCATCGTAGAAAGTCGTTTCGTTATTCACAGACAACCCTTTGCATACACCCGCTTCAATGAGGAGGCGATCCACTTTTGAATGGAGATTAATTTTAACTCCCTGTTCTATACATGCTTTTTCTAGAATGGGAATAAGACTCCCGTACCCTCCCTTTAAGTACCAAATACCATGGGCATGCTCACTATAGGAAACTAATCCGTATAGGGCCGGCACCTCATATGGCGAACCACCGATATACAAAGATTGTAAGGAGTAAGCCTCTTGAAGATTAGGATGAGAAAAATAAGAGGCATTAAAATTCTTTAAGGTTTTGTATGCTTTGGATTGTGCTAATAGTTTGATATTTTCTATGGTTAGAAAATCCTGCTTGCGTTTAAATGTCTTGCTCAAAAAAGCTTCCATCCCTAATTCGAAAACGTTGGACATATCTGAAAGGTATTTTAGAAGATTCTTTGACTCCCCAGGAAACTTCTGCTCCAATTCTTTAAGCTGTGTGGGCAAGTCTCTGTACTTCGTATACGTTGACCCATCATGAAAATGAAGATCATATAAAGGCTCGCATGGAATCAATGGAATATCTTCCTTCGAAATTCCAGCCTCTTCTAAAATACTTAATAAAAGCTCCGGTAAAAGTACGATGGTCGGTCCTTGGTCAATTTGGTAACGTCCGTTTCCTTGGAAGGTCAATCTTCCACCCAGGTATCCTTCCTTTTCATAAATGGTTACTTGATGGCCTTGTTTTGAAAGCAGCAAGGCAGATACCAAGCCTCCAACCCCAGCCCCCACAATGCCTATTTCCATAGTACGGGCTCCTTCCTGTCTGAGGAATGTTGCTTTTCCTTATAGAGGTTATTTTTCACATATTGCTGGTTTAATAGAGTGGCACTGATTTTGGCTGATTCAAAAATCGTTGGTAAACCGCTGCCAGGATGTGTTCCTCCCCCTACTAAGAAACAATGATTCACATCCTCAAATTTGTTATGCGGACGGAAGTACATCATTTGACTTAGGTTGTGAGCAAGACTAAAGGTAGCTCCTTTATAGACATACATTTCATTTTGCCAATCAAGTGGAGTAACGATTTTTTCCACCTCAATATAGGATCTAATATCATGTAATTCAGGTTCTAATTCTAAACGGGACAAAATCTTTTCCCTTACTTTTTGCTTCTCTTTTTCCCAATCAATATCTGCCTGTAAATTAGGAACTGGCATGAGCACATATAGAGCTGACTTCCCTTTTGGTGCAAGAGTTGGATCAAGCCTTGAAGGATTATGGACATAAATAGATGGATCCTCAGATAACTTCATTTCTTTGGTCATCTCATCCACATTCTGTTTATAGTCATCGGCAAAAAGAATCATGTGGTGCGGCAAATTTAATGGTTTATTTATCCCCAAATACAGCATAAAGGTGGAGCACGAGAGTTTCTTCTTTTCTAGATTTTCCTTACGGTATTTCTTTAAATCCCTTTGCTTGAAAAGGTTAGTTGCTGCATGCCCGAAATCAGCATTAATAATGACATCATCTGAAGGCACCATTTCCCCATTTTCAAGGAGAACTCCCACTGCCTTTTTCTCTTTTACCACTACTTGCTTAACACCCGTTCCGGTATGGATTTTCCCGCCATACTCCTCGATAACTTGTGCCATTGCTTCACAAAGCTTATTCACCCCTCCTATTGGATGAAACAAACCAAAACGGTGTTCTAAATAAGAGAGAATAGTAAACGTTCCGGGACATTCCCAAGGTGACATGCCCAAATATTTTGCCTGGAAGGAAAAAGCCCATTTCAACCTTTCATCATTGAAATAGTTTGATAATCGGCCATATACCGTATCAAGAGCATTTAATTTTGGGAAGGCAGATACCATATTTCTTGTTATCAGATCAGTTAATTTTGTAAATGGCTGTTGAAGCAGTTTGGTTACCCGGTCAAACTTCTCTCCTTCTATCTTCATGAATTGATCGTAACTTGCTCCATTACCAGGGAACTTATTTTCAATTTCTTGTATCATTTCCTCGTAATTACGAGTAGGTGTAAAAGATAAGTCTTTAAATTTTAATGTATATAATGGATTAATCTCCTGTATCTGAACGTAGTCTTGTAATTGGCGTCCTGCCATCTGAAAGATTTCTTCCAGAATATCTGGCATCATAAAAAAGGTGGGTCCTAAATCAAAGTTGTACTCACCCAAGGTTAATCTGGAAGTCCTCCCCCCTATATATGACTGTTTCTCATAGACCACTACCTCATAACCCTTGGCTACAAGCAGCATAGAGACAGCTAACCCACCTGGTCCTGCTCCGATGACAGTTACTTTTTTACTCCTGCTCAAGTGTCGCCACCTCCTTTATCAGTTTATTTAGATTATACACATCGTATAACTTTTGTACAATGTTTTTGATTAAAAATTATACATATTTATTTTCACTCAATGTCCTAAAAAGCCTAAAATTATATAGAAAACTCTTTCAAAGTAATAAAATCTCGTACAACGTTTGTATAATCTTCATATACAAAAAAGTCTCTTCCACTTAAATGGAAGAGACTTTTTGCATTATATATAAGTACAGGTTGACTTGCTTATCGCTCGCACGCCCAATTATCTTTATCCCTATCATGCCTTGCATCATAGGCAGGATTTGTAGATGGTACCCTATTTATACACCTTTTCCATCACGTTTTTAAAGTTTTCATCTATTTCTTTTTCGTTGATTGTTAACAGCTCTCGATCAAACATGACCCATTTACCATCAATCATCACATGCCGAATGTTTTCTTCCTTTGTTTCAAATAACAAGTTATGGACAATTGTAGAAAATTCATCGCTATTAATCTGTGGAATCATAGGATCCTTTTTAATAAACACCAGATCCGCTTTGTACCCTTCCTTGATTGCTCCTAGATCATTCTGCAGATATGCCTTTGCTCCATTGACAGTTGCCATTTTAAAAATATCTTCCGCCTGGAAACGATTAAATGGACTGCTTAATTTTAATAAATAATAGGCAGTTTTCATCGTTTCCCAAATATCTACGCTAGCAAAATCAGTTCCAAGGCAAACATTTACACCCTTTACAAGCATTTTACTTACAGGTGCCACACCAGCGCCTGACCACAAATTCGAATTAGGGCAGTGGACGACAGATGATTGAGTTTCGGCAACGAGTTCAATATCCTTCCCACTCATATGTACTCCATGATAAAGAACAGTTTTATCATCCAACAGCCCCTTCTCTTTATATAACTCTATTGAAGACCTTTCAAATTTTGCGTAAATGATATCTCGTCTCCAATCATTCTCCATACAGTGAGTCATGTAAATCGTGTCATACTCATTTTTCGTCTGAACGCAAGCATCCAACGATTCTTCTGTAATATCTTCCTCTTCTAGCAAGTGGGTTCCGAAAGATACGTTCCCCACCTTTTTTTGGTAGTAATTCTTTATCTCTTTATGGGTATCTAAAATTCCACGCATACCTATTTTATCAATCGCTCCGGCCACTAAATCAGGCCAATAGGCCGGTTCATTTTCACTAACGAAGGTAATTCCTTTCTTCACCATCTCTGCGTTTGCCTTTAAGCAGACCCATTCATATTCCTCGCTTGATAATTTGTCTAAGTTCTCAAAGAATTGTGTTTGTATCCTTCCTTGCTGACTATCATTACACCAGGATTCAATCTTCATCTCTCTAGCAATTCCTTTCGCTAATAAGGAATACCCATGGAAATGCGCGTTAAATAGGCCAGGAATAATGATATAATCCTGACAATCTATTATTTTATCTTCATTAACTACTTCGTTTTCACAATCAACCTTGATGATACCATCATCAATGAAAAGATCACCATTCACCAAATTACAATTTTCGTCTAAGTAACTAGCATTTTTAAAAAGCATGTCTTCACTCCATGTATTAATTTTCCATACTTACCAAACAATTGTACATCAGATAAGCGGTTCAAAACTACTTTTCGAACTTTTTTCGAACATTCTCTAATCTAAGTGGAATCGCCAAAATTCTCCGCATTATTCTACAAATTTCTATTCTAGTCATTGATATATTTTAAGACAGTACGAGGGTAAAAAAATTTATCTATATGGGGGGGAAGTTTTATGGCAGTAGAAGAAAAAGCACTTGAACAAAAGCAAATTGCCTCTATGATTGAGCGGCTTGCCCGAAAAGGCGAACAGGCATTAAATTTATTCCGCACCTTAAATCAAGAAAAGGTAGATCAAATTGTTAAAAGTATGGCTCTCACTGCTTTAGAAAATCATGATAAGCTCGCTAAAATGGCTGTAGATGAAACCAATCGAGGCTTATTTGAAGATAAGATTTCAAAAAATTTGTTCGCTACGGAGATGATTTATAACAGTATCCGGAACCTAAAAACTGTAGGCATTATTAGAGAAAACGAGCATGAAGGTACATATGAGCTAGCTGAACCCGTCGGTGTAATTGCGGCGCTTGTCCCCATTACGAACCCTACATCGACAGTCATTTATAAATCACTCATTTCACTCAAGACAAGAAATCCAATTATATTTTCTTTTCACCATTTGTCTCAAAAATCAGGGATTGTAACAGCACAGCTCCTGAGGGAAGCTGCGATTAAAGCGGGCGCCCCTGAAAATTGCATTCAATGGTTAGATGAGCCCTCCCGTGAAGCCATTCATTCTCTCATGAGACATCCAAAAGTATCACTCATCCTTGCTACTGGGGGATCAAGTATGGTTAAGGAGGCTTACAGCTCCGGCAAACCTGCAATTGGGGTCGGTCCTGGCAACGTCCCTTGCTATTTTGAAAAAACAGCCAATGTGAAGAGTTCTGTCCAAGATCTGCTTCTATCCAAGACATATGACAATGGGATGATTTGCGCATCTGAGCAGGCCCTCATTATTGATAAAGAAATCTATTCGGAAGTCATTACTGAAATGATGGCTAACAAGTGTTATTTTCTTAACGAAACTGAAAAACAACAATTGGAACATCTAGCGATAAAAAAAGATACTAGTTCCCTTAACCCAATGGTTGTTGGGTTACCCGCCTTTAAAATCGCCGAAATGGCGGGTATTGAAGTTCCGTTAGAAACGAAGGTACTTGTGGTTGAATTAGAAGGGGTTGGACCAAAATCCCCCCTTTCCTGTGAGAAATTAAGCCCGATCCTTGCCTGCTACAAGGCAAATAATGTGGAGGAAGCTTTCGATCTTGCTGATCAGACATTAGAATATGGCGGACTAGGTCATACCGCTTCCATCCATACTTCAGATGATAGAATTATTGAACAGTTTGCGATGAGAATGAGAGCAGGAAGGATTATTGTTAACACACCATCCGCTCAAGGAGCAACGGGTAATGTATATAATGATTTTCTACCTACCCTAACTCTTGGCTGCGGTACCTATGGTGGAAACTCCGTCTCAGTCAATGTAAGTGCCACGCATTTACTAAATATTAAAAAGGTGGCAAAGAGAAACATCAATTCCCAAGTCCTAAGAACTCCACCACAAATCTATTATAAAAAGAACTCCATCCAGACCTTAGAAATTATTCCTGATATTTCAAATGCATTTATAGTAACTAGTCCAAGCTCTATCAGAAATGGCTATGTAGATAAGGTCATTCATTTTCTAAAAAAACGACCCGATTTTAAACATTTTGATATTTTTTCAGAAGTGGAGCCTGATCCAAGTATTGAAACCGTCCAAAAGGGAGCAGAATGTATGAGACATGCCCAACCGGATGTCATTATTGCTTTGGGAGGCGGTTCTGTCCTTGATGCAGCGAAGGCCATGTGGCTCTTCTACGAATATCCTGATACTAACTTCGATGCATTAAAACAAAAATTCTTAAACCCAAGAAAACGCGTAGTCACCTATCCAAAATTACGAGGTAAAGCAACGCTTATTGCCATTCCAACGACCTCTGGAACAGGTTCTGAGGTGACTTCCTTTGCAGTTATTACGGATAAAAAAGCAAATATAAAATATCCTCTATCAGATCCTGAACTCTTACCGGATATTGCTATTATTGACCCGCAATTTACGATGACAGTACCTAAGCATATTACCGCTGATACCGGGATGGACGTATTAACCCATGCACTTGAAGCGTATGTTTCAGTTGTCGCAAATGATTTTACAGACGGTCAAATTATCAAAGCTATTCAGCTTGTGTTCGAATACTTGCCAAGAGCTTACCATGATCACACTGACGCTCTTGCAAGAGAAAAAATGCATTATGCATCAACCATGGCTGGGCTTGCTTTCAACAATGCGTTTTTAGGAATAAATCATAGTCTTGCTCATGCATTAGGCGCTGAGTTCCACATTGCACACGGGCGAGCAAATGCAATCTTCCTGCCACATGTCATTCGTTATAATTCGAAAAAACCTACAAAGTTTACACCGTTCGCAGGTTACGAACATTTTATCGCTGACCAGCGATATGCTGAGCTTGCTAAGATGCTTGGTTTGCAAGCTCGAACAACGGAGGAAGGGATCGATAGTTTAATTGGAGCTATTATCAACCTAGCTAAAGAGCTAGACTTGCCATTGAGCATTGAAGAATGTGGTATAAACTATTCTGAATTTGAAAATAAAGTTGACCTATTGGCCTTACAAGCATTTAATGATCCAGATACGAATGTCAATCCGAAGCGCCCGCTAACTAGGGAATTGACAGAGATTTTACGGCAAGCCTACAAAGGGATTTAACCGTAAAGAACAAAAGGAAGGGGCATTTGAATTAGCCTCTTCCTTTCTTACAGTATACCTTCAATTATTCAGCTAGTGCCCGGTAACGTCCACTGAAATAAATTAGAGGCTCGGCATCCCCGATGTGAATAGCTGTCACTTTTCCAATCAACAAGGTATGATCTCCTTCGATATGTTCTGCCGATACTTCGCAGGCAATCTGCGCAACCGCCCCTGCTAATACTGGTTTTCCATCTAGATAGTCAAACACTACTTCTCGGTGCTCCTTAATCTGCCCAGCAAAAATCATTGAGAGTTCTTGTTGGTCGGCAGCTAGAATATTGACAGTGAACTTCTTACTCTTTTTTATTTTCTCAAGAATTCGAGCTTTTTCAGCTACAGAAATGACTACAAGCTTCGGATTAAGTGAAACGGACATAAAAGCGTTAGCTGTCATGCCATGTACATCATCGTCTACCTCTGTAGCTACTACAGTTACCCCTGTCGCAAATTTCCCCATAGCGTTTCTAAACTGACGATCATCCATTTAATCTCCTCCACTTCATCCGCCAAGATTGTAAAGAATGATTCCAAAACAGGCAGTAAATAACAAAATATTTAATCCCAACCCTATTAATGCTCCTTGACCTAATCGTTTCCTCCCCTTTGCAAAGCTTACAATTGGTATCACAATAATGGCGACTACTGCTATACATACATAGGCCATAAATATAGGTGAAACTACCAGTAATATGAATATGCCTAAAAGGTAAATACCCATGCTCAAACCAATTCCAAGCCATAAATCTTTTAATGACCCATCCTTCTGGGTCTTTTGGTTATGAGTCATTCCTTGTTCTCCCCTCACCTTTGTTATTCGGCATTTATGAAAGCTCTAGCCTCTAACTCTGCTTGAATTTTCTTTAGTTCCTGCTCTTTCTCATCGCGATAAAATAAATTGTACGTATCAAATGGGATGATTCTACCATCTGGATGAGCGATATGAACGCAGGATTTTTTAACGGATCGCACATCAAAATTGTACGCATCTAAAAACTGCATAATGATGACCCGAAATACGTTATCATAGCCAATTTCTCCTGGCATAGATACTTTTGGCAAACAGCAGAGTAAATCCTTTAGGGAGAGTGAGGCAGAATCGGGTGAATGATTTAAAGAAAATAATTTAAAAATCATATTTTTGATATTGTCATCCTGTTCAAAAACAATGGTATTGCGTTCGCCTTCTAATAAAATATTAGGATCAATAAGGCCAGTTAATGGTGTTGCTTCGCCGTTCATTTTTAATGCATACCCCATTGCCAAACAGTCCGGGTGGCAGGGAACAGGAATAATATCCTTTGAGCCAAAAACATTGGATTGTTCAATGATCATCTGTCTTACTTCACTAAGTGTAAGGCGATTTGTCGCTGGGTCGTATTCTTCCAATCTCCCTGCAGCCTGAATCGGTTGGAAGGTAACTCCTCGAACACATTTCTGTTTTAACCCATATTGAATAATTTTGCCGACCTCATGATCATTTAAGCCCTTCTTTAAGGTTACAACCAAGGTTGTAGAAATATTAAATTCATTTAAATGTTCAATTGCTTTTTTTCTTACATCCCTTAAATCTACCCCTCTTAATTCTTCTAGTGTTTCTCTTTCAAAGCTATCAAACTGGAGATAAATTTCAAAACCAGGAGAGTAAGTGGCAAGCCTTCTCACAAACTCTTTATCTGTTGCCATGCGAAGACCATTGGTATTCACCATTATATGTCGGATCGGTCTTGATTTTGCCATATCAAGGATGTCAAAAAAATATGGATGGATGGTGGGTTCCCCGCCACTGATCTGAACAATATCTGCGTGTCGTTCATTTTTAATGATATTATCGAGCATGAATTCAATTTTCTCTAAGCTTCGGAAGCTTCCTTTTTGAGGAGAGGATTCCGCATAGCAGATGGGGCATTTTAGGTTGCATCTTTCCGTAATTTCTAAAAGCGTCAAACAGCTATGCTGTTCGTGGTCAGGGCAAAGTCCACAATCATATGGGCAGCCATATTTAATAGGTGTATTCCATCGGTATGGCATTTCCGATGGTTTAATAAACTCACGACACCATTTATAATAAGCGACATCAGTTGAAATCAAGACCTTCTCCCTACCGTGCTTCATACAATGCTTCACAAGGTATACCTTTTCATTTTCAATAATCACTTTCGCTTCTACCTTTCGCAGACAGGTAGAACAGATACTGTTTGTCAGTTCATAAAATAAATAGGGACGGTTAGGCATGAATTTCTCTCCTTTTTTCGGTTTGTTTTTTACTGATCAGCCATATGTAATACATAATTCCTAGTAAACTAGCAAGTTGGATATTATTTAGAATCCAGTAAGGATGTGGAGTTGGTTTGATAAAATCAATCATTAGGCGAAAGAAAAGATACCCTAGCATAAATAATTGAAATAAAAGACCTTCCCACCCTGACTGTTTTCTTTTTAAATATAGAAGAAAGAAGATGAGGATGCCTAAGAAAGCGATTTCATACAATTGAGTGGGATGGCGAAGAATACCATCTCCAAAATCTACGCCCGTTGCCCATGTGGTTGGAACACCATAGGTATGATCATCTAAACCAGTTAAGAAGCAGCCAATTCTTCCAATCATCATTCCAACAGAAAGAGGTAAAACGAAATCATCCCCCGTTGAACGCGTCCATCCGATGCATTTCTTAGCTGTCTCCACCCCAATTAAGCCGCCTAACAAGCCGCCCACAATTGTTTTTCCCTCTACTAAATAAATTAGGTTATTCCAGTTTTCCAGTGTCTTCACCGGATCTTCTAACCAATAAAGAAGTTTTGAACCTATGGCAGCACCTAATGTTGCACCAACTACCACCCAAAGTGCTTTATCAATAGGTATTCGTTCCTTATTTCTTGTATATAAATACACGCGAAATCCAATAAAATAGGCTAAGGATTCAAAAATCAAATGCGGATGCACACCAAAAATATAGAAAGGGAAATTCATCATCTACTACTCCTTTCTTTACTATATTCTTCCATGATGATAAATATATTAACACAATTTTTCAAAAAAACTGTAAATTTTTACGAAAATACATATCATTTCAGTAATAGAGAGAATAAAAGCAAAACTGCCCAAATATTTAATAGATTTGTGCTACTATTAACTCGACACCTTTTAAAAAAATGGAGGTTATCATCATGAACATATTAGTAGTTGGAGCTGGTGCAGTCGGAGGTTATTTTGGCGGCCGTTTAGCTGAAAAAGGAGAAAATGTTACCTTTCTTGTTCGGGAAAAAAGAAAGAAACAGTTAGAACAAAATGGACTACTCATCCAGAGCATCCATGGAAACATACATATAAAGCCACAACTCCTGCTCTCTGGAGAGGCAGCAGAAGCCTTTGACGTTATATTGATTTCCACGAAGGCTTATCACCTTGATTCGGCAATTGAGGACGTGCGGCCTTACATTGGAAAGGATACGATGATTTTACCTCTTTTAAATGGGATGTCTCACATAGACAAACTGGTAGAATCATTTGATGAGAAAAATGTCCTTGGTGGTCTTTGCTTTGTTGAATCCACCCTCGATCAGAATGGAACCATCATCCAAACTAGTCCTATCCATGACCTAGTTTACGGCGAACGAAATGGAGAAAAATCTGAACGAATGACACGTTTAGAGAGTGTTCTTACGGGGACAAAAGCCAATTTTCTGCTTTCAGATAAGATTAACCAAGAGATGTGGGTAAAATATTTATTCATTTCCACTCTTTCCGGAATCACTTCCTTGTTTAGGTCTCCTATCGGACCCATCCTTGAAAATAAAGAGGGACTAAATACGATTAAGAAGGTACTGCATGAAACGGCTACCATTATGAGAAGTATCCATGCACCCCTACCAGAAGGTATTGAAGTCTTACAAAAGGATAAATTAATAGCTATGAATTATGAAATGAAGTCCTCGCTCCAACGCGATATGGAAAAGAGTTTGCCCATTGAAGCAGATCATCTATATGGTTACCTATTAAACTTAGCTAACTTAAACGATATCGATGCTCCTACTTTAAAAATCGTTAACCTGAATTTAAAAATATATGAAACAATGAACCTCTAAACAGTGCTTGGGGAAATAATTATTAGTTTATTTATTTCCCTTTTTCTTTTTCAATTTCCTGTAAAAACGATAGCCTTTTCTTACACCGTCCACGATAAAAAAGGGTATGGGCGGATGGAATTTAAGTATATAGGGCCTATAAATCTTGTAATATGCTTTTTTCAAATCTTTCCACTTGTGGCATATACCCTGTTTATAGAAATCAGATACGTCTACGATATACCCTTTTCCGTTATGCATCACGACGTTTTTACCATGAACATCAAAGGGATTTAAGCCAATTTTTCTTGCGTATTCTAATCCGGCATCGATATCCTGAATCACATTTTCAGGTATAGGTACACCCTTTACTAAAGCATCAAATAAAGTAATCCCATCCAGCTTTTTTAAGATCAAATAATTTTCTCCATAGTCTAAAAGTCTGGAATAGGATTCATGGTTTCCTAATTTTTTATATACCTCTATTTCCTTCTTCAGCTCTTCAGGATTCCGTCCATAAATTTTTACGACCCAATTAGGATTGGACTCATGAGCAAAAACTCCCGCGTAATTCCCGCTTCCGATAGTCCTCCACGACTTGGATTGATTTTTTACAATAATGGGATCGAATGGGCTGGGCGATTGTAATTCAATTTTGGTTAATAACTCATTTTCTATTAGCCTGATATATTGTGCGATTTGCATCCGTACCCACCTTTTCTACTCTTCCGATAATATTACATAAATCATAATGTTTTTACTCCATTTCTTCAACCGTATCTTTTCAGCAGTAAGAAACCATAGTACACTTAAGAATAGTTATTATTTGTTCATTATTTGGCTCTGTTAACTTTTTCTGTTGATTTCCGCTCCAGGCGTGAGCGGTTCGTGGGCGTTTCGGCGAGCCTTCTCGGCGCTCATGCCTGCGGGGTCTCCCCTGAACCGTACTCCCACAGGAGTCTTCGCGCCTTCCGCTCCAATCAACAAGGTATAAATTCAAAACTGTTCTATAACATAGCCTATTATTTAAAAGTGAGGAGATACTGTGAATTTTCCCATTTTAGAAACAAAGAGACTGAAGTTAATTGAAATTACTCATCAGCATGTTGATTCCATTTATGAGGTGTTATCTTTAGAAGAAGTAACACGTTTTTACGGAACGAATCGTTTTACCCTACCAATTGAAGCTTCTAGATTAATTGACATGTTCCACAAAAACTTTCATGAAAAAAAAGGGATCCGCTGGGGAATTAAAGTAAAAGAAAATCAAAAGATTATTGGTACAGTAGGACTGAATGCTTTACATATTAATAATAAGAGGGCTGAAATTGGCTACGAACTACATCCCACGTTTTGGAGAATGGGATATGCCTCTGAGGCTATTAAAGAAGTATTGGCGTTTAGCTTTAAGCAATTACATCTGTATCGGTTAGGAGCAGTCGTCTTCCCCGAAAATGAAGCCTCCATCAATTTACTTATGAAACTAGGCTTTGAACAAGAGGGCCTTCTACGAGGGTATATTCATCAAAATGAAGAATTCCATGATACATGCGTACTATCCTTGTTGCAGTCTGATTGGAAAAAAAGCCAGGAAAATTAGTTCTCCTGGCTTTCATTGTTCTCAAAGAAATTCTTCATTGCCTCTGGATCATGTGCTTTTCCATTGTGATAATAAGGATTATTTTCTGATGGTTCCTTTGGGTCGAGGTTCGTTTTGATTACTAACATTGGTGAGGAAGGACTTTCAGCAATCACTCTGTCATTTAATTGATCAAAATCAGTCATCTTTTTATTTCCAGGTTGTCTCGGCTCCATCACTAACACCTCCTAGAAATAGCTTGCTGATATTGTCAGTTTAACATTCATTAAATTTCCAAAACCTCATAATTCAGAACAGAAAAAAACTAGGAAGTTTTACCTTCCTAGTGGCCTTACTCTTCTTCTGAGCCGACTAAGAACTCTGGATTAAGATCCTCAAATTCTTCGTCGTCTACATCCAATCCCCAATCATCGTCACAGTCTTTGCAGCCTTCAGAACTAACGCGAACACAAACCTTTGTTTCGCCAATTACTTCTACAAGGAATTCCCTTTCGACATGAACGATGATTCGATTACCGTTAGGGGAAATGACTGCTTCCACACAGTTTGGCTGTTGCAACACTTTAGCGCAAATTTCACTGTCATCGATACAGTCATGATCACGATACTTTAACTTGATAACATCAGTATATTGTACCCGTTCAGTTACTACCTCTGTTTTGGTATTATCATTAAACGAGTACCATACATTGATATCATAGTGACCGTGAATCTCTACAGTCTTCCCTACTTTTTTCGCGTTGTATTTATGGTTGATAATCCAACAACCAAGAATACTTGTTGGACTGTGCGCCGGGCTAATCGTATGATTGGACTGGGTGAATTTACGTCCTTTCGCTACTACGGCCTTCGTAATTATCTCTCTATATTCTCCCATTTCGCGCGAACCCTCCTCATTCAGTTTCATTTCATCGTATGCTAAATTGTAGACTAGTGTGATATATAATTTTGTGAATACTGGTTAAAAGTTTAGTCATAGTTCATTTTATGCGGGATTTAATGGTGTGTGCCTCACTTGCCTGTACTTAAAATGGAGGTTTCTTATGTAGATTAAATCGAGGAGAATGCTGATTCTTGAAAAAGAAAGAGGCTGACCCTTTTTTTGAGTCAGCCTCTTAACCTAATTAATGATCGTGATCACAATCGTCGTGCCCATCACAAGCTCCGCCGCCATGTTTCATGCTGCCGCCTGTTTCACCCATTAATACATCGCCGCCTGTGGAAGTGATAATCTCATCAGTGACTGTATTTGAAATAGTCGATGCAATTAGCTGCAACAACTCATTAACTTCTAATTGGGATTGCTTAAAATCTTGGACAACAGGAATCTCATCTAGTTCCTTTTCAATTGTAGCAATTTTATCTTCAACTCTCTTTAACGCCTCAGGTTTTCCATAATGTTGTAGATTAACTGCTTGCTTCTGAAGACCTTTAATATCTGCAATTAATGTGTTTACCTTTGGATTTTCATGAATATGAGCTTCTGCTCGTTTGAAGAAGTCTACTTCTTCAGTTTCTGCTATCATACGTGCTAAATCTGCTGCACGAGCGACGATATCGTCTTTTGTATACTTCGCCACTTTACTTCACCTCTGCTGGTTCTAATTCTTCCACCATTTCTCCGTTTAATGACCATGTTTTTGCTTCTGTAATTTTCACTTTAATAATTTTGCCAATCGTTGATTTAGGTGCTACAACGTTGACAAGCTTGCTTCTTGTTGTGTAACCTGCAAGAACATTAGGGTTGTTCTTGCTCTCCCCTTCGATCAGTACATCAAGAACCTGTCCTTCATGTTTTTTCATTGCTTCTAATGACATTTCATTAACAAGCTTGTTCAGACGCTGTAGACGTTCTTTCTTAACTTCCATTGGAACATTGTCTTCCATTTTGGCCGCTGGTGTACCTTCACGTGGAGAATAAATAAATGTATACGCTAATTCATAGCCTACTTCACGATAGAGAGACATTGTCTCTTCAAATTGCTCGTCCGTTTCGTTCGGATATCCCACAATTATATCAGTTGTCAAAGCAACATTTGGAATCGCCGCTTTAATTTTTCTAACAAGCTCTAAATATTGTTCTCTTGTATATTTACGAGCCATGATTTTTAACACATCCGTTGAACCTGATTGGACTGGCAGGTGGATATGATCCATTAAATTGCCGCCTTTAGCTAGAACTTCGATTAAATGATCATCAAAGTCACGCGGATGGCTTGTAGTGAAACGAATTCGTGGAATATCAATCTTACGTAATTCATCCATTAACTCACCTAGACCATAGTTCATTCCTTCTAAGTCTTTACCATAGGCATTAACGTTCTGGCCAAGAAGAGTTACCTCCTGGTAGCCCTGTGCTGCTAAATGACGGACTTCCTGGATAATCTCTTCAGGTCTGCGGCTACGTTCCTTACCGCGTGTATAAGGTACAATACAATACGTACAGAATTTATCGCAGCCATACATGATGTTAACCCATGCTTTAATCTTGCCACGACGTACCTTCGGAAGGTTTTCAATAACGTCTCCTTCCTTGGACCATACTTCAACAACCATTTCCTTTGACATATATGCTTCATGAAGGATGTTTGGCAGGCGGTGGATATTATGAGTACCAAAAATCATATCCACTTGGTTATACGTCTTCAAAATTTTATTAACTACGGACTCTTCCTGAGACATGCAGCCACAAACACCTATAAGTAAGTCTGGCTTCTCTAATTTTAGTGCTTTCAAATGACCTAATTCACCAAACACTTTATTTTCAGCATTCTCGCGAATTGCACATGTGTTTAGTAAAATTACGTTTGCATCCTCGGTATTATCAGTGGGCTCGTAACCTAAAGCTAAAAAGATCCCAGCCATAACTTCTGTATCATGCTCGTTCATTTGGCAACCATACGTACGGATATAGAACTTTCTGCCTTCACCCATCCCACGGAACTCTTCTGGAATTGCAAAGTCATTGTGATACTTTACTTCTTCTTTACCACGTTTCTTCGCATCCTTTAAAGAAGGTGCAGTTATTACTTGCTCAAAGTACTTGCTGTAATCCTTGGCGGATTTTTTGTCCGAAGAATTAGCCGTTTCTACTTGTTGACCTTCTAAACGTTGCTTTTCATTCATTTGGTTCAAAATCCCCTTTCTTACAAGTTAACTTAAACTGATTGCTTCTATTAGTTTCATTATTATTCTTTGTGCTAAGAATAATTTTTTGGTTAATCTGCACATTATTATAGTATAAAGGTTTACTGTAATGAAAACAATAGAAATCCCTGTAAACACGCCCTTTTAGAGGACATTGCTAATCATCTAAAATAAAAAATTAGCCAATTAATAATTGTACTGGATTCCAAGTAAAATTAATGTGATGTAACTCACTATTTTTCATAAAGGTTCTTTAAAAAATGTCTGTTGATTTCCGTTCCAGGCTCGAGCGGTTCGTGGGCGTTTCGGCGAGCCTCCTCGGCGCTTGCGCCTGCGGGGTCTCCCCTGAACCGTACTCCCACAGGAGTCTTCGAGCCTTCCACTCCAATCAACAGGGTTAATAATCAACAGGGTTAATAATCAACTCTGTTCTTTAACACAGCCTTCATAAAAAAAATCCCGGGGAACAAAGTTCCGCGGGATTTTTTTATTTATTACATAAATTCGCCGACTAATTTATCAAAATAGTTTTGGTCAAGATTAAGGTCCGCTTGAGATAACGGAGCCGGTGAGTACCCTTGGATTAACTCCTGGTAAGATTGACGCTCAGTATTTTGATAGATTAGACCAGTTACAAGGCCATTATGCTTCATTAATGTTTGCATAGCCATTTCACGACTATTTGGATCGTACCCTTCAACATCACTTAGCTTTGTAAGATTTTCTTTGAACCAATCATAAGTGTTGACCTTATTATAGGTTACACATGGGCTGTATACGTTGATTAATGAGAACCCTTTATGATTGATACCTGCTTCAATTAGAGCAGTAAGTTCTTTTAAATCAGTTGAAAAGCTTTGTGCAACAAATGTTGCGCCAGCAGTTAAAGCCATTTCCATTGGAGAAATTGCTTGTTCAATTGATCCCAATGGAGTTGACTTTGTTTTAAAGCCAGCTGCGGAACGTGGTGATGTTTGACCTTTAGTTAAACCATAAATTTGGTTATCCATAACAACATAAGTAATGTCGATATTACGGCGAATAGCGTGAATCGTGTGACCCATACCGATGGCAAAACCGTCCCCGTCACCACCAGAAGCGATAACTGTTAAGTCACGATTAGCCATTTTAACACCTTGTGCAATCGGTAATGAACGACCATGGATACCGTGGAAACCAAATGAATTGATATAACCAGAAATACGTCCTGAACAGCCGATACCAGAAATAACAGCTAAATTTTCAGGTTCTAAACCAACATTTGCTGCAGCACGTTGCATTGCCGCTTGTACGGAGAAGTCGCCACAGCCAGGGCACCAGTTCGGTTTTACATTGTTTCGAAAGTCTTTAAAAGTGGCCATTTAGAACAACTCCTTACATTTTGTATACACTTCGTGCGGCAAGAACGGATTACCATCATATTTAACATGCTTAACGATTTTCTCAGCATGTCCAACATTCATCTTCATGATATTCGCTAACTGTCCAGTTGCGTTGTTTTCAACAACAACAACCTTCTTAGCAGAACGAACTAAAGGAAGGACTTCGTCTGTTGGGAACGGATGAACTAAACGAATATGAGCATGGTTCACTTTTAATCCGTCCTTCTCGAGACGAGTCATAGCTTCTTCAATTACTCCGCGTGTTGAGTTAAAACCAACAAATAAAACATCAGCATCTTCATGCTTTACATTTTTATAGACTGGTGTATCAAAGCGGATATTCTCGACTTTGCGGAAGCGCTTATCCATCTGAGCAATTCGGTTAGGAGCTGATTCTGATGGTTTACCAGTTTCATCGTGTTCTACACCTGTTACATGGTGGATACCATTTTTCATACCAGGAATAACACGTGGAGATACGCCATCTTCTGTCACTTCATAACGCTTGAAATAGCCATTGTTTTCGTTTGCAGGAATGTCTCCTGAAACTAACTTACCTCGTCTAATTTCAACTTTACTAAAATCTAAAGGTTCAACTGTTTGTTTACCTAAAGATAGTTGAAGATCAGTAAGTAGAATAACTGGGCACTGATATTCTTCTGCTAGATTGAATGCTTCAGCCGCATCATAGAATGCCTCTTGAACTGTACTAGGAGCCATAACGATCTTCGGAATTTCACCGTGAGTTCCATAAATCATGGCCATTAAGTCTGACTGTTCTTGTTTTGTTGGTAATCCAGTAGATGGACCACCACGTTGAGTGTCAACGATAACAAGTGGAGTTTCTGTAATACCAGAAAGGCCAATTGCTTCCATTTTCAAGGATAATCCTGGACCAGCAGAAGCTGTAATTGCACGGACGCCACCATAGTTAGCACCAATAGCCATTGTACATGCTGCAATCTCATCTTCTGTTTGAATAACTGTTCCGCCAAGAGCAGGAAGCTTTTTAATTAAATATTCCATAATCTCAGAAGCTGGAGTAATTGGGTATGCAGCCATAAATCGGCATCCACCAGCAATCGCACCTAATGCAATCGCATCGTTCCCAATCATAAACATACGCTTCTTACCATCAGCTTTTTCAAGCTGCATTGTTTGGACGCCAGCTTCAAGTTTTTCTTTCATATAATCATAGCCTGCTTTAATTGCATCCATGTTTTTCGCAACAACTTGTTCGCCTTTTTTACCGAAAATTTCATGAACTACTTCTTTAAAAACTTGAATATCCAAATCTAACACAGCAGATGTTGCACCGATAGCTACCATGTTTTTCATTAAAGAAGTTCCTAGTCCAGTAGCAATTTCTGTAAATGGAACCGCATACATGGAAGCTTGTGTATCTTCAGGTTTCTTTGGATCAAATTTGGAGTCAGCTAGAATGACACCTTTGCTATGAAGCTCTTTGTAGTTAATATCAACGGTTTCTTGGTCAAACGCTACAAGGATATCTAGATCGTCAGAAATAGAACGAACTTCAGTCGTACTTACTCTGATTTTATTGTTTGTATGACCGCCTTTAATACGAGATGAAAAGTGACGATAACCATACAAGTAATATCCCAGGCGATTCAATGCGATAGCAAAGATTTCCCCAGTACTTTCAATACCTTCCCCTTGTTGTCCGCCAACTTTCCACGAAAGTTGATTGATCATGACTTACACCCCTTTGGATATGTAAAAAATAAGTTGATTGAACATACTAAGTGTAGCACTTTTCCGAGTAAATCACTAGAAATTAGCCCATTTAAATACGTTGCAGACTAAAAAATAGAATCAAGGATATGTACTAAACGCTTACAATTCTAGACCTATGCACTAAAAATTGCAACCCTTTCACACGAAATATTGTCTAAAATATGAATATTTTTTTATTATTTAAAATTAACTGTGTTCCTTTAAAGCGGAAAATAGATAAATAGCAGATAAAAACTGTTATTCTTATGCGGTTTTGGACGATTTATCACTAAACGGAACTGTTGTTTTTTTAATTATTCTTGTATATTAGAATAATATTTTTATATGCAACTATGGCTACCCTCGAAAGAACAAAAAGCGGAAGCGCCTCGTCAAGCCCCGACAGGCAAATGTTCTTCGGCAGGAAAAGTCCGCCTTTTGACTTTTCTTGCCGAAGGTTATTTGACCCGAGGGGCTGGGCGCTGAAGCTAGATTCAGACTACTAGTTCTGTTTTCCACACTCGGACCTTTTTATAATTTCCTAACCAATAAAAAAACCCGCTTGTGTCAAACAAGCAGGAAAAATAAGAAGTACCTTTTTTTGCCCCCCGGAAAATAATCTATCTCTTTCACCGTGGTTCAACAATTAGTTTGATAGCTGTGCGTTCTTCCCCATCAATTAAAATATCAGTAAACGCAGGGATACAGATTAAATCAACTCCGCTAGGTGCTACAAATCCTCGTGCAATTGCTACTGCCTTTACGGCTTGGTTCAATGCACCCGCACCAATCGCCTGTATTTCTGCTGCACCTCTTTCACGCAGAACTCCGGCAAGTGCACCAGCTACAGAATTAGGATTAGATTTTGCTGAAACTTTTAATATTTCCATTCCTAGCTCCTCCTTAAAAAATCCCGATCCCGCATGAGCAGTTTCATGTACAAATCAGGTTATAACTTTCCACTGCTACTATATTCAGCCTGCAAAAGACATATTCCGGCTTGGACAAAAAAAAGAGATGATTCCCTTTGGTCCGTTTGGTACATATCCATTAAAAAAGAGCAAAAGGGGTTCTTTTGCTCTTACGAATAAAACGGATGGTCATCGTTTATTAAAATAGGACTGATTTTTTTCGTCATCCCTGTTTTACGATCTAGTTCGATATAAACAGCGCTTAATTGATTTCTACCTGCCGTAGGAACTTCAAAACGGACTGGGAGGCTGGTAAGGAACCTTTTAAGGACTGCATCTCTTTCAACACCTAATATGCCATCGTACGGGCCTGTCATGCCCACATCTGATAGATACCCAGTCCCAGCAGGCAGAATACGGCTATCAGCTGTTTGGACGTGTGTGTGAGTTCCAACAACTGCTGATACTCTTCCATCTAAGTACCACCCCATGGCTTGTTTTTCACTCGTCACTTCTGCATGGAAATCAACAAAGATAAATGGGGTTCTTTCCCTTGCTTTTTCAACTAACTCATCAGCTTTTTTAAAGGGACAATCTAATGGTGCCATAAAGGTTCTTCCTTGGAGGTTAATGACTGCAATCTCAAACTCATTAACTTTAAAAAATGCCATCCCTTGCCCCGGTGTACCTTCTGGAAAATTCGCTGGCCTTACCATATTTTTTGCTGAACCGATAAACTCAAAAATTTCTCGATTATCCCAAGCATGGTTACCAAGCGTAACTGCCTGTGCGCCATACCCTAAAAATTCACGATAGATTTTTTCTGTAATCCCCTTGCCTCCGGCAGCATTTTCCCCATTAATAATGGTAAAGGTAGGCCGGAATTTCTCTTTTAGTTTTGGTAAATATTCCTTAACCATGTCCCGACCTGGTGAGCCGACCACATCTCCGATAAAAAGTAAATTCATTATTTTTCCTTTCGTCAATAAGTAATTGTAGTTGTTTCAATTGTATCACAATCAAAAATAATTTAATCACCAGTTTTACCCAATAAATAAAGCGGTGCAAATGCACCGCTTTATTTTGCGTATTCTACAGCTCGTGTTTCACGAATAACTGTGACTTTAATATGGCCAGGGTAATCTAGCTCTTCTTCAATTCGCTTACGAATATCTCGTGCTAATCGATGAGCAGCAAGATCATCAACTGCATCTGGTCTTACAATAATACGTACTTCACGACCAGCCTGTA